>DAOWEB010000119.1 GCA_030638735.1 Spirochaetaceae bacterium
AAAGCAATACTTTGGCGGACAACCATGTCATCGTCGATAATAAGAATTGTTGCTGCTTCATTCATGTTTATTTCCCTTAACAGGCAGACTTATAAAAAACTTCGTCCCTGTTCCTGGTTTAGATTCTACAGATATATCACCACCATGGTTTTCAGTTATTATAAAGTAGGATACACTCAGGCCAAGTCCTGTTCCTTCCCCTACAGGTTTTGTGGTAAAGAAAGGCTCAAACACCCGTTTTCTTGTTTCTTCTTCCATACCGGGGCCATTGTCCTCTATTTCAATTGTAACCAGGGTTTTTTCTTTTTCAAATTTAGTCCGGATAATAAATTGTGGTTTCTCAGTTCCTGCCTTGTGCATGGCCTGGGCACCGTTACGCAGAATATTAAGCAGAACCTGTTGTATCCTGGCTCCGTCGCAGGGTATCATTGGCAAGTTCTTTTCATGTTCTTTCCGGATGTTAATTTGCTTAAAATCATACTGTTTTTTCATATTGTAGTCGGTTGAAGCAAGCTCAACAGTTTTATCTATTAGTATTGTTATGTCGTGGGAAGATTTTTGATCCTCGCTCTTGCGTGCAAAACTTAACATATTATCCACAATTGCAGCCACCCGTTTTCCTGATTCGTTGATAGCATCTATCATTGCAGGGATACCACGCTTATCCATAAAATTCTTAATATCATTTATGTTTACATCTATCTCTTCGGCAATCCGTTTATTGGCTCCCATCTCTATATTGATCAATCTGTTTTTTATTACACTGGCTGTTTGCATTATTCCAGCCAGAGGATTGTTTATTTCGTGAGCCAAACCAGCAGCCAGACCTCCGAGGGACAGCATTTTCTCACTTTGAATCATTACCTCTTCCATCTGGACCTTATCAGTTATATCATCTATTCTGATCACTGCACCTTCAACCCCATTAGCAGTCAAAGGATAGATAGTAATTTCTTCATAGAACAGATCAGTATCTGTCTTCCGTGTTTTTTTTGTACCTTTCCTGATTTTATGTGTCTTTATGCTTTCCATCACCCAGTTCATTTCTGTAGCCATTTGGGGTAACACATCAGAAAGTATTTTTCCTCTGGTATTATCAACCTTTATACCTGTCGTTTGTTCTGCAGCCATATTCCACTGGGTAACTTTACCATCAATATCTACTCCAACCAATACAGATGGCATGTAGTCTATAATGTTGGATATGTAAGTCTTTGTTTTTTTAAGATCCTCCTCCCTTCTACGTATATCATTTGCCATAAGTTTAAAAGATTCAGCAAGTTTGGACAGTTCTCTGAATTTAACCGGAGGCATTGACAGTTGGTAGTTTCCTTCGGCGAGAATCTTTGTTGAGTCTAACAGGACATTTATGGGATTGGAGATTCCAATACTGAATCTGTTTCCAAAGAAAACTGCAAAGAACGTAATTAAGACTGTCAGGGCAGCCAGCCATATAGCCATTACTTTGACTGGTTCATTAAATGATTTGAATGGCTGATAAAGGGCAACTTTCCAGCCTGTATTTGGCAGAAAAATAATATGGCTAAGATATTCTTCTCCATCATAAATCACATTCTGATCCAACTCGACTCCGTTCCAAAGGTCTCTGTAATAAATGAATAGCGGATCATATTCCCTAAGGGAGACTTTTTTCTCATCCGGATGGGCAATGAAGACTCCTGTCTGGTCAGTAATAAACACCATCCTGGTTGATTTTTCTGATGCAGTACTATATGCAAACTTTCCTACCTTGCTTAAGGAGAGAAATGAAGTTATTACACCATCATTATAGGGAATATTTAAAGAAGTAACTGGTGTATCTGTCTGCTCCGACATGAAAGAGGGAGCCCAATAGGGGGTTGCTCTTCTGATTGCTTCCTTAAAAAACTTATGTCCTGAAATATCTGTTCCAATTATGGAATCATCTTCCGGATAGACAGACAAAATTGTTCCAACACTATCCGCAATCTGAATTCCCAAAATATGTTCATGAGATTCTGTTATTGATTTAAGAATGCTATTTATGCCGATTTCTCCTGGATTGACGCCGCTGTCCAGAAGGATCATTACAAGGTCCATTTCCTCCAGATGGCTTGTCAGATACTGCTTAATACTTTCACCTATCAAATGCACCTGAATGTTGTTTGCCTGAGATAATTCCTCTTTCAATATACCGGATGAAATAACCAACCCTGCACCGCCCAAAAGCAGTAATGGTAACATAACAGCTAAAATCAGGTAAAATATAAAGAATTTTCGAATACTAATTTTTTTCATCATAAATAATATACGAATTGTTCCGGATTATAAAAAGTGACTGTTTACGATCAGCATCTCCATATTGATCAAGCTGATAATCATCAGTTACACCGTGTATCGGGTTCATTTTGAGTATTTCAGTTTTTATATCTTCACTTTTAAGACTTGAAGCCATATTGACTGCTCTGGCAAATAAATATACTGACTCGTAGGTATATCGGGCAGCCAGATTAGCCTTCATGCTATAGCGCTCTTCAAACAGCTGGTTAAAATCAATTTCTCTATCTGTTGGTATCTTGTTTATATAAGAGTCAATAAGAATCATTCCTTCCACTGTCTTACCGCCGTATTCATTTACTTTGGTAATTTTTGCCCACATACTTCCGTAGAGCTGGGGAACTGAATAGATTTTGGCATACTGTTGAACTATTCCAGCAGTATCTATCCCGCTGGCTGCAAATATAATAGCATCTGGAGACAATTGTCCAATTTCTCTGACAATATTTTGGAATTCTCCTTTATCCTTGAATAATATTTCGCTAACGATTTTACTGGATGAGCTATTTATCCTTTTTTTGACCCCTTCTGCAAAGGCTCTGGTATATTCAATATTCCTTTGATCAAGTACAAGTACAATTGATTTATCATTCCGGGAGACCACAGTATCAGCCAAATACAATCCCTGCATGGATGCCGGGACGATAATACGTAGAAAATTATCATCTATTCCAGTAAGCTCATCTGTACTCACTGTTGGACTAATGATCAAAGTTTTCTTCTCATCAGTTGCCATAATTACAGAATCAGCCATACTACTTGCCAAAGGTCCAATTATTATATTGACTTCTTTATCTACAAGTTTTAATACCGATTTATAGCACTCGTCTATGTCTCCCTTATTATCTTCAATGAACAGTTCTATCTGTTGACCCTTAATTCCACCCTTATCATTAATTTCATTAACTGCCATTCTTACACCGTTTCGTGCGTGAATACCCAGTTGTGAATTTCTACTTGAAAGGTCGGTAATGAATCCAATTCGTATTGGTTTTGATATACTGCAGCTGAAAAAAAGTAGAATAGAAACCATCGCCGGAAGAGTAAAACACAGGATTATTCTTAAGATCTTAATCATAAATTACCTCCTGACTAATTTAACTGTAGAATACCACAATAGAAAAAGCAAGAATAATTAACCAGTTAAATACTTAGTATTATAGTAATGTATACATCTTTGTTTGTATGGACAATACAATTTTTCATTTATATATAGTTATGTCATAAAAATTGATGAAATTTCAGACTCCTCCAAAGTTAAGGTGGAAAAGTAATAAAAAACTCAGTACCATTTTGTATTTTCATGGATACATGGCCGTTCATTTGCTTTACTAATGCCACATAAACATCATCAATTTTCAGTTTATATTCTATTTCAACAAAGGGTATATATATTCCTATCATTAGGTTGAAGTGGATAAGTTTAAAACCTGAGATTAGTTTCAGACAAATACAGGATTATTCTGAAAAGGTAATTATAAATTCCGCACCATTATTATTTTTTGCAGATAATGTTCCTTCTATTTGGCTGGTCAGAATATTAATTATTTGAAGCCCAGTTGATTCAGGATTTTGAAGATCAATATTATCCGGAATACCCGGACCATTATCAATTACACGAATTTGGAATTTATCATTTTCTAATTTTGAAAAATATATTTTCAGCAATCCTTTTTTTGAAGAATCATTAAATGCATATTTTAGAGCATTTGTGATTAGCTCTGTAAGAATCAGGCCGCAGGGTATTGCCTTGGAAATATTTATATTAATATCATCAATATTTAACTTATAATCTATACTTACAATAGGATTGTATATTTCAATCATTTTAATTGCCAGTTTTTCTATATAGCTCTCCATGTTTATTTCAGAAAGATCTTCAGATTGATATAGTTCTTCATGAACCATAGACATAGAATAAACAAGGTTGCTGCATTCGTTAAATGCTTCTATGGCATTTTTTTCCAGAGTAATTGTATTAGATTTAAGGCTTAGTAAACTTATAATTACGTTTAAGTTATTTTTTACTCTATGATTTAATTCTTTAAGCAAAATTTTCTTTTCTTCAAGGGCCTTATTTATTTTTTCTGTTTTTTTAGCAACCATAATTTCCAGATTTTTCTGGTATTCCTGGTTTTCCTCAATAAGTTTTGCTTTTTCAAGGGCATTTTCTACAGCATGTAGAAGTAGTGAATATTCCTGAATTGGTTTTAAGAGATAGTCCCATGCTCCCAAATGAAGTGCTTCTACCGCATCCCCAATACTTCCTGTTCCGGAAATAACAATAAGTGGTGTATTAGGGGAGATCAATTTGATTCTTGACAAAACTTTTAAACCATCAATTTCCGGCATACGCAGATCTACGAGAATCAGATCCACCTTTTCATGTTCAAATATTTCAAGACCTTCCCGACCATTAGCAGCTTGTATAGTTTTGTAATCATGATCATCGAGTAAAAAAGCAAAGCTTTGTCTTATAGTTGGTTCATCATCAATAATCATAATTGTTGGTTTAGTATTATTTTTCATAGTTTCCTCTTTTTGTATTACTGTATATTCCTTCTACCGGGAGACAAATAATAAATTTTGTACCCTGTCCTGGTTTTGACTCAACTCTTATTGTTCCATTATGATTTTCAGTAATAATAAAATAAGATACACTCAAACCCAATCCTGTACCCATTCCCACTGGTTTAGTTGTATAAAATGGTTCAAATATATGTTTACTTGTAGATTCATCCATCCCTGGCCCGTTATCTTCAATTTCCAGTGATATCATCCGGGGCTTTTCTTTGTACTGTATTCTAATAATAAATCTGGGATTTTTTATCCCGGTTTCCTGCATGGCTTCTGCACCATTTCTAAAAATATTCAGCAGTACTTGCTGTATCTTTGGTCCTTCGCATGGTACCAGCAGAGTTTGAGAAGGGTATTCCCTTATAATCTCAATTTTTTTAAAGTCAAATCGTTTTTTAAGATAAAAATTCCCAGAAACAAGTTTAATAGTTTTTTCTATAAGAACTTCCAGATTACATGTAGATATACTTGAATCACTTTTTCTGGCAAAATTCAGCATATTAGTTACAATGGTTGCTGCCCGTTTTCCAGAATCAGTAACTGCATCTAATAATTGAGGGATACTTCTTTCCTCCATAAATTTACTTATAGCTTCCAAAGTTGTTCCTGCCTTTTCTGCTGCTATATGACTAGCCTTAAGATCCATATCTTTGCCAAGTCGGAGTGCTATAACATGAGCACTTTGCATCATTCCTGTTAAGGGGTTATTTATTTCATGAGCCATCCCTGCTGCAAGTCCTCCAATAGAGAGCATTTTTTCTGTTTGAATCATTAATTCTGACATTCTTTTTCGTTCAGATAAATCACGAATTGTTGCAACCCTTACTTTTTGATTATCATAATCTATATATCTTACACGAATTTCTATTGGAAAGAATGTACCATCTTTTTTTATTGCTTTATTTTCGAATGTACCTATTTGATGATTTTGAATTTGTTTATAAACTATTTCTGATGTTTCTTTGTCGTATATTTTATCAATAATATTTGTTCCAAGAAGTAATGGTTTATCTGTTTCCATATTGTATCCAAACATATTGAAAAACTGATCATTTGCTTCAACTAGAATCCCCTGACGATGTAATATTATAGCTTCCCATGTCGCATTAGCAATTTGTTTTATTCGTTCTTCATTTGATTTTATAGTTTTAACCATAGATTCCATACGGAAACCAACTTTATTATATTCTTTTATATATGATCTTTTATAATCAGTACTTAAATGGCCAGACTCCACACCATCAGAATAATCAACAAGTTTTCTTAATGGTATAGAGGTTGTTTTATTAAGAAGTATTATAGAAAAAGAGAGGAATATTAATGAAAGGAATATTACTATAATAGCACTTTTAAAAAATTCCAGTTTTAATTTTTCAAGAGGAATATTGCTTATTGCAATAGTAATAAATATTGATTCATGTTCTCCTTTTTGAATATTATCTGAAGATGTTATATATTTATTATGATTTATGTTTATAAAATTTAAGTCGTGGGGATTATTTAAACCTGAAGATGTTAAAACAGCTGCAGTCAGTTCAGAATCTCTTTTATCTGTTGTAGCGATTAGCCTATGGTGAGTTGAAACAGTTACAATAGTAGAATCTGTTTTTACTCTAATACTTTGCAGCAGGGAGTAATTATCTTCCAGAACTGTACCGGTAAAAATATATCCAACTATTTTCCCTTTTTCCTTAAGAATAATTTCTGTAGCTTTTAGTATAATCATTACTTTTTTATGATCTAAATAGAATTCTTTAATCTGGCTTGATGAAACTAATTCATTTGCACAATTTGCGATATCACCTAAAATATTATCTACATTAAAAAGACGGGCGCTGGCATTGGCAAACAGATTTTTATTAAAGTTTGAAGCAAAGATAATATCCGGAGTTTTATTAAATTCATCCTTTATGGTATTTATCCTCATTCTGACAGAATCCAGATTATTTTGAAACATGTCTGTAGATATTTTACCTGATCTTGCTATGAGTGAACCAAAATTTTCAATAAAATCATATTCTGTATCAATAATTGAATGAACGGTTCTTTGCCTTTGAAGAAAGGATTGTTCTATTTCTTTCATAAGGGCAATATTAGTTGTTTTGTATGTCCAGACAAGTAAGATTGTAGAAAACAAAAGTAGAGATATTAAAGTGTAAACCCCCAAAATAAATGTAAGTTTATAATCTTTAATCATTATTCTCCCGAAGCTCTGAATGCTCTCTTTTTTAGTTTATTAAGTTCTTCCGCTGTTGTTTCCTGGTTGACCAGTACAAATTCTCCGGAATACACAGTTGGTATTTTTTTCTTTTCTCCCTGTAAATCCAGCTTAATTGCTTCTGCCATTGCTATTCCATTATCATCATTTATTCGCATGACTGTAAAATTCAGATCTCCTTTAAGTATAGACTCAAGCTCAGCACTGCCGCCTCCCCAGCCATTTACAAAAATATTTGTTTTCATTCCCTTTTCTTCCAGAACTTTAACTGCTGCAAGTGCTATAGATGTAGAGCAGGCATAGATAAAGTCAATGTCCGGATATTCAATAAGAAGGTCTTCTGTTGCCTTTTGAGCCAGATCAAACTGTCCATCTGTATAATAAGCTGCTTTAAGAACCATTTCTGTATTTTTTTCCATATAACTTATAAAAGTATTTCCTCTTTGTTCGCTGACAAAGCCTTTTGTAAAGTAGAGCATAGCGTAACTTCCTTTACCCTGGGTATATCTTAAAAACTCCGGTATAAGGATTTTTTCTGTACCTAATTTATGACTGAACCCAACATAAAGAAAAGGTTGATTTCCTTCCCATTCTTTCAATGGGGTAGTTATATTCTGGAGAATAATTTTAGGACGTCCCAGGGTAATTATTCTTTCTATAAGTTCTTTATGACGGGTAACATCCAGAGTAAAAACCAGATAGTCAGGGTCACTTTTTAAGGCTTCATTTATCTGTTCTTCCTGAATATTCTGATCAATCAGACCCGGACGGCTGAAAAACTCAAGAATTCTATTCTGAATATCCAGTTGTTCCATTCTTACAGAAAATGAAGTTACACTTCTGGTCCAATAATCTGATTTCTCATTCCCGGGATAAATCATTGAGATACGAACAGGTCTTAGCTGTATTCCCTGTTTTATAGGTATTGCTTCCTTCTGAACAGTTTCACGGAATAAATCGTAATCATTTTGTTTTTTGGGATATTTATTTAGATATTCACTTAGAGAATAATAGCCTGTTTCCAATGTATTAGATATATTTTCTTTTTGATTACAAGCTATAAAAGATATCCAGATTAATAAAAGAAGAAGTATCTTAAACCCATAAAGGATAGATCTACGAATCATTAGTACCTCCAATAAAATGGACTTACTTAATGCTAATAGATTTTAAAATAGAAATCAAATTTATTACTAAATATAATCCCAAATAATACCAGATCCTGACTTAATTTTCTGAGCTGCCTTTCTATTTAAAATTACAGGATAAAACTCCGGAAAAAGCCCGGGAGTGAGCGATTTTTCACTTCTTAACAAAGCTGTGTTTTTTTCTGTAAAAGGTTCTCCCTGTTCAATATCTGAAATTGCCATAATAGATCTGTTTGTTGTTCTATAATTGGATAACTCTGAGTAAGCAAGTTTTTTTATACCTGTACCTAAAGTTCTTTTTATTATTTCTTCACCAAAAGTATAAATTAATTCTGAAATTGTTTCTGCAAACTTTGTGTTTTCAAATAATCTTACTTTTTTACACATCAGGGATAATTCATCTATTGTAATTGCTATTGGATCATCCAGACCATCTCCTTTTTGTGAAAGGGTTATATGTTTTTCAATTATTGATCCCCCCAGGGCAGTTGTAATAGAGGGAATAAGTAGAGGATCTTTCGAATGATCAGAAACTCCTACTGGTATACCGAAAATATTTGACATATTGGGAATTAAATTTAGATTATACTCTTCGACCGGGGCAGGGTAAGATGTTATACAGTGAAGCAGAGCTGTATTTTTTGATGTAAAGGAAAGAGCTCTTTCAATATCATTAAGGGTGGAAACCCCTGTTGATAAAATTACCGGAAAATCGCTTACTTCCTGTAAAAGAGGGTAGTGATTGAGCTCAGGAGATGCTATCTTAAATCCTTCTACACCTATCTGTTTTAGTTTTTTTGCACTCTCAATTCCAAAGGGTGTACAAAGAAAAAAAAGATCATTTGCTTCTGTTATTTTTTTAAGTTCAGAATAAAAATCAGCAGATCTTTCCAAATTACGGAAACGGTCATATAGAGGAATATCTCCTCCGGGAAGAGATACATTTCCTGTATTCGGATGGATAATTTCATCAGCTATAACATATTGAAATTTTACACAATCTACACCTGATTCAGCTGCTGCAATAATTAATTCTTCCGCTTTTTTAATATCACCATCATGGGAGGTTCCTATTTCTGCGATTATAAAAACAGGATTTTCTCCTCCAATTTGATGATTTCCAAATTGTATCGATTCTTGTCTATTTATAAACATCTAGAAGCTCTGCCTTTAAACTTTTAAGTTTTTCAGATAGTGAAACTTTATAAATATGAGGATTAATTATTCTTTTATATGAAGTATCAAAACACTTAAGATTATTTTTAACGTTTTTTTGTAAATCTATTATAGGTGCAGCTTTCTGTATTCTTATTCCATCTTTCATTTTTATTGACAGCATTGGTTTTACCCTTCCATAGTCGGAAAGTGTAAATTTATCATGGAAGTACATTGGATGATAAAAAGTATAGGGTCTTTTTTCGGGAATTATTTCCTCTTGCAGTGCAACAAGATCCGCTATAGCACCACCCTCTTTATTGTAAAAACGATATACTTGTTTAATACCGGGATTAGTGGTCTTTACAGCATTGTTGGATACTTTGATTGTTGGTATAAATTTGTTATTAATTTTTTTTGCAGCAAGTTTATAGACACCTCCAAAAGCAGCTTCAGTTCCACCTGTAACAAGATGTGTCCCTACTCCCCACATATCAATTTTTGCACCATCAGTAATTAACTGGTGTATAATTTCTTCATTTAAGTCATTGGAAACAACAATTTTGACATTTTCAAGTCCCACCTTGTCAAGTCTTTTTCTAATTTCCCTGCTTAGATAAAATAAGTCTCCACTGTCCAGTCTGATAGATATAGATTTTCCTTTCTTTTTTTGTTCCAGGCCTACAATAATAGCATTTTCTATTCCCGATCCCAGAGTATCAAATGTATCAATAAGAAGAATTGTACAGTCGGGATAGAGCTCTGTAAATTTTCTGAATGATTCCAGTTCAGAATCAAAAGCCATAATCCATGAATGAGCCATTGAACCTCTTACTGGTATTCCGTACACCTTTCCTGCAAGAGTGTTGGAAGTAGCATCAGCACCTCCAATAAAAGCAGCTCTGCTTGCAGATAAAGCTCCATCAAAACCCTGAGCTCTTCGTAAGCCGAACTCAAGAAGAGTTCCATCTCCTGTAGCATAGCTGACTCTGGAAGCTTTTGTAGCAATAAGTGTTTGAAAATTTATGGTATTAAGAATAAGGCTTTCTATTAACTGAGCCTCCATCAGAGTGCTGTGAATTCTAAGAATTGGTTCATTTGGAAATATTACTGATCCTTCATCCATTGCATATACAGATCCTGAAAATCTGAACTCCTTTAAATAATTAAGGAATTCTTCTTTGAAAATTTTAAGACTTCTTAAATATTCAATATCATCAGCAGAGAAAAACATTTTTTCAATTTTATCAAGAAGATCATACAGACCTGTAAAAATAGAGTATCCCCCGGAGAAGGGTTGTCTTCTGAAAAACATATCAAACACTACTTCTTCATTTGTATCCTGAAGCATGTAACCCTGCATCATCGTAAGTTCATATAAATCTGTAAATAGGCCTGAATATTTCATATATCCTCCATGGCCAGTATAACTTTTTAGTAAACAGCCGTAAAGTCTTTAGGTTTTCTGAAGGAGAATGATTCAATGATCCATATTAAAATGTTTCCAGTTAGTATAACTAGTCTATTTATTATCTGATCGGGAATAAAGCTCTCTCAAAGAATCATAATCATCATCCTTAAAAACTGTAAATCCCTCGAGATCTGCCTTTTTTAATGCTTTAACCCCTTCGGGAGATTGGTTCATGGATAATAATATCTCTATTAAATTATCTATTAAATCAGCATCCAGGTTTTTACTTACTACAAAAGGTCCAAGAGGCATGGGTTTCGATTTTACTACAATTTTAAGTAAATCCTTTAATTCTGGGTCACTCTCTTCAAATATAAAAGAGGCAACGGCACCGGCATCTACAGTTCTGTTAAGAATAGCATAGAGAATTGAGTCCTGTTTCTGAAAATAGATGAACTGCTTTAGATCCCTGTCAATATCGAGTCCGGATTCAAGTAATAAATGCCTGGGCATTAAGGTCGCACTGGTTGAATCAGGATCACCAAATGCAAAAATTTTACCCTGTAAATCGTATAGAGCCTCTATTGGACTATCTCTTCGTGTCACAATAAATGAATTGTATGTATTTATCCCCTTTTTTAAGCGCTCGGCTATTGCAACCACTACATCTCTATTTTCCATTGCAAGAAAGGAGACAGTATTTAATATACCCATATCCAGAACACCATTGGTAAATGCTTCCTGGGTCTCAGAATAAGAGATTGTTCTTATAAAATTTACCTTCATTCCTGTTTTCTCAGATATGTAATTCATCATTGGAGTAAATTTGTTTATTATGGATACAATATTTTCACCGGAGGAATATCCGAAATTCAACTCCTCAGAGCTGAGATCCCATGGAAAAAAAGCATTTAACAGGAAAAAAAATACAATTATAAGATATTGGGAGTTGATCTTCATGTGGTGAGATAATACTCTATATATCATTTCGGATCAAGATTTTAATAATGAATTTATTTAACTATAAAGGCAGTAAATGAAACTTTCAGTCAAGTTCAGTCTGGTTATTTCCAGTCTTCTCTTTGTAACAATCTCGCTGATGGTTTCTATTAATATAGGTCAAAACAGCGATTTTCTGAAAGACGAAATCAGGAAGAAAGGAGAAACTCTTGCACACACTGCGGCAATTGCCAGCCTTGATCCATTTCTTAGAAATGATTACGCTGCCTTAAGGCGCTACTGTATAAGTATCGCCAGTGATGAAGATGTAAATACAGCAGCCATCTTAGACAATTATTACATAGTAAAGATGAATAATGATATAATCACTCTTGGAGAATCCTGGGATAACAAGTTAAATCCGCTAATAGGTAATTATTCCGTACTTACTCCAATCAAGCTTGCCGCAAAAAATATCGGTTATGTCTATATAGAAATGACCGTTGCGAATATACGTGATGAACTTGAAATACTAATCTTAAAAAATGTCCTTCTAGGAAGTGTTTTTACAATTATTGGAATAATTCTTGCGCTTATTATGGCCGGAAGAATTACTATCCCCTTAAATACACTGACTAAATTTGCATCCAGTGTTTCCAGAGGTCAATTTGAATCAATCCCGGAGTACTCGTCCTCAGATGAAGTCGGTATACTGTCAAATGCTTTCAACCTCATGATTTCAAACCTGAAAAACTATATAGACTCCAGAACCCGTAATGAGCGTTTAACTATGGCAGGGAGACTTTCATCTGTCATAGCTCATGAAATAAGAAATCCTCTTGAACCAATTAAAGGGGCAGTTACAATGCTTCGATTAAAAAACCCGGGAAATCAGTGGGTAGAAAAATATTCTAATATTATTGAAGCAGAAGTTAATGAACTGTCAGGTTTTATTGGAAATCTCCTCGATTTTACAAAACAGGGCGAACCGGATTTTCAGAAATTGAGCATTAACATGTTAATTTTTGATATTCGTGACCTTACCATAGAATATATAAAACAGCAAAATAATAATCTTGTAATTAGTTTGGATGAGAAAATTCCGGAAAGTTACTTCAATCCTCGTCAGATTAAACAGATTATAATGAATTTGATTATGAATTCTGTCCATGCAATGGAAAGTAAAAATGGAGTAATAGAGATCACAACTCAACTTATGGAAGATTCTATAGAAATAAGTATAAAAGATAATGGATCGGGTATTGAAGCTAAAAATCTTAAGCATTTATCAGAACCATATTTTACCAGCAGGAAGGAGGGTACCGGTTTGGGTCTGTTTATCAGCCAACTGCTAATTGAGAAACATGGAGGTTCTTTGCAAATTGAAAGCAGTCATACTAACTGGACTCTGGCAATAATTAAACTTCCATTAAGGAGTCAATACAATAAATGAATGGAACAAAAACAATTCTGATTTGTGATGATAAAAAAAATATACTTGAGGTATTAAAAGACTTTTTTGAAGAAAAAGATTTCTCAGTTCTCCTCTCCGGTTCTGGAGAAGAAACTCTTGATATCATTCGGACAGAAATTCCGGATATTGTACTTACAGATTATAAACTGCCAGGGATTTCCGGAATTGACCTTATTGAAAAAATTATACATATAGATAAAACACTGCCTGTTATTCTTATAACAGCTTTTGGATCAATTCCTAACGCTGTGGATGCCATGAGGAAGGGGGCTTATGACTATCTGACAAAACCCCTGGATTACGAGCTGCTTTATTTTGTTGTTGAACGCGCATTGGAACAAAAGGAAATATATGCACAGAATACTGTTCTGGTAGAAGAACTTAAAGATGCATATGGTATTCAGAACATGATTGGAAAGAGCCCCGAGATGATTATTCTTGATAAAATGATAAATACCAGAGCCGGGTCCTCTACTAATGTTCTTATTGAAGGTGAAAGCGGAACAGGAAAAGAGCTTATAGCAAGGACCATACATTTTAACAGTAAAAGAAGAGACAAACCACTGGTTATTGTAGACAGTACAACTATCCCGGACAATCTTCTGGAAAGTGAATTATTTGGTTATGAAAAGGGAGCATTCTCAGGCGCTTCAAGCAAGAAAAAAGGGCGAATAGAAATCTCTAGCGGCGGGACATTGTTTCTTGATGAAATTGGAGAGATGGAGATGTCTCTCCAGGCCAAATTCCTACGTGTCATTCAGGAGAAGCAATTTTACAGGGTTGGAGGATTAAAACCGATTGCAGTTGATTTCAGATTAATTACAGCAACGAATAAGAACCTGGCAGTTGAAGTTGAAAACGGCAAATTCAGGAATGACCTTTACTACCGGTTAAATGTAGCAAAAATCAATGCTCCTCCTTTAAGAAACAGAAAAGATGACATCCCTCTTTTAGTAAATCATTTTCTGGAAAAGATATGCAAAAGGGAAGGTTCTCTTAAAAAAAAGATATCCAGCCAGGTAATCGAAAAATTGAGATCCCATGACTGGCCTGGTAATGTAAGAGAACTTGAAAATTGTGTAGAAAGAATGATTCTTTTTTCTGAGGGTGATATGGTTACACAACCTTTTCTTATAACAGGAAAAACTTCACAAATAGCTGATGGAGAAATAAACAGGGAGTTTCATCTTGATACTATCGAGAGAGAAGCGATAATAAAAGCCCTTGATCAATCGGAATGGAATAAAGTGAAAGCTGCGAAATTGTTAAACATTGGAAGGAAAGCTCTATACAATAAGATTAACAAACTTCATATAAAACCAAAACAGTAACATATAAATGTGCCGAATAGCACACACCCATGGAACAGATGTGCCTTTTAGCACATCAATTTTAGACAATTCATTCCTGTAAGGGTCAATGGCTTTTAAAAATCATCTGTAAAAAAACAACTATAACGTTCTCACCAAAAAATATGCATTATTATCAACAAATGAAGTATTTGGCATGGTAATTGCAATACTGTATAGAAACTATTTTAGGAGGTTTCCATGAAAAATTGGAAAATATTAGCAACTTTATTTATTTTACTTCCGGTTCTTGCATTTGCCAATGGCGAACAGGACGCTGAAGGGGCAGCGGATTATCCCACTAAACCCATTACTATTATTGTACCTTCCAGTGCAGGCGGTGGAACAGATACAATGGCACGTCTTTTTGCTGAAATAGCAAAAGATAAAATTGGTCAGGCCTTTGTTATTGTCAATAAGCCTGGTGCAGGTGGTCAGATTGGTTTTGAAGCACTTGCTACATCAAAACCTGATGGATACACCATAGGTGCCTTATTTACTCCCCATGTTGCTTCGCATCTCTCGGCAGGAAGAGTAAAGTATACTCTTGACAGCTTCAAACCGTTGGCAAACTATGTTACAGATCCTGGTGTACTGGTATGTAATGTAGACAGTGATTTCAATTCCATTGATGATGTAATAGCTGCTGAAAAAGCAAAACCAGGATCCCTCACAGGAACAACTACCGGTGCAGGTGGTGATGATTTTTTTGCTCTGGTAAGCTTCAATGCTGCTGCAGGTACTAACATCAAGGATGTTCCTTCAAAAGGTTCTTCTGATCAAAAAGTAAATATCCTCGGAGGCCATGTGGATTTGGCTTTTATGAACTACTCACAAATTGAAGCTAATTACAAGGCCGGTGATGCCCGGATCCTTGCCGTTATGACACCGGAAAGACTTTCATATGAACCAAATATTCCAACCTTTACTGAGCTTGGATATGATGTTACTTCAGACTCTTCAAGAGGTTTTGCAGCACCTGCAGGTATCCCGGACCAGGTGTATTCAATCCTGTCAGACCTGTTTGCTGAAGTTGTAAATGACCCGGCTTTCCTCGAAATAGCTCAGGAACAGCTTCTTTTAAATTATATGGATCCGAAAGATTATGGTAACTACCTTGAAAGTAACGTTAATACGACCAATTCGGTATTCAGCAAATCACCCTGGTAGGAATAACAATGAAGATTGCTTATACAAATCGTACATTTAGTATCATAACAACAATTATGAGTATGGCCATGTTTTTATACACATGGACATTTCCTGAGAGAGCTGCACCTGCAGCTCTCTACATTAAGTTTCTCGCTGTTGTACTGGCTTCTTTTTCAATTGGCTTAATAGTAATATCATTTGGGAAAGAAAAAGAGAACAATGAAGAGATTGAATGGGTAGTAAAGCCTGCCAGTTTCCTGATGACAATAGGGGCCATTATTATCTACGTAATTCTTCTGAACTTTTTTGGGTTTTTATTGTCCAGTTTCCTTTTCATGGTAGTCCTTTCATGGGTTCTGGGCTTTAAGAAGAAAATAAAACTTATAATTGGAACGTCACTTCTTTTGGCTTCGATTCACTTTGTTTTCGTTGGATTTCTTGCAGTTCCGGTACCTACTGGATTATTTTAAGGAGGAATTATAAAATGCTTGAACTTTTAATGGGGGGAATGGTCAAATTAGCTGATCCATTTGTCCTTTTTTCGATTTTTGCCGGTACCTGCGGGGGAATAGTTATTGGAGCAATTCCCGGATTAACCGCTACAATGGCAGTAGCTTTATTGATACCGGTAACATTTGCAATGGAACCTGTTGCCGGACTTGCCCTGTTGGGGGGAGTATATTCAGGTGGAATGTATGGCGGAGCCATTTCTTCCATTCTCTTGTCCACACCAGGTACACCTGCAGCAGCAGCGACAGCCTTTGACGGCTACCCGATGACCAGACAGGGAAAGGGTGGGACCGCAATAGCTGTTGCAACTGTGGCCAGCTTTACCGGAGGGATTGTTTCAACTATTTTCCTCATTACTCTGGCTCCCATGTTGGCAAAACTTGCATTAAAATTCGGTCCCCCTGAATATTTTCTTCTCGCAATTATGGGATTGGCAAGTATTGTAACCTTGACTTCAGGTAATCTTTTGAAGGGGTTGGTTTCCGGTTTGCTGGGATTGATCATAGCAACTGTAGGAATGGATCCAATTTCAGGATTTATTCGATTTTCTGCAGGAATCCCGGATCTTTATGAGGGAGTTTCTTTCATGCCAGCCTTGATTGGATTGTTTTCTGTCAGTCAGGTTCTGGAACTTACTTCCGAACATAGTATAGTTCAGAAACTTGGTGCGGATGTAAGCACCCTGAAAAAAGCAAAGTTGCCGAAAGGACTTGCTCCTACCATCGCAAGAGGGAGTCTTATAGGAAGCATTGTAGGGATGCTTCCCGGAGCCGGCGCAACCATAGCTGCATTCATTTCATATAATTTTACCAAACAATTCTCAAAAAACCCGGAAACTTTTGGAAAGGGTAATCCGGAGGGAGTGGCTGCTGCTGAAAGTGCAAATAACGGTGTTGTCGGCGGTTCACTTATACCGCTCCTGACCCTTGGGATTCCAGGTAATTCTGTGGCTGCAGCACTTATGGGAGGATTGATGATTAAGGGGCTTATACCAGGTCCTGAATTATTTACAAAACACGGTCAAATAACTTATGCTTTTATTCTTTCCCTTTTTGTTGCAAACATAATATTTCTGGTACTTGGTTTATATCTTGCGCCATTGTTTGCAAAAGTGGCAACTGTCTCCAATGCAATTCTAATTCCGGCAATTTCAATTCTTTCAATTATCGGCAGCTATGCTATTAGTAACAGCATGTTTGACGTTTATCTTATGTTAGCATTCGGTATTGGAGGATACTTCCTTCATAGGGCTGGATTTTCACTTGGAGCAATAGTGCTTGGCTTAATATTAGGACCAATTGCTGAACAGGGTTTTGGACAATCGTTGATTATTTCCGATGGATCACCTTTGATCTTTTTCACAAGACCTATAAGTATCGCCTTAATTGGTATTATCATTGTTCTTTTACTTCCGGGAATCATGAAAAAAGAGAAAAAAGAAACAGTATATTCTGAGATTGAAGCCGAAGTTTCTATTGAAGAAGATTAAAAAATGTTTAACTAACCCTGGAAAGCTTAATAAGCTTTTCAGGGATTAATAGTCGTATTAGTATAAAGTTGGAAGGGTCTTCTTTAGTAAATTAAAAAAATTATTCAATTTATAACTTTATTAAGATAATTATTTACACTAGAATAGGTGGAATTGTAATATAAACAGGAGTGCAAAATGGGTTTACTTTTTAGTCAAACATCTCAGATAGAAGGGGACATTGAGTCGTTACTGGATAATATATCCAATTCTATAATGATATTTTCTGAAGCAATTAAAAATTATCTTAATGATGAAGATGAAATTTTTTTGAAGAGAATGCAGGAAGTTAAAAAACTTGAGTCTTCTGTGGATGAACTCCGAAGGCAGATAAGGTATAAACTGTATACAAAAATGCTTATTACCGAATCAAGGGGTGATATGCTGAGTCTTCTGGAGAATATTGATAATGTAATAGACACAACAGAAGAAGTTCTTATCCAATTTGAGATACAAAAACCTAAATTCCCCAAGGTACTTAATAAAGATGTCATGGAACTTGTGGAAGCATCCTGTAAAGCAGCTGATTTTACTGTTAAAGCAGCAAGAGGATATATAAAGAACAGCGATATGATCAATGATTATATAAATAAAACTTACTTCTATGAACATGAGGCTGATAAAGTTGAGAATCGTATTAAAAGACAGCTTTTTGGTTCAGATGAGATTGTCTCTGATCTTGCTGAAAAAATGCATATAAGCAAATTTGTGGAACTTATATCCAAGTTAGCTGATGATGGTCAGGATGTATGTGAACGATTATCAGTAGCAACAATAAAACGCAGCATATAGTCGAATTGGATTGGAGTAAAAGATGTCTTTGATAATAATTTTTCTTTCAAGTGGATTGTTTCTTGGCTGGTCACTTGGAGCTAACGATGCTGCAAATATATTTGGTACAGCTGTTGGGACCAAAATGCTGCGTTTTACAACAGCGGCTATTGTAGGATCTGTATTTGTTATAATAGGTGCAGTGCTAAGCGGTGCCGGAGCTTCCCATACTCTTGGTAAGCTGGGTGCTGTAGATGCAATAGCCGGTTCCTTTACAGTTGCCTTTGCAGCAGCATTCACTGTATTCTGGATGACAAAAATGAAACTTCCTGTTTCCACATCCCAGGCAGTTGTTGGTTCGATTATAGGTTGGAATATGTTTGCAGGCAGGGCAACTGATGCTTCTGCACTTACTAAGATTGTTACGACCTGGGTTGTCTGCCCGGTACTTGCAGCTGTATTTTCTTTCAGCTTGTTTTTCCTTGTAAAATATTTACTTAGATTTTCCAAAATAAGTATTATTCGCCAGGATTCATACACAAGAGTTGCCCTTCTTTTTGTCGGTGCATTTGGAGCATACAGTCTTGGTGCTAATAATATTGCAAATGTTATGGGAGTGTTTATTCCTGTATCACCTTTTCCTGATGTAAACATTGGCGGTCTTTTTAATCTTTCCAGTGTACAGCTTCTATTTCTGTTGGGTGGAGTTGCAATAGCAGTTGGTATTTTTACCTATTCAAAAAGGGTAATGATGACAGTAGGTAATTCAATTTTTAAACTTTCTCCTATTGGAGCATTTATAGTTGTTTTAGCAAGTTCTCTTG
Source organism: Spirochaetaceae bacterium (assembly GCA_030638735.1). Lineage (GTDB taxonomy): Bacteria > Spirochaetota > Spirochaetia > B11-G9 > B11-G9 > JAJRQE01. The sequence continues at coordinate 19,373 of DAOWEB010000119.1, forward strand.
TATTGTTCCTTTTTGCTTCAGCAGAGCTTCAGATATGGCTTAGCTCTCATAATCTTCCTGGTTGGCCGTTAGTTCCTGTTTCCAGTTCCCAGGCAGTTGTAGGAGCTGTTCTTGGTATTGGTCTTGCAAAATCAGGAGGAAAGAATATTGATTACAGGGTAATAGGCAGAATCGGAATGGGATGGATTGCAACACCAATTGCCTCGGGAGTATTATCCTTTGTTTTTCTGTTTATTATGCAGAACCTGTTTATGCAGCCGGTTTTTGCTTAAAAAGGGTAGAAAGGGTATCAGGCTTCAGGATACTATGGGTCTGGAGGAGTTATTATGAAAGGTGATTATTTAAAGCGTCAGTTTAAAGATGAGGCTGTCTCATTGTATTCAATTGAAAATAAATTAAATAGTTCTCCCCTGAACAGATATGTTGTCTCTACCAGTGATACCCGCAATATGCTTAATTTCCCTGAAATTGTAAACTCTGATTTTACAAACCTCATGAAAAACGGGATAACCAATGCTCTGAAAGGGCTTAATAATATTGAGCATCTTAGTAGTATAAGTTCAAAGCAGATTAATGTTTATCATATACTAAGAGGTGGTCTTAATTTTGAAGTTAGAAATTCACTACATAAAGCATTTGGTTACAAATGGCATTCAAGCTCCTATATATCAAGCCAAAGACATGAAAAAGATGGAGAATTTTCTATTGCAGATGATTCATATAGAAAATTTCAAATACCCGATAATGCAACAGTTTACAGTGCTGATATTGTAGCTTCCGGTGCTTCTCTTGATAACAGTCTTCTTTTTCTGGATAATTATTTAACTGCAGAGAAACTTAAGATGAAAAATTTTGTCTTTGTGACTATCGGCTGCAGTAAAGCAGAAGATGTACTTGAAAAATGGGATGCAAAATTTAAGAAAAATCATCCCGAATATGAACGGACTATTCTTATCTACCTTGAAGGAAGGTTCGCGTTAGGAAATAAAGAACTGCCTCTTGATAATGTTCTCTCTAATACTGACCTTTTGAAAAATTATAAATTCGGTGCCTTGTTAGCTCCTGAATATGAATTTTCCCAGTTTGAAAAAATGATTATTCCTCTGGAAGCATGTGCAATTTATGATGGTGGTAAAAAATCTTTTGAACCTGTACAACATATTATTGATATTCTTGAGTTTTGGGAAAAACAGGTTAAATCTGCAGAAGATCAAAATTTATCATTATGGTCAGAGTATAATTCACGGTTTCCTCTTGATATGTATCTTGGTAATGGAACAGTTGTTTCTGCAGAAAGTTATCTTACTTTAAAAAAAGGTAAAGAGGAATTTTGGCAGGGTGTAAGTGATTTTGAATATAAACAGCTGTTTGATAAATTCAGATGGCTGTGGTCTGATACAAGAATAAGCAGAGCAAAAATTGATGGAAGTTTAATTTCCACCTGTACTAAAAAAATTAATTATTTAAAAAGTCTGCTGGAAGGTATTTAATGGGTGAACGAAGAAAGGGATCCAGGATCCCTGTAAAGGATCTTCCTGAGTTGTTAAAGAAATTTGAAGTTGATCTTGGTACTGGCGAATTGCTTATGTCCTCTACAGTTGATGCTAATAGAAGTGGTATAAGTCTCTCCGTACCCATTCATATTTATAAAGTAAAAAATTATGATATAACACTGTATTCATTGGATGGAAGCTTTTCTATAAAAGATGAGATCGTTTATATAAAAGGAATAACTCCGGAAGAATCAAGAATCAGTATAATGTTTTCCTCATCTTCCGGATTAGATAAATATAATGAACTACTTGATTCGGTTTCTCACCATTTGTAGTTTTGTATTGGTGGATAAGCTTTTCTGACTGCTGCAGCAAGAGGAACCCCAACTGCTACTCCTGCAACATTCTGTAAAATGTTTCCAGGTATTTCTGCAAGTGCCGGTCCAAACCCGTACATAACTCCTGCTGTAATATAATAAATACCAGCCATGACGATTGTTGCAGCTAGAAACGAAAGTATCAGCCCTGTGATATTTATTTTTTTTCTTAGTATTAAACCTACAAGCAAACCCTGTAGACCATGAGCAAAAAAAGTAATTGGTGCCCATTGAGCATACCCTGCAAATAAATCTGCAAGTGCAGTACCTAACCCTCCGGCAAGAAATGCAGTTATAGGGCCAAAGGTAATTGCAGTAAAAAATATAGCTACATCCCCAAAGTTTATATATCCTCTGGTTGGGGCTACAGGAATACGTATAATATAAGTAAAAACAGTTGTTACTGCAATTAAAATGGCAAGAGATGCTATTTTAAAAGCTGGTAAATTTGTAACGGAAGATTCATTTTCATTATCTGGCATGATGGGACTCCTTTGGTTGCATAGGCGAGCAGGAACAAAGTTCCGACCAGCCTAAAGTAAAATGGCTGTTAATAATGTCAGGAGTAAGATAACACCGGAAATAGTAATTTGCAATATCTTTTTAGTGGATTTAATAAAATTAAACTGGGATCTTTTTATTGTACTGCCTATCCCTCTAAGTTCCAGAGCCATGGATAATGATGGAATGGATTTAATAGAGTGTATTAGTACCGAAACAAGTGTTGGAAACACATTGTTAAGTTTTTTCCAGAGGTGTTTTTTTATATTACTTTCAGATCGAAGTTTGTGCGCATCCTGTATATTTTTATAAATAATTACCATAGAGGGGATATATCTTAGAGCAATTGTAACTACAAGTGCTGCTTTATAAGGTAATCTGAACCATTCTAAAGTTAAAATAAAATTACTTATACTTGTAGTAGAGAAAAAAATATAAAAACTTATGGTTATTCCGGTAAATCTTAAAATAAGCCTATAAGTGTGATACATCCCTTCTGAAGTTAGAATAATAAAATCTTTAATTTTAAAAAGAACTTCACCATCCCTGAAAAATGGTGGAGTAAGTATAATTACGAAAATAATAATGGGAAGTATCATTTTAACAGGTTGTAAAAGTCTGGTTACACCAAGACTGACTATTCCCATGATAGAAAGACCAGCAAAAATTATTAATATTGCTGTAATGGAAAGGGGTAAAAAAAAGTAAGTGACTAATAATAAAAGAAGAACTGTTTTTATTCTGGGATCAGCTTTATGCAGAACTGAATTCCCCTCAATATAAGTGCTTGTAATCATTAGACAGACTTCCCTGTTGTAAAGTATGTGCTTAATTTATAATAAATATCATTGTTAAATTCTTTAATTATTTCACCCGAATCCATGAGGTATACTCTGTTGCTGTAAAGACTGCATAAATTAAGATTATGAGAAATTATTAGAATACTTTTATTATTTTTATATAACAAATTTATAAGCATATCAAAATCTTTCAAAGATATACCTGCATCAGCTTCATCCAGAATATAGAGATCTCTATCCAAAAGATAGTATACAGCAGCCTGGAGTCTTTTTCTTGCACCATAACTCATTAAAGCAGGGGGTACATTCCTATCCGGTAATTTGAATTTTATTATAGTGTCTTCAATTTCTGAATCAGAAGGTTTAAGGCCAAAAGATAATTCCTCTTCTACAGTAGGAAGAAAAATTTGATAATCAGGATTTTGAAAAAGATATCCATGGGTCAGGTTATTATTTTTATTAAATGTAAGTGTCCCGCTTTCTTTTTCTTTAAGACCGGCTATTAATTTTCCAAGAGTAGATTTGCCTGAACCATTTTTTCCTGCAAGGGAAATTATTTCCCCCTTCTTAATATGGAAATCGTTTATAAAAAGATTAAAATCACTGTTCCCGGGATACTGGTATTTAAGATTTTTTATAGCAACTATCTGGTCAGAATCCGGATTATGTTCAGGTTTTAAAACAGTTTGCTTATTATTTATTATTAATCCCTCTTCGATTAGCAGGCTTTGAATATTCTTATTTTTTATATCCTTCGTTTCTAATAATCTTCCTTCTTTTAAAACAAGAATTTTACATGAAATGTGTTTAAATATATCCAGCATTTTAGATGAAAACAGAAGTACTGTTTTTTTCTTTTCCTGTAAATTCTGTAAAATTTCCAGTGCTGCACCCGGATCCAGTTCATCAATAATTTCATCAAGAAGCCATATGTCAGGATTTGCTGCATAAAGACAAGCCACGAGAAGTTTCTTTTTTTCTCCCCCGGACAATGTAGCAGGGTTTCTCTTTCTAAGATATTCAATTTTCAGTATTTTAAGTGCATAATCCACTCTTCCTATCATCTCTTCTCTTTTCATGCCGAGAGATTCAAGAGCAAAAGCTATTTCTGTATCACAGGATGTCGTAAATATCTGCTCATCAGGATCCTGAAAGACCGCTCCAATTTTTTCAATAAGATTATAAGGTTTGAAACTGTTCACAGGAATTCCATTATATTCTACATTACCGCTAATAATACCGTTAGTGTATCTTGGGATAAGAGAAAGAATTATTTTTAAAAGTGTGGACTTCCCTGTTTCCGGTTTTCCAAGAATAACTATAAAATCACCAGAATTAACAGAAAGATCTACTCCATTTAGAAGCTGTGGAAAATCCAGACCGGGGTAGGATGGGTATTGGTATTTTAGATTTTTTATTTTAAGAATTTCCTGCATTTTTTTTATTTCCACAATATTTTACGGAGATACAGCATGCTGTAGAGACGTTGCATGCAACGTCTTTACAATACACAATACGTCTCTACAGTTTTTTTATTTGGGAAAACCCTGTATAGGGAACCAATTTTTCCGGAATCCTTATACTTCCGTCTTCCTGCTGAAAATTTTCCATAATAGAAATAATAGCTCTTGAAACTGCCACTGCTGTTCCATTAAGCATGTGAAGATATCTTGTCTTTCCATCTTCTTTATATCGTACACCCAGACGTCTTGCCTGATAATCTGTACAATTGGAAGCACTTGTTACTTCTCCCCATTCTCCGGTTTCGCCTCTTCCCGGCATCCATGCTTCAAGATCATATTTTCTGTAGGCAGGAGCACCCAGATCTCCAGTGCATGTATCAACAACACGATAGGGAATTTCAAGACCCTGAAAAATTTCCTCTTCAATATCAAGAATTTCCTGATGATATTTTTCAGAATCCTCAGGCCGACAGTAAACAAACATTTCTACCTTTGTAAACTGATGAACTCTGTAAAGCCCTTTTGAGTACTGTCCTGCTGCGCCAGCTTCTCTTCTGAAACAGTGGGAGTGTCCTGCCATTTTAATAGGAAGTGTCTCAGGATCAATTATGCTGTCTGCATGAATACCACCCAGGGTTATTTCGGCAGTACCAATAAGACATGTTCCTGTTCCTTCCAGGGCATAAATATTACTTTCAGCGCCTCTGGGATTAAACCCTATACCCTCAAGAACTTCTTCTCTGGCAATATCCGGAGTAATTATTGGTGTAAATCCTTTTGATCTGACAATATCCAGCGCATATCGTACTAAAGCAAGTTCCAGATAAACTGCCTCGTTTTTTAAGTAGTAAAATTTAGAACCTGAAACCCTTGTTGCAGTATCAAAATCAATTAAATCGAGTTCCTGACCAAGTTCAACATGATCCTTTGCTTTAAAAGTAAATTCTGTTGGTCCAAGAAAACGTTTAATTTCGGTATTATCCTTATCCTCTTTTCCTATAGGAGCATCAGGATGAGCCATGTTTGGTATTCTGCCTGCTTCCCGAAATAATTCTGTTTCAACACTCCCCAGTTTTTCCTGGGATGAAGCAATTTCCTCTTTCAGAACCTTTCCCTCTTCGATAAGAGTGGACCTTGTCTCTGTATCCAGTTTACCTTTCATCTTTTTGGCATTTTCATTTCTTTTCTGCCTGAGATCTTCAGTTTTCTGAATAAGCTCGCTTCGTTCATCGTAGAGTTTCAGTATATTATCAACGTCTACTTCCATATGTCTGTTTAGAATATTTTCTACAACAGCATCTCTGTTTTCTTTAACAAATTTAAAATCTAACATGTGGGGATAATACTTCAGGATACAGTGTTTTTACAAGTAGTAGTACGATTTATTGATTTAAAATTATTGACCTCCAAATTGAGCCATGGTACTGTATTTTTATGCAGAATTAATTGTATTGGAAGGTTATATGAAAAAGTATCTTAAATGGTTGATGTCAACCAGAAATTTTATTGTGGTTTGCTTTATTTTAGCAGTTATTTTTTTTGTATCAGCTTGTGCGACGAGTGGTTTTTTAGGATTCGGTGATCCATTAGCCACTTCCAGTTATGTCGACACTGCCATAGCAGAAATGGAACAGGAAACAGAGAGAATTTCCATAGAGTTTGATCAAATGAATGCAGAAATTAAAGCGTTTACTTCCCTTAGAAATGAGATTGAAAATATTATTGCCACTATGGAGAAGACTCAAAAAGATACTGCAGAGCTTCAAAACCTGGCCGATAGAGTAGGGGAACGCCTGGAAGAGATGCCTAATGAGATGCTACGTCAGCTGGTTGAAGCTCTTCAGACCTATCTTGAAATGATGGAGAATCAGTAACACTATTAAAGAAGGTTAAGATATTATTTAAATAATTACTCACTCTCATAAAATGGAAAATATATACAAAAACAGCTCCCTTTTCCAATTTCAGATTCTACTTTTATAATTCCATTATGGGATTTTACAATACTCTGTGAAACAGCAAGTCCCAGTCCTGTTCCTCCTTCTTTTTTTCTGGTAGTGAAGTAAGGGTTAAATATATTTTTCATTGTTTCACTGTTCATACCTGTTCCATTATCTTTTATATCAATTCTTAGATAATCAGTTTCTCCCTGTAATTCCTGATTTTCTTTTCCATTGGTTTTTGATATTGTCACATTTATATTACCTTTGCGGCCATCTGTCTTAGTTTGAGAAACTATTGCATGTTCAGCATTTATAATAATATTAATTAATACCTGTTCTATATGTATTTTGTTTGCAAATGCATGTGCAGGCTGGTTTAGAAAAATAATTTCAAGTTCAATAAGCTCTCTTAAGGAACCTTTTAGAATCTTAGTAACATCAGTTATAACATTATTCATATCAACAATTTCAGGCTTGGATTCATTATATTCAGCATAAGTGGAAAGTTGTCTCAGTAGTTCGGAGGTTCTGGTCACAGCTGAATTTATGCCCTGAAAATAATCTGTATATTCTTCAGGATCTAATCCCTGTTCCTTAATTTTGGAGTTTATCAAATGAAGATTAGGAGAAATAGAGCACATAAAATTGTTACAATCATGAGTAATCCCATTCGATAGAAAACTAATAGTTTCCGCTCTCTGAGAATGAAATAGTATATCCTGCAATTTTTCTATTTCTTTTTGATGGTGATAATGAAGTTCAATGTGGGTCTTTACCCTGGCAGTCAATTCATGAGAATTAAATGGTTTTGTAATATAATCTGCTCCTCCTGCTTCGAATCCCTCGATAATATTTTCTGTTCCATGTTTTGCAGTCAGAAACAAAACCGGTATATTTTTTGTCAGTTCATCCTCTTTCAATCTTCTGCAAACTTCATATCCGTCCATTACAGGCATCATAATATCGAGCAGAATAAGATCAAATTTGGTTTCTTTTACCCTTTCCAGGGCTTGCTGACCGCTGGTGGCAAAAAGCAGATGATAGTTTTTGTTTTTTTTGAGGAAGTTAATACCGACCTGAATATTTTTTAGATCATCATCCACAACAAGAATATTAAATATTTTAGCCATTGTTTTGTCCCTTTTTTAATTGCCGGAGTTTGTCCGTTATCTCTGAAAATTGATTCATCAGCTTATCCACTGCAAGTATATCATAGCTG
>DAOWEB010000248.1 GCA_030638735.1 Spirochaetaceae bacterium
ATAGGACGAAAAAATCCGGACCCCAGTGACCCCAATGATAAAAACTGGCAGGAATATCTGCGAATAACTGCAGAAATTCAGAAAGCCGAAGAAAAACAGAAACTATACGAGGATACTGCCCTTTTTAATTATTACAGATCTATTTCCAGAGATACAGCAAAGGTCTACAGACCTGCTGGTGATTTTATGGAATTTACAGTAGGAAGAGGTGTAGAACTGGTAACTGCTGTTATTACCCAAAGCTGGACAGATCTTGTAAAATTAGCTGTAGATTCGGTTCTGCGCACAAGAATACGAGGAAAAATACTTTCTATTCTCGACTGTGATGAAACAGTTATAGAACTTGAAAAATGGTTGGTAGTAATAGGATTTGGAGAGGACCCCTGGGCCACTAGCTTTGATCAGGCTATTGTAAACTGGGCAAAGGGAGATGTTCAGAGCAAGGCTATGCTCCTTGCCTTACAAGGTGAAAAAGGACATCAAATATACAATAAGCTTTTAGAAAAACCGGAAGCTGTCTATACAGGGACGTTAGCAGATTCTCCATTTAATTGGCTGGAAAGTAAATCAAGAAAATCTGCAGAAGAAATCATGGATAAACTGGGTCTGGTAACCTTTATTGGCGAAATGGCCGGTAAAATGTGGTTAAGCTTCGAGATGGACGAATCCATTGACAATACTCTGCAAAATTTAAAAGCTATGAAAGAAAAGTACAAAGAGAACGGGAAAGAACTCTCCTGTAAAGATGTGTTCCTTGTCTGGAGTAAGCAAAAAAGTATTGACCTGACTGATGATCCTGATGAAAAGAAAAGACTTGATGAACTTAAACTTGGACTGGAATTCTTTTTAAAGAAAATTCCTGATTGGTATAAAAATAAAACTGTTCCTGATCATTTTGATGAAATAGTAAGAATGATTCCCATAGCCACAGAACTGGGAGAATATGCTACTGCAAATAATCTACGTGATATACTTGTAAAATTTGAATATAAAGCAATGACACCGAAAGATATTGCAGCTTCTGAGCTTCAGTCACTAATTGAAGAATCAAGAAAATATCTAATTTCAAACCTGAAGATTCTTAGAAACTATCTAAAAACCCAGCAATATGAAGAAGTTGAATCTCAATGGGAGAGAACCCAGGATAAATGGAATGAGTTAATTGCTATGGGACATGATACAGATACGGATAGTGAAATTCAGAATTTATGGATAGAAATTCAGTACTTACTGGAACAGGTACCAGAGAAGACAATAGAGGGTGATAACTCAGAAGAAGACTCACAGATGACAATTATAGATAACACCTCTACATCAATAAGTGAAGAGGATTTTTCAAGCAGTAAAATTTTTGAAGAGAAGTTTAAAAAGATGTACATCGAATTTGAGTATTCAATTCTTTTGGCAATAGAAAACCAGGATGAAGGTTTAAAGAACAGTATGGAAGATTTATATATTTTCTATTCCGAAGGATTAAAACGAGGACTCCCTAAAGAAAGAATCCTGAATGATAGTGATTTTACAGCAAAAATAAAAGATATCTATTATAAAATACAAGATGCAGACCTTAAAGCTCTTAATAAATCACTGGAAGATCCCCAATCATATAAAGGAGTTTCTACTGCCTGGTCTCAATATCCAGACTGGTTAGGCGGAGGATGGTATAATGATTATCCAAAGGGAACAACATCAAATTCCAGTTTTTAATATGGAAAAAATTAGAAAACTCTTACCAGTACTAAGGGCTATGATCTTTATTTCCATAGCCCTTACAATCCTAATACTCTCTCTTGTTCCAAAACCTCCGGAATTAATCAGAGAGTTTGCGTTAAGTGATAAAATTATGCACCTTGCTGCATATATTGCTCTTGCATTTAGTCTGGGTTTTATTCTACCCAAATCTTTCAAGGTTAAAGCAATTGTTTTATTTACCATAATAAGCTCATCACTATTTGGTGGTTTAATAGAATTTTTGCAGGGATTTACAGGCCGGTCTCCCGAATTACTGGATCTTCTGTTTGATGCAGCAGGAGCAGCTATTGGTATTTATCTATATTTTACCTTTAAAAAAATTATGATTAAATACATTGGAAATGCGCATAAAGGAAAAAACTGATGTTTACAATAACACCTGCAGCAGCAGAGATGATGAATGAGATGATTAATAGCTCTGAAAAAGAAAATTTTAAAATAACAGTTTGCTCTTCCGGTGTAGGGTGCGGAGGCCCCTCCCTTAAAGTTGAAATGAGAGCTCCAATGGAAAATGATCTAGTAGAAACTGTAAAAGGAATTACTTTCCATATACGTGAAAATATTCATAAAAATCTTGAAGGATCAGAGATAGATGCAGAGGACAGCTTTTGGGGCAAAAGGCTTCATATTAAAACAAGTTACGGGTGTATGTAATTATTACTTATAAATAGATATTATTAGAGAATGTTGCATTCTGCCCATCCAGGCTGGGGACAATTAGTGTATTACAATCCAATTTATATGAAAATAATCTTGTTTCTCCGGAAAAATCTCCACTTGTAATTATTAAGGCTATCTCTGCGGTGTTATAACTGTACGTTCCACCGCTGACACCATAGCTTCCATCGGAACCTTCATATCTCCATGTAAAAGTCTTATCCTCATAAAAAACATAGGTTAATGTATAAGCAATTCCATCTGTCTCCGAATAAGCTCTCCAGGTTCCAATTAATTCATCATTACAGGCAAACCAGCATCCTGTAGTAATAGATAAAAGTACAATTAATAGAAAAACTGACAGGTATTTTTTCATCACATAACCCTTTGAATATAACCCCAATAACAAAAACCCGGCTTATTCAGCCGGGTAATAAAATGAATTAGTATATAAAACTGCTTTTCACTATTGGATCACCTTTAAACTAAGAACAGGCTGAATTGTGTACGTTTTACCTGCCTCAATTTGAATAGTTGTCTGGGTCCATAATCCACCTGAGATTACCTGAATAGTATGCTGACCTGGTCTTAGTTGAAAACTAAGGCTTTCCATTTCTATGCCATTATC
>DAOWEB010000113.1 GCA_030638735.1 Spirochaetaceae bacterium
AGGTGGAAAGGGGAGACTTAAATGTAAGAATAGAATCATCCAGAGAGGATGAGATCGGGGTTTTATTTAAAAAATTCAATATAATGACTGAACGTATTCAGAAATTGATGAAAAAAAATCTTGAAGAACAAAGCCAGCTTATGACTGCTGAAAGAAAGGCTCTTCAGGCACAGATAAATCACCACTTTTTATACAACACCCTGAATACCATAAAATCCATTTCCAAACTGGAAGGTGTTGAGAGTATAACGACTATTGTAACACAGCTGGGAAAACTGCTTAGATCTACAATAGAGAATGATGAGGAATTTGTTACATTAGGAGAAAGCCTGGCGCTTGTAGAAAGTTATCTGGCAATCCAGAGAATACGCTTTGGAGATAAAATACAAACATCTATCCAGGCTCCGAAAGAACTCTACCTTCATCCCTTTCCCAAGCTTATACTACAGCCTATTATTGAAAACGCGGTAATCCATGGACTGGAACAAAAGGTTGGAAATGGAAAAATTGATCTTGAAATCCAAAGAACAGATAAAGAGATGGTGATCATTATTACTGATGACGGACTTGGAATGGATAACCCTGAGCAGTTCATTGAAGGGACTGATACAAACAATATAGGCCTGCATAATGTTCACCGCAGGCTTCAGCTTTATTATGGGAAAAATTATGGTATCAATGTGGATAGCAGCCACAACAATGGTACCAGAGTTATTATACGTGTTCCATTAATGGAGGAATTTTTATAGTGATAAAGGTTGTTATTGTTGAAGATGAGAAACTTTTTCGTAGGGAACTTTCCATAACTACACCATGGGAGGAGCTTGGTTGTGAACTTATGGGAGAAGCGGAGAATGGTCTTGAAGGACTTAAGCTAATTAAAAGAGTAAGACCTCATATTGTTATTACCGATATCAGAATGCCGGGACTTGATGGACTTGATATGATTAAAACGGCCCGGAATAATAATTACCATCCTCAGGTAATTCTGTTAACAGGTTATTCCGATTTTGAATATGCCAGGAGTGCTCTCCGTCTTGGTGTAATTGATTATATTTTGAAACCTGTTGATGATACCCAGCTGTATACTCTTATTAAGCAGATTGTGCAGAGAATAAAAAATTATATTGCTCATAATGAAGCTGCTGAGAGTTTTGATATTCTAAAAGGAAGCAGACTTTCTCTTTTTAATGAGTATTTCAAACCTCATGGAAACAATGTTGTTGATAGATATGTACAACTTGCCATAGATTATATTCATGCAAATTATCAAACCGACATTGCTCTTCATGATACATCCGAGCATCTAAAAATATCTGCCGGGTATCTTTCCCGTATGTTTAAAGAATGCACCGGTTATACGTTTTTAAAATATCTGACACTCTTTCGTTTAAGGCAGTCAATACTGTTTTTGAAAGAACCACATCTTCAGGTTGGTGAAATAGCATACAAATCAGGTTTTGTGAACCCCGGTTATTTTATCCAGATTTTCCGAAGGTATACAGGAGTCACTCCCGGTCAGTACCGGAAGGGACTCATATATTGAAAAAAAATGTGATACAGCGCAAAAAGTTCGCTGCATAAAAATTGGTTGACAGGAATTATAACTTTCCCTATTTTTTTAAAAATAATGGAATCAAGTATAATAGGTGTAGCATTAAATAGTATTGCTTTTATTACATACATTTATTTTGGTGCTTATCTTCTTTTTCTAAACCATAAGTCAGAAGTTAATCTGTTATTTTTTACTGTCTGTTTGATTTATGCTTTGTGGAATTTTAGTTTTATTTTTATTAATTCTCCAATTATGACACATGATGAAAAAATAATTTGGTTAAAAATTGGATACACTGCTGCTTATTCCTACAGTCCGTTTTTGCTGCTTTTTGCTCTTCATTTTACAAAATACAACAAAAAAATAAAACGTAAAAGACTATTTATAGTTCTTATCTTTATTCTTTCTGCAGTATATCTGTATATGCACCTGATCGGGAATGCTATCATCAATGATATTCCATTTGGTTTCTGGTATTATTCTTCACACATTTATGCCAACTTATATAATTTGGTATCTATGATAATTGTAATTATTGGTGCAGTCAGGTCTGATTCCAATAGAATAAAACTTCAGATGAAAATTATTTGCGCAGGTGCGGTGACAGCTATTATTTTAGGTTTGTTTTCAGATTTTTACAGAGGCTATAGAGGTCTTCCGACTCTGACCCCAATACTTTTAATAATTTGGATTGGAAGTGTCTGGTTTGCACTTGTAAAACACCGTTTTCTTGCTATAAATGAGAAACTGATAAATGAAATAACATTAAAAAATATAGAAGAAGTTATACTTATCCTGGATCCGCATTATAAGATAATCACTGCCAATAATAAATTTTTAACATTAACAAATTTATCATTGGAGAATATAAAAAAACGGTCAGTTTTTGATGTTATTAGTGATTCTTCTTTAAAGAATAGTTTAAATACATTACTGCGAATGGGTAAAACTGAAATTTATTTGAAATTAGTTCTTGATGCAGCACAAAACAGAGAATGTCTTCTGGATATAAGACTACAGCAAATTACGGATAAATATAATGATCTGCTTGGTGTATTATTAATAGGCAAAGAGGTAAAAGGTCTTGAACGAATAAGAAAAACATATGGAATAAGTGCCAGGGAGACAGATGTTATCCGGTATGTAATGACAGGAAATACAAATAAACAAATTGCATTGCAGTTAAGTATAACCGAAAGAACAGTTAAAAGTCATCTGACCAATATTTACAATAAAATGGGAATCGACAATAAAGTACTTTTATTGAATGCTGTTATTGAGGGATAAATGAGCCTGTAAAAAATTTAGTGTAACTGCCTTTTTTACTCATCAGAGAAACGATCTTTATCAAGCAAATACTGCTCATTCTAACGCCTTTTCCCTTTAAGGGCTATTTAGAATAACGCAGTTACACAGTTTAATTTACAGTGTTGATTCTTCCGGCAGAGTCGATCAAATCGGCTTTCCGGGGACTGCCCCTAACACATCATCCCGATAAAAACGGAAATTCCCCGGAAAACCAAGGCAGCTGTTTTAAAATTGGAAAAAATGAAAGGCCATGGTCAAATGAACCGCCCAGTTTTTAATATCCACACTTTCAGCGACGCTGAATAATCCGAAACGACCCTGTAAACCTACAGTTATGAGATCCCTGTATTCAAATCCGGTTTCTGCCACCAGACCGATATCGTTTTTTAATTTAAGGGTTATCCATCTATCCAAATATTCCTGGTAGCTGTTTGCGCCTATTCCCAGCCCGAAGTAAAGTCCGCCGGCGTAGTACAAACTGCCTGCTTTAGCCCCTGCCATCACATTGAGATTGGTATATTCGTAGGCATTGTAGAAGTAGGTGTCGGTAGCCGCAACATGGCCCCTGAAGGCGGTCTTTAAATACCCGAAATCCCCCAGGATAAAAGTTCTCGGGGAGAAAACTCCATCCATCTGAAAGCGAAGCCCGCCGGCAAAAGAAATCTCAATGTCAGCGTCATATTTAGAGGGATATTCCCCATGAGCACTGGAAAAACCAAAGCCTGCCAAAACGGAGAACCGCTTATCTTTCCCTGAAATCCCTTCTTTCCCTGAAATCTCTTTTTGTCCGAAAAGTACTCCCGTTATCATCAGAAGCAGAACCGATGTAATAACGGCTTTTTTGTATCCATCTATCATATTTTTCTCCAAAAAATGTTTATCCGATTTTTTATCTTGTTAAAAATCCGGTAACTTATGTTGAATGCTGTTATTGAGGGATAAAGTTTATTTTTATCCCTCAAATATTTATATTTTTAATATTCATAGGCTCCTATTGCCCAATTGTTTGAGCTGACGGGTCGTTCCTCCTGATCTTTATCTATAGGACTTCCCTGGTCATTATCAGGAAAGTGAAGCCAGGATTCATCTATACCGTTTAGTCCACCTTCTGTGACACTTGCAGGTGTCGAAGCTGTTAAATGGAAATCATAATTCCC
>DAOWEB010000209.1 GCA_030638735.1 Spirochaetaceae bacterium
AGGTCGTGTACTTCGTCCCAAAGAACGGAATTCCTACTTCTACTCTCTTGTTTCAAGACACACTACAGAAGAAGAATTTGCATTAAACAGACAGAAATTCCTTACAGAACAGGGTTATAAATACCATATAGAGATGTGGGACTGAGTAAAAAATTATCTCCTGACATAATTGTGACATATTCAACTAATACTATTAAGAATAACAATGGGGATTAACCCCGGAAAAAAAATTAGGCTGGTCGCAAACAAGTTTGCTGCTCGCCTATGCAACCTAAGGAGTTAAATATGTTAACTAAAATTACATTTCATAAAATTCTTTTTATGGCAGTTCTTCTGCTGATTATACCAATGATAATGAGTGCAGCAGGAAACTATGAAGCAGGTAACGGTGAAGGTATTACCCTGGCTGAAAATGTACAGGAAATACTGGATAAATTGGATGATGATGAAGACTATACCCTGGAGGATGGCAAAGTAGATTTTTTGAATATTGAAAAAGAATATCAAGTTAGTGAAAACCAGAAAGAGTTGATTTTTGGTATGATGGAACAAGTTAAATTGGGAGTATTAAAACCTGAAGAATGTGAGAAAGAACTCCAGGAACAACTACAACAGCGAAAGAGAGAACAGATTACAATACAAACCCAGGATGGGACAGCTGTCGGAACACAGACCAAAGCAGTAGTTCAGACACAGACCAGAGCAGAAAAAAGTAAATAATTGATAACCAACTTTACAATTTGGAGTTTATATTTTACTCTTATGAAGGAATCATGACAGTATCTTTAAAAAAGGCAGGAAATATTTTTTACTTCCTGCCATTACTACTTATTATTATTTACTCATTAGTTACCCCTTCACTGGCTGCCAGGGGATCGGGGGAGTTTTCAGAAGAATATAAGAACGATTTACGAAATCTCTTTGAGGAAGTAATTATCAAAGTTGAATCTGGAGAAATAAAGGGTATCGATGCAAAAGCTGCTTTAGCTGTATTAAGATCCAGGTACAGAGTTGAATATAATGATTTTGCAGGAAAAATAGATGCTGTCATCGATGAAGTTGAAGAGAATAAAAAAGGATACCTTGAGGCTCTCAATAATTTTACCATGATGCATAACAATCTGATAAAAGTAAGAGAACTGGGACAAGAAGAGGCCTATGTTAAAGCCTCGGGCGGTGAACAGAGTGAGATGAGTGAACAGGCATTGCCACTGGATGGTCCTTCTCCAGGCGGAGGGAGCTCAAACCCCCGAAAAAAAGATTGAACCACCCGATTCTGGTTATAGAGGATGATACGTCAGCTGCCAGGTGGATAAAAGTCTATCTGGAAAGAGCAGGATACTCAGTAGTTCTGGCTCATGACGGTATTACTGGTCTTGAAATGGCCAGGATAGATACCCCATCCCTTATTCTTCTGGATCTAATGCTTCCTGGACTTGATGGCATGGAAATCTGTCGTATATTAAGAAACGAATCAGACATTCCGATAATCATGCTCACTGCAAGAGGAGCCAAAAGAGACAAGATAGATGGCCTTGACAGTGGTGCAGATGATTATATTGTTAAACCCTTTGATCCGGATGAACTTATTGTTAGAATAAAATCTGTTCTTCGTCGTTATAAAGGGCATTTTAAAAAGATTATTAAATGCGGACTTCTTCATCTGGATACTGAGACCCATGAAATAACCCTTGAGGGAGAACTGATAAGTCTAAGTAAAGCACAGTATACAATTATGGCTGTTTTTATGAACCATCCAAATATTATTCTCTCTCGTAATCAGTTAATAGATCAAGCCTTTGATAATGACTTTGAAGCCTTTGACAGAGCGATAGATTCCCATATAAGGCGTTTGAGAAAACTTATCCACCATGAGAATTACAAACCCCTTAAAACTGTTTACGGTGCCGGATATAAACTGGAATGCCCTGAATTATGAAGACCCTTTTTTTTAGAATCCTTTATTCCTTTATCCTTATTATTCTTCTTACCGTATTCCTCTCTACAGCCATTGAATATATTTCTACCAAAGAAAAACTCCCTATACTGCTTACAGAAGTGAGAACTAAAAATATTGCCCAAATTCTTGGAGCCAACTATACCAGAGATAAAAGCTGGGATACCCTCACAGAAGAAATTGTATGGATAGAACAGGAGAACACCAGCCGGAATAATATTCCCTTTATGAGAATTATTATAAGAGACAG
Organism: Spirochaetaceae bacterium; assembly: GCA_030638735.1. Lineage (GTDB taxonomy): Bacteria > Spirochaetota > Spirochaetia > B11-G9 > B11-G9 > JAJRQE01. Next base: position 2,208 of record DAOWEB010000209.1, read on the forward strand.
AGAAGGTAAAACTCTCTATAACAGTTTTACCCAGCTTTCTCTAACCAGAGATTCACCTCTGATTGAGGGAGGATCAGTTCCTATACTGGATTTTGAAACCGGTGAGATTGAAGGAACTGTAACTGCTTATATTGACAAGGACTATCTTAACAGAGAAACGGTTGATTATATTATCTCTCTTCTGAATTCCCGGCTTTTACAGGGAGGAATTACAATTCTTATTGCTCTCCTTGCAGCATCTCTTTTGTCCAGACGCATTACCAAACCCATCACAGCTCTGACTGCCGCAGCTGAAGTAATTTCCATAAAGGAAGAAGCTCCTCTCCTGCCTGTGGAATCTCAGGATGAACTGGGAAGAATGAGTGAATCCTTTAACAGAATGATTCGTTCACTGGAACGTCAGAGGGATTTAAGAAAGCGTCTTATTGGGGATGTCAGCCATGAGATTCTTACTCCCCTTAATCTTATCAGACTGGAAGCCAGGGGGCTGCTGGACGGGATAACCCTTCCTGACCAGGGAGCACCCCGAATTATAGATGAAATTGATCATATGAAAAATCTGATTCATGATCTTGACTGGCTGGCTGAAACTGATTCCGGGGAGTATAAACTAAAAAGAGAAATGCTTCCCCTTGGTTCCCTCATTACCAAAGAGGTAGAAAACTGGACTATTAAAAGTACAGCAGAAGGGAAAGAAGTGCTCCTGATAGATATACCTGCAAAGCTCCCCCTATTCTACGTAGATCCCCTTAGACTCAGCCAGGCTCTGGGTAATCTGATAGAAAATGCCCTTAAATACAGCTGCGAAAAGAGCATGGTAAAAATCAATTGCTCACTTGATAAAGATAATGCAGTTATATCTGTAACAAACCAGGGAAAGGGCATTGCTCCAGCAGATAAACCATATCTTTTCGAACGTTTTTACAGGGCTGACCCTGCCAGGACTCCCCATAAAGGGGGACGGGGATTAGGTCTGGCTATAGTAAAGCAGATTATGGAATTGCACGGCGGCCAGGTCTGGTTTACCAGTCAGACAAATGGGGAGAGTACTTTTTTTATCAGTCTTCCTCCTACTTCATAGTCAAACTAAAAACACCATCCCAATCTTTACCCGGGGGCTTTTTCATCATGTCGATACATCTTTGAATATATTTTTTCGAAGGACCATCTTCCGGAAATATTTTAAGAACCATAGAGAAATTTTTCTGAGCTTTCACCCACTCTCTATCCTCAAATATGTTTAAAGCTAAGTGAAAAATATCCATAGCTTCATTTGTCCTGTCATCTGTCATACTTTTCTCTTCTATAAGTTCATACAGTCGGACAGGTGTATTTATTCCAACAACCCTTACCCTGTCCAGTTGTCTGGTAGTAATATTGGCTGCTCCGGATTTATAAGTTTCCTCACTAACCAGGATTCCTGTTCCATACTGTTTATTTACACCTTCCAGGCGTGCTGCAAGATTAACAGCATTACCCATAATTGTATAATCCATTTTTTTGGGTGTTCCCATATTACCAACAACCATTTCTCCTGTATTAATACCAATTCTGGTAAACAGAGGAACCGGGCTCATCTGTTCTTTTAAGAAGTATTCGTTGAGCTTTTTTTCCACCCTTCTCATTCTTACAGCAGAAAGACATGCATTTTCAGCATGCTCATCGAATTCTACAGGAGCTCCAAAAAATGCTATTATTGCATCTCCCTCGTATTTATCAATAGTACCCCTAAGGTCGAGAATAGTATTACTCATCTCTGTTAAATATTCATTTAGCAGCTTAACAAGGTCTGTAGGATCAAGTTTTTCAGAGATTGTCGAAAAACCCTGAACATCTGTAAATATCGCAGTCAGCCTCTTTTTTTCTCCACCAAGATTAAGCTTATCAGGGTTTGAAACCAAATCGTTAATAACATCAGGGGAAAGATAATGAGAAAAAGCATTTTTAATAAAACTCTTTTCTTTTTCAAGCATGAAAAAATTAACAATAAAAATAAGTATTCCAGTAAAAAATACAGACAGGACCGGTGCCAGAATATTCAAATAGATCCCTGTTAAAAGGAAAAATCCTCCACCGGCAGCCAGAACTAACAGAGTAATTACAAAACCTGCACTTACTGCATAGATAGGTGCCAGGCGCTTTATTATGAGCATTACCAGAAGGGATAAAAATAATGCCAAAATTGATGAATACCACCCTGGAAGATCATCCAGAAACTCTCCGGATAATATGGTATTTAATGTTGAAGCATGAATACCAACATTCATATACTCTTCTTCAAAGGGATTAACTCCAATATCAGTAGTGGATGTTCCTGTCTGACCAATGATACAAAATGAGCCCTTTAATACTGAAGAAATTTTTTCTCTTGATTCTATCAGGCTGGTATAAACATCTGCTACCGCAGCAAAAACACCCGGAACCTCAGCTTTAATTTGAATATAATCATTTCTGATATCTTCCGAAACCTCTGTCGATTGAATAACAGCATCGATATCAGCTAACAGAGCATCCATTGCACCACTGTTCAGAAAACTTCCAACTTCACTAAAAAAATATTCCCGGACCCCTATATAATCCTCTATAGCCAGCCGGTCGCCTCCAAAAAGAACATCATTCCTGATATCCTCTGTATACTGGTAAACCTCTATCAAATCATTTTCACTCTGATAATAAGAAAGATAACCTGCTTCATTTATATTTCGCAGGTTTTCCAGGAGTCTGTTTTCAAGTTCTTTATTTAAAACCAATTCATAGTAACTTAAATGTCTGAAACTCTCGATGTAATTTTTCTTTGACCAGTTGATAAGCATCTGGCCTTCTTCTGTCAAAGGAATAGTAATATCTGAAGCATCCTTGCCGGGAAAAACTGCATCTTTTATTACTACCTTATTTGAATATGCCTCTACCGCAGGATTTCCCAGTAAGTCCAAAAGAGGAGCAAATGATAACTGAGGGAAATAATGCCCTTCAAACTCCCTTAACAGATAAACCCTGCGAGTAACACCATCTTCATCGGGGTTTACATTTGGGAAACCGGCACCGGCGGCATTTTCAAGTATGGGAACAATTACAGGACGTATATCCTCAGCACCATAAACAGTTCCATCTATATCTTTGATAGTCTCCAAAGCAATTTTTTCAAAGGCAAGATTTTTATGCTCATCTGTAAGAATACCTCCCTCTGACAGAAGCATAAGATTTGTAAAAAATGACTTTCCAAAAAAACCAGCTGTCTGGCCCAGATAACTGTCATTATCTCTTGCAATATCTCTAACCTTATTTAGAAGAATATCTTTGGATTCTTCATTAAGAATTTTGAGATCGGAAACATAATATGCAGCATCTTCCATACTAATAAACCCTGCTTCTATTGCAGTAAATAAATCTGAAGTATTCTGATCTATATTATAAAACTCATTTGTAAAAAGACTGGGAATATCTTCCTGAAGAACACTGGCATTTACACCAAGAGGACTCTGCTCAGTATATTCAATATCAAACAGAGCATACTCTGCTCCCATCTCTTTCATTAGTATAAGTCCGTCTGCCATAATATCCCTGCTCCATGGCCAGACACCGACCTGGGAAATTGATGGATCATCTATATCAATAAGGACTATGGATTCATCCTCAGTAACAGCCGGCTTTATATGCAGAAGAATATCAAAAATCAGTTTTTCTCCTGCTTCAAAAAAACTGAAAAAACTTAATATTGAAAAAACCAGAGCTACTGCAACTGGTATTATATAGATCAGGCCCAATTTGTTTTTCACTTAATCCTCCACTATTTGTACTAAAATATCAATTTGTAATTTAGTTATAATGTTTTACTATACCATAAGGAATATAATATACCATGTCATTTATAAAAAAGAATTAATGATTGCTCAGGCATGTGCTTTGAAGAGAATGGAGCTAATAAACTTGTTGGAATTATCCTGAACCTCTAAGAAGAAAATTTCTATTAATAATATGTTTAATAATTATTATATTAATGATTATCTTAAAATTAAGGTATATATTATAAAATATTAAAAATAAAACGAGGTAAAAAAAGGATGAATATAAAAAGACTTATTTTATTTAGTCTTGTACTTGTATGTCTGCCGCTTATTGTAAGCGCACAATCAAATGCAGTAATAGATGAACTCCTGGAAAAAGATAAAGCTGACTGGGGCAACACAGCATATTTGGTACTTTCAGCAGCAGAACTAATAGATGAAAATACAGATATATCACAAGTGCTAACAGCACTTGATAAACAGCAATGGAATCTGGAATCAAAAAACAAGGAACAAAATATTACTCTTGGTGAATACTCCTACATGTTAATGGAGGCTTTTGATGTTCCCGGAGGCTTAATGTATAAGCTGATACCCGGACCGCGTTATGCAACAAGAGAGTTAAGCTATCTTAACTTTATAGATAATGACAAAAGCCCATACAGAACACTTTCCGGTGAAGAAGTACTACGTATTATGGGAAGACTACTTGAATGGAAGGAGGCAAATATATGAAAAATATAGTGTTAATTATTTGCTTAAGCCTTCTGACTACCCTGTCATTTGGTCTGGACTTCGGAGGGAGCCTTGAAGATTCAACTGTCTACTATACTTCTGATAGTGCAGAGTTTTATCATTCAGATACATTATCTCTGTGGTTAACAGGTGAAGTATGGAAAGATACAAATCTGTTTGTTCAGGGAAGCTACACCTATACAACTGATGATCCATATTTTTTTGATATTGATTATTTGAAAATAGAGAATAAAAGTGTTTCTCCCTTAAATTACACCCTTGGAAGATTCCATACATCAGACTCAAGCAGATATATTTTTAGTCATAAACTCGATGGAGTATCCTTAAGTTATAATTTACCTTCTGCTGTATTCAGTGCAAAGGCAGGTTACACAGGACTGTTGTTTGATACCAGCTCCAGCATAGGAATGACTATAGCTGATCAGACTGGAGTAGATTACGGAATAGAACAGACCTTTGCAGCTCCCCGTATTGTTGGAGGCATACAGGCTTTTTTCCCTGAACTCTATATGAACCAGGATCTAAAAGCTGAAGTCTGGGCTCAGATGGATATGAGGAATGATTCAGACCTTACAACAGGAGGAAAACTGGACACTCAGTATTTTGGACTTTTCTTAAGCGGTCCCCTGGCATCCTCTCTCTACTATGACAGTTTTGCATATCTGGGAACAGGACAATCCCATTCTGGTATTGCAGAGTCCTACTCTGTACTTTCCTTTCTGGGCTCTGCAGGACTAAGATATTATATGGAAGATTTTCTATTTTCCAGAATGTCCTTAAGATTCCTCTATTCCTCAGGCGATTCAGACTTCACAACTTCCTTTACTGAAGGAAATACCAGTGGAGATTCCAGCAATTTCGTACCCATTTCAGGAAAATCGACAGGACTGGTATTTTCACCGGAACTGGGAAATATTTTTCTTACACAATTTAGTTATTCACTAAAGCCATTTTCCGGTATGGGAAATAGAGTACTGGAAAATATTCAACTGGAATTAACAGATGTAAACTTTTTTAGATCTACTACAGGTTTAATATCTGAAAGCGGAATTAATACAGACTCAGATTCTCTCTACCTGGGAACAGAAATTGACGGAACAATTAATTACAGACCATTTTCTGATTTAGGAGTTTCCCTCTCCGGGGGAGTTTTTATTCCAAACAATGGATCTGGCGGCGCATTTCTTGATACCAGGGAATTAGAGTTTCTCAGCCGACTGGGACTGTCCTTCAGATTTTAAGGATATAAAGGAGATTATTATGAAAAAACATATTTTAGTAATACTAATAATATTTATGGGAACATTCCTGTTTGCAGATATTACTGCAGTTGTAAAGGATATTTCAGGAAAAGTAGAAATACAGGTGCCTGGTGGACGATGGAAAAAAGCAACAGAAGGAATGAAAATAGAAGAAGGCTATATGATTTCCACAGGGTTTAGATCAGAGGCTGTTCTGGAACTGGGATCCTCCCAGGTTATTGTAAAGCAATTAACCCGAATGGAACTGACAGAACTGGTAGAAAAGGAAGGAACTGTAAGGACAGGCTTAAACCTTAGAGTTGGAAAAATTAAGGCTGAAGTAAGAACAACTGCAGGTCTTAGACAGGAATTTAGATTAACCAGCCCTGTTTCCACAGCTGCCGTAAGAGGTACAAGCTTTGAGTACGATGGTATAAACCTTAAAGTACTTGAAGGGAGTGTAGAGTTTACAAACCGCCGTGGTCAAAAAAGACTGGTACCGGCCGGTGTAGCAAGCAGAATTATAGGTACAAGTCTTCCACAGAGTGGTGAAGAGCTTAAAAACCTTTTAATTAGTATTGATCCATCTACCTTAACAATACCAGAGGAATTTGATATTCCTGGATTCATGGACTTTCTGGACGGTTTTGACGGGATTACTGATGTGACTATTACAATAAACTGGGGATAAAATATGGAAATAGATATTAAAAGTATGAAAATACTGATAATACTTTTTACAGTAGTAACAGTTTTAACCGGCTGTTTCTTTGGAACTGCTGTTGAGAAAACTGTTACACCTACAATTCGGGCAATAACAGATCTATTTGCTGTTACTGATATTGGTTCTGCAACACTGGTTGTATCAGGTTCAGAAATGGAAACTCAAACAATTACACTCTCTGCGACAGAGATGTCAACTGATTTTATTGTAACAATCCCCGAGGGAGTTATAACTTTTGACTTAACTGTGGAAATGGGAGTGTTATATACTGGTGCAGTAGCTTCTTATTTTGGAACAACTACTGAAACAATAAGTACTGATAATACTAATGTAATAATTACATTGGGTGTTGAAAGGACTAAGATTGTGGTACCTGATTATTTAAATAGTAAAATAACACAATTTGATGATATAAGTGGATCGAATGCACTTTCTCTAAGTAGTGCTGCCATAGTGTCACTATTGTTTACAGCAGGTTATACTTTATCAACATTTTCACCACATATTATTGCTTTTGAGAATGAGGGAGGAAGCTGTATTGCAAATTATGCTGGTGGTGCTGAATCTGGTTTTATCGGAATAGATAAT
>DAOWEB010000316.1 GCA_030638735.1 Spirochaetaceae bacterium
ATATAAAGGAAAAAATATTGGCTTTTGTTTCATTAAAAATTGATAAGAAGAAATTTGATTTTAGTAAATCAATATTATCAGAAACTGGCAAGAAAGAGGTTCGTAAAGCACTTATTGTATCATATAAGAAGATAGAAAAGTATATTCTCACAAGAAATATTATTGTACACGATACGTATGATATGCGATATGTAAATGAGGAGCAAAAAATAGAAATTAGATGTTTCCCCTTCAATTTATCAAAAGGAAATGATTTGAAGAAAGAAACATATCATGAATTTGTAATTTCCAAGAGTGAAATAAAAAACTTGCTGGTTTCCATTTATAGTTTACGAAAAGATATGTATTTTGTTTTAAGAAATAGGGATAATATTGAAATAAGTAGTTTATTGGAAAAATTCACTTATAGTGAAAATGGGAAGAGTATTTTTCGTATCACACATTAGTACTACTAATATTCAATGATACACACAAGAGCTCGGAAGCAAAAAGCAGGAGTAACACAACATGAACACAGCATCACACAATAAACTGGTCTCATTTATCTGGAGCATTGCCGATGACTGTATTCGGGATGTCTATACAGATTTTTCTTCTCATGAATAAGATATTCTGGTACTGGAAAAACAGAGTGAAGGTTTAATTGCGGATATTCTGGGAGTAGAGTAATGGAAGTAAACAGCGAAATAATTATCTATCAGCAAGACAATGGAAACATAAAAATTGATGTTCTTCTGGAAGACGAGACTGTCTGGTTGACACAAAAACTAATTGCTAATCTTTTTCAGGTAAAGCCTCAAAATATTACTATGCATCTGAAAAATATATATGAAGAAGGTGAGTTAGATGAAAATGCAACTTGTAAGGATTTCTTACAAGTTCAAACTGAGGGTAATCGGGAAGTAAAACGAAATCAGAAATTTTATAACCTGGATGCGATTCTTTCAGTTGGTTATCGAATAAAATCCCATATTGCAACACAGTTTCGCATCTGGGCAACCGGAAGATTGAAAGAGTACCTTATTAAAGGTTTTGCCCTGAACGATGATCGTTTTAAAACTGGCAATTCTATGAACTATTTCAACGAACTGCAGGAACGTATCCGTGAAATCCGTTTGTCGGAGAAATTCTTTTACCAGAAAATAAAAGATATCTATACAACCAGCATCGATTACGATTCTAAAAATAAAGAAACCCTGATATTTTTCAAACAAATAAAAAACCAACTGCTTTGGGCTATCAGTCAAAAAACTGCTGCCGAATTAGTTTATTCCAGGGTGGATGCCTCCTTGCCTCTTTTAGGAATGAAGTCTTATGATAAGGGCCATAGTCAGAAAGTCAGTAAGGGTGATGTTAGTATTGCTAAAAATTATTTAAATGAAGATGAGATACAACTATTGGGTCTGTTGGTAGAGCAGTATCTGGCCTTTGCAGAGACTATGGCTCAGCAGCATACTCCCATGTATATGAAAGACTGGACAGATCGTCTGGATATAATATTGCAGTTAAATGGAAGAGAACTTTTAACCCATGCAGGAGAAATTAGTCATAAAAAAGCCCTGGGTAAATCCGAAGAAGAATATGATAAATATTGGGAAGAGCAGAAGAGTATCCAACGGAAAGAGAGTTTTAAGGAACTTGAGGCGGATATAAATAGGCTTGGGCAGGAGATAAGGTGACAATCCTGGAGACCTTCAACTTTTTAAAAAACTCTATCTATATAGTAGTAGAGAAACTAAAAGTAGAAGCCTGGTTAAGTACTGAACCGGTTCTTTATGAAAATCGATTAAGTGGAAAGCATGTCGTTCTTACAGAAGGAGATAAATGGGGTTCCTTATTCGATAGTGGATGGTTTCATTTTACCGGCTTAATCCCTGAGACAGGAAATGGGATAATACCTGTTCTTCTTATTGATATTAATGGTGAACTCTTACTTGTTGATGGAAATGGAGATCCACTTCGGGGGCTTACCAATAGATCCTCTCTCTTTGACAGAACTTTGGGCGAACCTGTTAAACGTGTTTTTAGATTGCCGTTAACAGCAAAATCTGGTGATTCGTTTGAATATTGGGGTGATGCAGGCTGTAATGACCTTTTTGGAGAAGTCCAGGAAAATGGTACATTAAAACAGGCTGATATTGCTGTCTGCAGGGAAGATATTAGAAGTTTATACTACGATTTTGAATTTCTTATAAACTGGATGGAAAATATCTCAAAAAAGGATCCTCTTTATAAAAGTATAAAAAGTACCCTGCAGAAAACATCGGACGGAATATCCGACCTGACAGAGGGGACTATATCAAGAGCAAGAAAAGCTCTTAAAAATATTTTAACACAACTTACTCTTACGGATAAAATTAAGATCACTGCCATAGGCCATTCTCATCTTGACCTTGCCTGGCTTTGGCCTGTTCGGGAAACAAGGCGTAAAATTGGACGGACTCTATCTACTGTTATAGATTTGATGAACCGCTATCCTGATTATGTGTACGGCATAAGTCAGCCTCAACTGCTTCAATGGGTAAAAAAAGATTTTCCTGTACTTTTTTCCAAAGTAAAAGAAAAGATAAAAGAAGGTAGAATTGAAGTATTAGGTGCTATGTGGGTTGAGCCTGATACAAATTTGCCATCAGGAGAATCTCTTGTCAGGCAAATTATTTATGGAAAAAGATTCTGGAAAGAAGAGTTTTCCATTGAAGTAGATAATTTGTGGCTTCCGGATGTATTTGGATATTCAGGAGCTCTCCCACAAATTCTTAAACAGACAGGGATAAAATACTTTTCAACAATGAAACTATCCTGGAATACTATCAATAAATTTCCTTTTCATTCCTTTAAATGGAAGGGGATTGACGGCAGTTCTGTGCTTGCACATATGCTTCCCGAAGAAACTTATAATAGTCCTGCCAACCCTGGAGCAGTATTAAAAATAGTGGATAACTATTGTGAAAAAAATATCTCCAGCCATGCACTTATGGCATTTGGAATTGGTGATGGAGGAGGAGGTCCGGGAGCTGAGCATCTGGAGCGTTTGAACAGGATGAAGGATATTGCAGATCCAGGCTGCGTGATACAGAGGAAGGTTTCTAAATTTTTTACTGACTGGGCTTCTGAATCAGATATGTTTCCAGTCTGGGAAGGTGAACTCTACCTGGATAGAATCTGAAATATTCAAATCTCAATTCTCTTCTACAATATCTCCAGTGCAGGCTTCACTCGTAAATTTGCTGGAAGAATTTCAGGAACCTTTGGAAATAATAAACAGCAGAATAGTGTTGAAAGCCAGGCCTTACGAAATTATCTCCATAAGGTTAAGCTACAGTAATTAGGAAAAAACAATATCTATTTTTGAAATTTCAGCAGCACCTATTACAGTATCAGCACCACAGTAGTAGACAACTATTTTATCATCAATCTCAACCTGCCCACAGGAAAAAACAACGTTAGGAACATGCCCTTCTTTTTCCCAGGACAATTCAGGTTCAAGTATTGTCTCTTTTTGTCTAAAAAGTACTTTTGAAGGATCCTTAAGATCAAGAAGTGCTATTCCCAGACTGTATACATGATCATGGCTTACACCATGATAGATCAATAACCACCCTTTTTCTGTCTTTATTGGAGGGCCGGCAATTCCTATTTTCCTGGCTTCCCATTCTGATGTGGCTACTGGTCCCATTATTCGCGTGTGATTTGTCCAGATTTCCAGATCATCTGAATAAGCAATCCAGATATCAGGGTCTCTTCTGTGAAACATGCAGAATCTACCGTTAATTCTGGCAGGAAACAGGGATCCATCTTTGTTTGATTCATCAAGAACAACTCCTTGACGCTTCCATGTTTTAAGATCAGGCGAAGATGCCAGACATATTCTGTAGTCTCCTGCCTCTTTACCTCTGTATCCTGTATACATCATATAGAATATGTTTTCTATTTTTACAATCCGGGGATCTTCCAATCCCCGAAGTTCCTGTTCCCCTTCATTTGTAAGCAGTGGATTATTCATTCGTTCGAAATGGATTCCGTCATCGCCTACAGCATATCCCAGCCTGCTTATAAAGGGGCCGTCTTTCCCGCTGGAAGCAATATCTGTCGCCCTGTAAATCATATGGACTTTATTATTGTCGTAAATTGCTGCACAATTAAAGACAGCAGCAGCTTCCCATGGATTTTCTTTTATGGGTACTAACAGAGGTGTATTTGAAATCCTTCTCAGTTTAATCGGCATATTTATCTTTAACCCTCACTCTTAAGAACAATTCTGTTTTCTGTTTCCTTGTCGAAAAAG
>DAOWEB010000241.1 GCA_030638735.1 Spirochaetaceae bacterium
AGACTCTGTTTTCAGATGATTTTCTAAAAAAACTCGAGAAGCTGGCTTTTATATCGAAAAAAATACCAAATGGTATTTCCCCTGGAGCACAAAAAACTTACAGAAAGGGATCAAGTCTGGAATTCAGTGATTATCGGGCTTACAGCAATGGCGATGATATTCGCAATATTGACTGGAGTGTCTGGAAGAGACTTGGCCAGTTTTTTGTAAAACTTTACAGTGCTGATTTGGATAGGACAATTTCAATTATTATAGATACAAGCGAATCCATGGGAACAGGAACTCCGGACAAGCTGACTTTTTCTATTCAGGCAGCAGCTTCTCTTGGTTATATTGGGCTTAGAAACCAGGACCGGGTAAGTGTAATATCAATAGGCGAGACAATGCTCGATTATATGAAGCCTTCCCGGGGAGAGGGAAGAACAATCTCTCTGTTTAATTTTTTGTCTTCCTTAAAAGCATCCGGAAAGACAAACCTGGCAAAGTCATTAATATTATCTACAATTATTTTATCGGGAAATATCTCAAGACGTCTTTGACTTGCAAACTGATTTAGAATACGCGTACTTTCACTGGGAGAAACACCTGCCCAGTGAGCAATATCTTCAACTGTGGTCATAAATGTACGAGCATTTATGCTGTCATCGCTAACAGGTTGTGTTTCCGAAAGCATAAGAAAGACATCAGCAATTTTCGCCTGGGGATCATCCAGTGTTAGTATTAGAAATCTGCGTTTCTGATCATATATACGTTTTGTGAATAGTTTTAGAAGCTTCAAAGCTATCTGAGGAGTTCCTTTCATTAGTATTTCGAAGTTTTCGCGATTAAATTCAAGTGCTTTAACAGTATCAAGTGCTACAGCTGAGGCAGATCGGGGAGCTTCTTCAAGTATTGCCATCTCTCCAAATATTTCACCAGGTTGAAGTATATCAATTATCTTTTCCAGATCATCTATTATTTTTACAATTTGAACTCGCCCCGATTGAATTAAGTAAAAATTATCACCTGGCTCATGTTCACAAAAAATAATATCTCCTGGCTGGAAATTAACAGCAAATCTATTAAACATTGAAAGATCAAGAGCCATATTTAGTTTCCCCCTAATCCTTTAAGTGCTTTTTTAGCTTTACGCATAATAGGTGCGTCGTCTTTAGCCATAGATATTACTTTTTTAAAGAATCCCATAGCCTTATCGCTAGAACCCATCTCTTCATAACTTTTACCTACATAAAAAAGAGCATCAATCAGGTCCGGATGTTTAGGATACTTTTGAATAAGAGATGTAAAGTGCTTTATACACAATTCATATCTTTGAAGATTATAATGACAACGTCCAATTTCGTATCTGGCTTTAGCCTCATATTCACTATCAGCTCCTTCCTCAGCAATTTTCTGAAATCCGGAAAGAGCTTCTTTAAATTTTTCCTGACTAAACAGGCTGACGGCATTATAATATGATTTTGCAACATCAGACAGATCAGATCCACTTTTTCTTAATCCACCAGATGATGAAGAAGAAATATTAGGAAGAGAACCATTTTCAGCAGATTCCAGAAGGCTTGAAGCCTCAGAGGCAAATTTGCCTGATGGATAATATGTTAAATAACGTCTTAAGGCATAAATAGACTGCTTTTTCTTTCGAACTTTTAAATAATACTTGCCTATATTAAATAAACCTGTTTCAGGATCACTAGTATCATTCCCGCTTCTTAATAAATTTCGTACTTGCTTATGGATTCTTCGCAGCTGATTGGAAAAGACCTTGAGCATTTTAATCATTATTCGTGTATTTTGTAAAACAATCTGCTCAAATTCACTAACAGAAAAAGCAATCATAGTTGAATCCTGCAGAACAACTGCAGTTTCCTCCCTTGGATACTTTCCCATTGCAGATTTAACACCAAAAAACTCACCAGTTTTAATAAGCTCGTGCATCTCCTGACCTGTTTCTATGTCATTATAATTTAAACTAACTCTTCCATTATTTAAAATGTATATCTTTTCATTGATATCACCTTTAAAATAAACAATAGAATTAGTCTTGTAACTGACAGCCTTAGGCATGATAACTCCTGTTCTTCAGGTTAAATTGTACTTTCCACGATTTTTTATGTCAACAACTTCCTGTCTTTTGTTTATCGACAGGGATTACTTTACTCATCATCTTTTTTTTGTATGTATCTTTGCTCAGGAATATGATACATGTACAGACGTAGCATGCTACGTCTCTACTATATACTACTGTGTGCCTTTACTGCCCTCAGTTTTGATTATATTATGATCCTATGATCGATCTACACACTCATTCACATTTTTCTGATGGAACACTATCGCCTACAGAACTAGTAGAACAGGCAGAATCTCTATTTATGAAAGCTATAGCTATTACTGATCACGATACAACATCGGGCTTAATAGAGGGAGCTGCTGCTGCAAAAGAAAAAAATGTAATATTTATTCCAGGAATTGAATTATCAGTTGAACATAAACCCGGAGAACTGCATATTCTTGGGTTGGGACTTACTAACTGGGGAAATGCTCCTATCCTTCAGAAAATCAATACTAATCGTAAAGCAAGAAATACTAAAATAATTGAATTAATGAATCTTCAGGGTCTTAATATAACTTATGATGATTTAAAACAGCTCACAAAAGGAACTATTGGACGACCTCACTTTGCATCATGGATGGTATCAAATGGTCATGTAAAAAATATTAATGAAGCTTTTTCACAATATCTGACCCGGGGAAAGCCCTTTTATCTTCCAAGAGAAACTATTTCTCCGGAAGAAGCAATAGATTTTATTCACAGTACAGGAGCATATGCTATAATTGCCCATCCTCTGAATATACCTGTAAATTTTAATACTCTTTTAGAAAAACTGGACTATTGGTTATCTCTGGGTATTGATGGTCTTGAGGTAATTCATTCGGGAACAAAAAGAAATATGACAAAAAGGCTATTAAATTATTCTCAAAAAAAAGGTTGCATTATTACAGGAGGTTCTGATTTTCATGGGAAAAATAAACCAAACATTAAATTAGGCAGAACGGAAAAACTGGGTAAAATAACAGATGATTTTTTTCCAAAGGAACTCATAAAATAGAAAACATCTGTTGTAGTTAGGTCTCTTTTCTATTACTATTCACAACAGGCTGGTCGGAAGCTAGCTTCCTGCTCGCCTATGCAACCGAAGGAGTCATAATGCTTGGTAAACTTGGGCGTTGGTTAATAAACCATGTAAAAGCTCTTCTTTATGGGCTGGGGTTTTTCTTCCAGATAATAAAAGCTACAGTTGGATTTATCCGTAATGGAAAAGTAGGCAGAAAGGTCTTAACCATGCAGATTCTTTTTACCGGAGTTCAGGCATTAAACAATATATCTCTTATTGCTATTGCCCTTGGAGCTGTTATTATAATTCAGGGCGTAGGTATTCTACCTCAATTTGGTCAGGGAGACCTGATATATCCAATTCTAATAACAATTATTACCCGGGAATTAGGCCCTATGCTTTGTGCGTTTATAATTATTGCAAGATCAGGCACAGCCATAACTACTGAAATAGGCAGTAATGTTGTTAACCATGAAATAGAGGCATATATTGCTACAGGAATTAACCCTTTAAGTTATATAGCTGTACCCAGGTTTCTGGGAGTTACCCTGTCACTTCTTCTTCTGAATTTATATTTTAATTTTTTTGGGCTGATTGGATCTTATTTTATTACGCAGTTCATTTATCCAATACAGGCTGCAGAATATTTCCATAAAATTCTGTATAACCTTCATCTTGATGACATTATTTCATCGGTTATAAAAAGCCTTGTTTTTGGAGTAATCATATCTGTTGTTTCAATTTATTACGGCTTCAAAGTTGAACAATCTTCTACAGAAATACCTCAGATGACTATTAAAGCTGTAGGGACTGCATTTGTACTTTGTATTCTTGCTGATGCACTTATTGTACTAATATATTATACCTAATAATGAGGTGCCTTTATGTATGACATTTATTTAAAAGATATCACTCTAATTAAGAATGAACGTAAAATTCTTGCAGATATCGAGGTTCACTTCCCGAAAGGTAAAACAACAGTTGTAATAGGTCCATCAGGATGTGGTAAAAGCACACTCTTAAAAGTAGCAGCAGCTCTAATACCTGTAGATTCCGGTAATATGTTTGTAGATGATAATAATCTAAGAAAAATGTCATCTCAAAACCTTCTTAATTTCAGAAAAAACAGTAGTTTTGTTTTTCAGGATTCAGCATTATGGGCGAATCAATCAGTTTATCAGAATATGAGTCTGCCTTTAAAATTACATTTTCCAGAGATGAAAGAAAAAACGCATAATGATAAAATTACTAATATGCTGAAATTGGTGGGATATACAGACAGCATCTATCTAAGGCCAGCCGCAATATCTAATGGAGAAAGGAAAATGGTCAGTCTTGCAAGAGCACTTATTACCTCTCCAGGTCTTATTTACATGGATAATCCTCTTGTACTTGTTGATCCCTCTGTGGCAAAAAAAATGAGAAAACTCATTCTTGATCTCCACAATACAAATGCAACAATTATTGGGAATTTTTCATCACCAAAACTTATTAACACTATCGCTGATTATCTGGTTGTTATGAAAGAAGGGAAAATTGTGGAATCCGGCACTGTAGAATCCATACACAATAGTAAAAATCCGGTTACTTCATCTATTATAAACTCCCTCCTTAATCACTCCTGAAATATACCTGGATTATGTTTGACATTACCTGTCCAATTGAAATAGAATCATAATAGAATGAAATTTCAAATACGCTTTGCAGATCAAATAGTTGGCCTCTTTATTGTTTTAGCAGTAATGAGTGTAGTTTTTATTCTTGTTATGATGGGAATAAACCAAAGATGGTTTGCAAAAGACTATAAATATACAAGTAGTTTTAAATCGGGAAATGGTTTAAATGTTGGAATGCCTATTAAACTCAAAGGCTTTAAAATTGGCTCTGTAGATAAAATAAATCTATTGCAAAATGATACAGTAGAGATTAACTTTCACATTTTTGATACTTACATTGAAAAAGTCAGAAAAAATTCAGTTCTTGAACTTTCTGTAAGTCCAATAGGCATTGGAAGCGGAGGTATGCTCTTTCATCCAGGTAAATCAACAGAGCTTATACCTGAACTCAGCTTTATTCCTTCTACTGATTTTAAAGAAGGAAATGCATTAATTGCCAAGGGTCTTGTTAACAGACCGGAAAGAGATGATACAATTGTTAATATAATAAATGATATCAGTCCACTGCTCAGATCAACAAACAGCACAATGAAATCTTTAGATACTCTACTTTACACTACCAACGCAACCTTTAATGGAGAATCTGAAGGACCTTTAAGTGATATTCTTAATGAAGTTGCATTAATGGTGACTATGCTGAATAAAACAATTAGTAATGCAATGCTGGTAGTAAATGATATTCTTACCAATACTTACGGTATTAGTTCAAACCTTGAAATTACCACAGCAGGACTAACAGAAACAAAAGGTCTTATAACCCATCTTCTTGATCCTAAAGGCTCAATTTCCACATTACTCGATGATGACGATCAATTATATAAACAATTATTTAATATAGTTGAAGAAGCTTCAAAAACAACCAAAGAACTCACAGCATTTGTTAACTATATTAATTCCACTCAACCACAGATATCTGAACTGCTGGAAGGCAGTCGTCAAGCAATTGTAAAAGGAAAAGATGTTCTTGAAGGTCTGTCAAATAATCCTCTTCTGCGAGGTGGTATTACTTCTGTTACCGAGCAACCAACTACCTTTAAGAGTTATGAAGAAGAGGAATTTTAATGAAATTATTTTTTTCATTCATCCTTCTTATCAGTATTATATTTACTTCATGTTCATCTGTAAAAGGAGTTGATACAGAATTTACAAACGAAAAGAAAAACAGAGCAGCAGAACAGGCAGTTCTGGGAACCAAGTTTTTTTCAGATTCTGATTACAATAAAGCACTTGATTTCTTTTTTTTAGCACTTAAAATAAATGTTTCCATAGATTTTGAAGAAGGGATGATCAGTTCATATAACTCAATTGGAAAAACCTATTTTGCCTCGGGAGATATAGAATCAGCAAGAATTTACTTTACCAAAGCTATGGATATTGCAGAATTTTTAAATAACCCTGTTTTAACAGCACAAAGTTTAAATAATCTGGGAGAACTTCTCCAGGCAGAAGAATACTACCAGGAAGCAATGAACATTTTTACAGATGCTAAAAAAATGATAGCAAATGATAGCAAGATTCCTTTAAATGCTGTAATTTTACATAATATTGGAATAATATATAAAAGGAATGGTGATTATGTAAATGCTGAACTTAGTGTTAATCAAGCCCTGGGCATTAATAAAAAACACAAATTGTTTAAAGAAATGGCATCAAATAATTATACACTTTCTTCAATATTTTCCAAACAGAAAGATTATATTACTGCACTTGTATATATAAAAGAAGCTCTGAGCATTGATAAAAAAGTTGAAAACAGCACAGGGATTGCAAAAGATCTTTATGCTCATGGATTAATTTATCAATATATGGATTCCCATAATGAAGCCTATATTTATTTCCAAAAGAGTGTGCTCATTTATGAAATTCTCAACTTACCTGATGAAGTAATAAAAACACTTATAAAACTGGAAGAAACAGCTGCAAGTCTTTTATTAAATAATGAAGCAGAAATATGGGAAAAAACAAGAGAAAGTTTGGAAATAAATAGATGAATATAAAAAATATAAAAAAAAATTTAAGTATAATTATTCTCAACTACAATCAAATTATTAAAAAATCTTTTTATTTTATTATTTCCATGATTTTGGTAGTAGGTTCAAGCTTAATTATTACACTCCCACTATGGTACTTAGCTACAAAACATAGTAAAGTTTATACTATCACTGTTATTTTTTTATTTTTAATAACATTTGGATTCTTAATTGTATTAAATTTTAAAAAATGGATAATTTCTAAAAAAGAAAAAGATCTTAACACAAGTAGTATTATTCTCATTCCTGTTAAGAAAGCATTTACCTTCCTACTATTTGCTGCCGGACTCTATGTAATAATTATAGTGTATACATTGGAATTACTATTTGCAGGTGTTTTGTTAACTGCCGGATATTTAATTACTTTGGGATATTTTTTATTTATATCCAAAATGAAAAATGAATCTCACTGATTATCCTTTAAAACACTCAATTATATTACTTTTCTCACTTCTGATTCTATTATTAATAGAAGGAAATGCTTTTACTGATAATTTATATCCACTAATAGAACGAATGGATCAATCTGATCTCCTCTTTAAACAAATATCAGATGACATAAGCAGTTTTTATCGTAACTCAGAACAAAATAAAGATTTGCGCCCTCTTCAGATCTACAGAATTTCACTTAAAAAAGATTCGACAATATTTGAAATAGCAGCAAGATTTAATTTACCCTATGAAACTATAACAACACTAAACCATATCAGTAAACCTGTTTTTTTAAGTTCTGGAACAGAACTTCTTATACCCAATACTCCAGGTATATTTATTCCCTCAATCCCTGTATCTGATATTGAATACATGATAAAATCATGGAGGAATACAACTGATTCTATAGAATTAAAAATCAATAATGGAATTTCCAGTACTTTTTATTTTTTAGCTGGAGAAAAATTCCATAAAGTCGAAAGATCATTTTTTTTGGGATTGATGTTTAGATTTCCACTACCTACTGGTATTATTTCATCACATTTTGGAGAAAGGGTAAATCCAATAACTGGAAGTTCTCATTTTCATAATGGGATTGATGTAGCAGCCCCCCTGGGGACAGAAGTAATGGCTGCAAGGTCCGGAACTGTGCAATTTGTAGGATTTAATGATATTTGTGGTAATTTTATTAGTATTTTACATGAAAATAGCTATGAAACTGTATACTGCCACTTAAAAAAAGTATTTGTTCAGTTGAATCAGCAGGTACAATCAGGTATGATTATAGGAACAGTTGGAAATACAGGGATGTCAACAGGCCCTCATCTTCATTTTGAGATAAGGAGTCTTGGAGAACCCAAAGATCCAAGTCTTATGATATCAGGGAAAATAGAGTGAAAAAGAAGTTTATTGCAGTTATTTTTCTATTTATAATTATAATTTCACTTTTTTCTGATAATATAAGAGGTGAAGTAAAAAATATTATATTTATTGAAACAGAAAAATTAGAAACAAATTTCAAATTGTTTGATCTTACCGGAATAAATATTAAACAGAACTCATTTATAGAAGGAATAGAACTAACACTAAACATTCCGGATGAGCTGGCAAGGTATAGAGATAGTTTTATGCTGAATATCTATTATAAACTTTCTTCCCTGCCTGATGAATCTCTTAAATCTTACAGAGGAAGTTTATTACTTTCAAAAATTATCCCTGTTTCTAAAAAAATGTTCATATCTATTCCAATGACTTTATCAGGTAATACTGATTTAATACCAGGCTCAGTTGTGACTAAACAGCTTAATAAGATCGATTTCCCCCTTATTTTATCTATTAGTCCGGTTATGAAAGGAATACCGAATAGTGTTTTATCAAGTGTTTTTAGTTTGGATATTATTCCAGTACTAAGCAGTCAAGGTATACTGGAACTTAATATAACAGGTTCTGAAAACAAACATACAATTATACTTGATGGAAAACAATTATCACATAAAGAAGAATATATATTGGAAGAAGGAATACATCAGCTGGTTATTAAATCTGATAACTTTGAAGAAATATCTCAATCTTTTGTTATTACAAGAGGAAGCAGAACTACATTAAACCTTGTGTTAAAACAATTACTCCCTACTGTTATATTCGAAGCTCCTCTGGGATCGGAAATTATCCTTGATGGAGAAAAAATTACTTCTACATCAAACAGGGCTTTTGAAATTTCTCCAGGAGAACATGTTGTTCGTATAAAGCTTGGAGACTATTCTCTAAGTAAGAAATTTACCATAGTTGCTGAAAAAAAATATAAAATATCTCTTTTCCTTGATATTTTAATACATGAGAATTAACTTATTCTATAGATATGTCGATAATATAGTTGTCGGGCTGGTAATATAGTTCCCCTCCCAGTTTACTATATTACTGTCAGACAATTTTGATTAAGGCCGATTCCCTCAAAAGGATCGGCCTTCTTTTTAATCAAAAGTAATTAAATATAACTACTCTTATTGACATAACCCCTTTGAATAAATAATGTATGCCTATGTTTCGAACTGGTAAAAGAAAAATCCTTGCAGGTTTTTTAATAGGTCTGACCTTTTTATCTTCCATAGTATTGGGCTTGGGTATTGGATTTTTCCTTTCAGGAAGTCATAACATAGATGTAAGAGGTGATCTAAGTTCTTATACCCCTGCATTGCCAACCCAACTACTTGATAGACATGGTGAACTTATAACAGAAATATTCTCAGATGAAAAAAGAGATATAGTTCCTGTAGATGAACTTCCTAAAAATTTGCTATATGCCCTTATAAGCAGAGAAGATAGTTCCTTCTACACTCATAAAGGGATTGATATTGTAAGAGTTGCAGGTGCAGCCTTCAATATTATCACCGGAAGGTATTTTTCAGGTGCCAGTACTCTTACAATGCAGGTTGCAGGATGGCATTACGCAGATCGAAAAGATATTACTATTAAACGAAAGTTGAAAGAAATTTGGTATGCATTTCAATTTGAAAGAGATCTTTCCAAAAATGAAATTCTTGAAATATATTTGAATCAGATGTATTTTGGCCATAATGCTTATGGCGTTGAATCAGCATCACAGTTCTATTTTGGTCATAGTGCACGGGATATAAGTATAGCCGAATCTGCTATTTTAGTAGTACAGCTTGCAAGCCCCGCACTATACTCCCCGATTAATCATCCCGAACGTGCACGTGACAGACAGATTGATGTATTAAATCAAATGGTCAACCTTGGATATGCAACACAGGATGAGGCAGATATTTCTTTTCAGCAATATTGGGATAGTTACAATTATACAAGATCAAATATATCCAGTGCCTATTTTGATAATGACAGCAAAGCCCCCTATTTTAGTGAATATGTAAGAATTCAGCTTAATGATATGCTTTACGGTGCTGTTGATATAAACAAAGATGGTTATGTTGTTCATACAACCCTTGATCTTGGATACCAGGCAATAGCTGATGAAATTATGGATAAAGCCTTTCATAGTATAAATGAAAGATATAAAACAAAATCAGACTCCAGACTGAAAATAGTAGATGAAACATGTGTTCCTATAGTAGATATGCTAAGCCTTCTTTTTAATCTTGAAGATATTCAGGTAGCAGGATCCAAACAGAAAAAAGCCGCACGAAATGAGTTCTATAAAAATATAAGCCCTACTTTGGAACTTATGTCACTTATGTTTGGCATGAATGATGTTAAAGAACTAACTCAGTTTGCAGCCGTAAAGAACCAGTTATCAGCAAAAAAAACAACTGTAGAAGGTGCGCTTATTTCCATTGATAATCATAACGGTCACATTTTAAGCATGGTTGGTGGAAGTGATTTTGAAACTAAAAAATATAACAGAGCTGTAGATGCCAAGGTTCAGCCGGGTTCAAGTTTTAAACCGTTATATTACTCTGCTGCTATCGGATCAGGAAACTTTACAACAGCCACAAGGCTCTATGATGGACCTATAGTCTTCTTTGATGACATTGGTAATAAATACACACCAACTAACTATCTGGGATACTGGGAAGGTTCAGTTTTATTACGCCATGCCCTTGCAACTTCCATGAATGTCCCTTCTCTTCAGGTACTTGATGGATTAGGTTTTGAACCGGCTATTACAAGAGCTTCCAGAATGTTGGGTAAAGAAGATCTATCTGAAAATCGTACATTATTCCCACGAAGCTTTCCCCTGGGTCTTGGAATAACCTCTGTAGCTCCTATTGATATGGCAAGGGCTTTCGCAACTTTCCCAAATCAGGGGAAAGCAGTAGTTCCTATCTCAATTACATCTGTTCTGGATCGAAATGGGAATGTAGTACTGGAACCGGAAAAAGAGAGATTAAGAGAACAGCAGGGAAATCGTGGAAAAGATAATGAAATAATGACTCCCCAGAATGCGTATATTATGGTATCAATGCTTCAAAGTACTGTTGAATATGGAACTCTACGATGGCGAAGAATAAATATTGGCGGTTTTGACGGGATGCCCATGGCAGGTAAAACCGGAACTACACAAAACTGGGGTGATGCATGGACAGTGGGGTTCTCCCCTTACTACACCACAGCTCTCTGGTTTGGATTTGATACACCGGGAAACTCTTTAGGCAGAGAGCTTACAGGGGCTACAGCAGCAGGTCCCTACTGGGCGGAATATATGAAAACTGTACATACAGGTCTTGAAAGAATAGAATTTCAAAAACCTGAAACTGGCCTTGTTGAAATGAAAGTATGTGCTGTATCAGGTAAAATTCCAACCAGTGAGTGTGACGATGGCTTATTGGATGAAATATTTATTACCGGTACCGAACCTAAAAGTTTTTGTGATATCCATACCTTTAACAATCAGAGAGATGCAGCTCTTATTGATGGATTAAGAGATATTCTTCTAATAGAAGATTTTGGTGTAGACACCTTTGACCTCAAAGATCTTTCCACTGATTTATTTAATTTTAAAACAAATGATATAAATTTCCTCATTGACGATGTAAGTTCTGATACTATTAGTAATCCTCTTTTGGATTAGGGAAGTATATGATTGTTAGAATAAGTGAAATTCAAATTAAAAAACGTATTCGTAAAGATTCAGGTAATATTAATGAACTATCCGAAAGTATGAATGTTCATGGACTTATGAACCCTATTGTGCTGACAAGAGAATATCAGCTTATTGCAGGATTTAGACGCCTTGAATCAGCTAAAAAATTAGGCTGGGAAAATATAGAAGCCAATATTATTGATGCACCGACAAAAATAAAAAAACTTGAAATGGAAATTGAAGAAAATATACACAGAAAAGATTTTACCCCGGAAGAAATTGTAGATGCCTATACAAAACTGGAAAAATTTAAAAATCCCGGATTTTTCAGAAAAATATTACAAAGTATTATAAAATTCCTTAAAAAAATATTTCACCTATAGGGGCACGATAAACCGGCCCCTATGATGATCATATTTTAACTATTCAATAATTTCCAAGCTATCCGAATGTAAAGGAACCACCTTTCCATCCTTTAGCTGAACAAATAAAACTCCATTATTTAATTGAAGTGGCGTATATGCCAGAACTTCATTTTCGGATCTTGTCTGTAAAACTAATTCATTATTAAAACGACCTGCATACCAACTATCATTTTCTCTAACTACTGCATAAATATTTTTACCATCCAAAAGCAAATCTGTATCACTAAATACATCATAATTACCCTGTTTTACTACTTCAAGAGTTTTAGAATTCAGGAACATCAGACGTACGGCCTGAGGAGCACGATCGATTCCGGAGACTATAAGCATATTTTTACCTGATAAATAATATCTTCGTCCTCTTACAGTATTTATAGATGAACGTTTGTCAATTTCACCAGTTTTTATATTTATTAGAGCTAAACGTCCCATGAGGTCAGTATCATTACCATCTATTATCAAAAAAGGTACTGTTTCAACTATATCTATGTCTGTTCCTTCAGATTCCTGCTTTTCCTCTTCAATTAGCTTTTTCTCATCTTCTGCAATTAATTCACGTTCTTTCTGAACTTCTTCCTCTCTTTCCTGCTGCTTTTCTTCACGTTCTTTTAAATCTTCCTGTTTGTCTTCCAGAACACTCTCTTTTTCAGCTATATCTGTTTCACGATCCTTAATTTCACTATCTGAAAGCTTATCGGATTCTTCCTCAATTTTTTCTTTGTCTGATTCTATTTCTCTTGAATCTTCTTTAAGCTCTTCTTTCTTCTCTTCAATTTTTTCCTGTTCATCCTCAATTTCCCGTTCCTTAAGCTCAACAATTTCTTTTCTGGGTTCTATTCCCTTATCATCCTGTGTTCGAAGATCTTCTATTACTTCTTCATTACTTATAATATCAGTATCTATTTTAATTTCCCCTGTAGCAGATAAGGGGATGAGAATTTGTGTATTACCAGGCCATTCAAGATATCTTGTTGAAATACCGGCACTTTCAGAATCCAGATTATCAGTAACAATCTTATTATATGAACTTAGAAAATACTGAAAATCTCCTCTATAAACTGCATTATAGTAAGTTGCAAATTCAGCAATTATATCAGCATCTTCTCTGGAATAAGAGTAAGCCTGCTCCAGGTATCCGGATAATATTCTCCGAACATTGTTTATATGATCAACGACTGCATCTTTTTCAATAATTAATATATCTGCATTAAGAAGGCCCTGTCCATCTTCTGCAACTAAATGGATAATACTGTAACGCCCATTATAACTTCGAATAGTACCCATAGAGTCACTGGTATTTCCCAGATAAATACCTATACCTCTTATTTCATCTGCTGTTTCATACTTCTGATGAGGTCCTTCATAATTAACAAACTCTACAGAATCCCTTTTTACTTTAAAAAGCTCTTCCTTAACCACTGTTTGTGCACAAAGAGCAACAGAAATAATTATTAAAACTATTAAAATAGGTATCTTTTTCATTCTTTCTTCCTTCCTCCATTCAATAATAGAAATTATAGAACTCTTTCACTAATAAAACATCTACTTTTTTATTGAATTTATAGTATCCAGGGCAAGTTCTTTTGTTGACCTGGAGCTGGTTGTTAATAAAATATCTGTAATTACTGCTAAGATATCTCTACTGACAGTACCATTATAACTTTTTATTTTTGGAACTATTAAAAGAATCTGCCTAAGAAACCTTTCGTTTCCATTGTTTTCATTATTATTGTAATAAGTTGTAATACCTTTTGTAATAATTTCTTCTTTATCACTTCGAAGGTTTCCAAGTGATCTAATTATAGAATCTACAACATAAGAATCCCATTCATAATTTAACATATCTACTATAAATTCAATTGTTTTGTAATTTCCTGTAATACCAAGAATATCAATTGCTCTGCTGCGAACAACAGGAAAATTATTAATCAAACGACCTTCTTCATAAAGGGGTCTTGTTATACAATCTGAAGCAAGTAATTCAAGAATATCTAAAAGATAACTCTTTCCTGCATCATAATCGCGTTTATAGAGCCTTATTTGGATTTCATCCAATAATCCAATAAGTATTTTCTCATCCAAAATTTTGGAAATCTCTGTTAGATATACATAATCAGAAGAAATAAATATTTTATTTTTATTTTGATTTGTTTCATTTGTTAATAAGTAACCTCTGTTTTCCGTACCTCTTCTATAAGAAGGCCATAAGTACTCTATATAATTATTGTTAATAATATCCGGTAACCCATACTTATAAAACAACCAATCCTTGCTGCCAAGATAAATGCTCCCTTCAGAAGCACAAAGGAACCTTCTTACAGGAACCCCTCCGTCTAATTTACTTACAGGTAATCCTTCCAAATCCCACCAGTAGATACTGCCTTTAGAATCAAGGCTTACTATTAAGTTAGATATAACAGCTAAATCTATTTGGGGGTATCTTTCAATTTTACTCCATATATTTATACCATCAGAATCCATCATATAAATATAATTACCGGAAGTGCATAAAATTCTATTCTCTGCTAACAGAAGAACAGAATTTACAGATCCGGACAAGGATATATTCCAAATCCTGGAACCTGTAAAATCTATAGAGACAAGTGTTGAATTATCTGTTCCAGCATATATTTTTTCTTTAGAGAGAGCCAGGGATTGTGCATTGCCTGAAAGCAAAAACACCCATTGCCTTCTGCCATTAATATTGTAAGAATAGACTCGTTCATTATCAAGAGCCAAATAGATATCAGATCCTAATACAGGGCCAAGCACAGGAATTGCAGGAAGCTTAACCTCCCAGCGAACAAAACCAGTATGGCTTATAGAATAAAACCAACCCTCATTTGTAACAATAAAAAGAGATCCATCAGGAGCTATTGCAGGGTTTCCAACAATAGCTCCTTTAAGTTTAATTTTCCATATTTTTTCACCCATGGGATTAACAGCTATAAAGTATCCTCTCTTACTGCCGGCATATAAAGTGCCATCATAACCCAGAGAAAGAGTTTCAGTAATTCTATCTTCAAGATTATTTCTCCACAGAATAGTTCCATCAGTGTTCAGAGCATATAAATATCGATCCTCTGAACAAAAATAGATTGTTCCGTCAGAACCTTCAACAGGTGGAGTAATAATTCTGCCTCCGGTAGTGTATCTCCAGAGAATTTCAGGAGTTTCTGTAGGGAAAATCCACATGGGAAGAAGGAGAGATATGGTACATATACATAGTGTTTTTATTAGGAACATTTATGTAAACTAGGTTATCATATGTATTTTAATAATAACAGGTTACTTCGATACATTTTTGCGGAGCAAAAACACTCAGCAACCGGTTCCATACTACATTTTACAAAAGAAAAAAGTATTGTTGGGAATACTGGTTACATCGTTCCCTGAGTGATTGCAAATTTCAATAAAACTCAATCTTAATAGTTAAATTATATTGTCAGCCTGTTATGATTATGGTTCTTGTACATATTGTCCCTTATGGATTTTACATCATCACTGTTAAGATAATCATCAAAACGCATGTACTTGTCTATAACTCCCTGTGGGGTAAATTCAATAATTCTATTAGCAATAGTATCAATAAACTGGTGGTCATGACTGGTCATCAATATCGATTCAGGAAAGTCTATAAGACCATCATTAAGGGCTGTTATAGCTTCCAGGTCGAGGTGGTTAGTTGGCTCATCAAAAACAAGTACATTTGATCCTTCCTGCATTATTTTTGCCATCATACAGCGTACTTTTTCTCCACCGGAAAGAACTCTGGCACTTTTAAGACCATCCTCACCGGAAAATAACATACGTCCAAGAAAACTTCTTATATAAGTTTCATCAGCATCTGTAGAATATTGACCCAACCATTCAGTAAGATTGTAGTCATTTTCAAAATATTTTGTATTTTCTTTTGGGTAATATGAATTTTTTATTGTTACACCCCATTCATAGCTGCCCTTATCAGGTTCTATTTCTCCTGTAAGTATTTGAAATAATATTGTTTTTGCAAGATGATCAGGACCTACAAAAGCAATTTTATCACCTTTATTTATATAAAGGGAAAAATCCCTTAAAATAATTTCTCCATCAATAGAATGAGTTATACCATTAACTTCAAGAATATTCTTTCCACATTCTCTTTCAGGTTTAAAGTTTATATATGGAAAACGCCTTGAACTTGGCTTTATATCATCTATAGTGAGTTTTTCTATAAGTTTTTTTCTACTTGTGGCCTGTTTGGATTTAGAAGCATTGGCACTAAAACGCTGAATAAAAGTTTTTAGTTCTGCAACCTTATCTTCCCTTTTCTTTTTATCGTCCTTTTTTTGTTTATTAGCCAATTGGCTGGACATGTACCAGAAATCGTAGTTACCAACAAAAAGCTGTATTTTCCCAAAATCAATATCTGCAACATGTGTACAAACTTTATTTAAAAAGTGCCTGTCATGGGAAACTACAATAACAGTATTGTTGAATTTAAAGAGAAATTCCTCCAGCCATGTAATTGACTCAAGATCAAGGTGATTCGTAGGCTCATCCAGAAGTAAGATATCAGGAGTACCAAACAGAGCCTGAGCAAGAAGTACACGTACCTTCTGTCCTCCATCTAAATCTTTCATTTTCTTTGAATGAAGTTCTTCAGTAATTCCAAGTCCGGCTAGCATCTGAGAAGCTTCAGATTCAGCTTCCCAACCATTAATTTCTGCAAAATCACCCTCTAATTCAGCTGCCTTAATTCCATCTTCTTCTGAAAAATCTTCTTTTGCATAAATAGCTTCTCTTTCCATCATAATATCGTATAATTTTTTGTAACCAACAATTACAGCATTTAGAACAGTAAAATCATCAAAAGCAAAATGATCCTGCCTTAGAACTGCCAGCCTCTCACCAGGAGTTATTATAATTTCACCAGAATCCTGTTCAAGCTCTCCGGAAAGGACATTCATAAATGTTGATTTACCCGATCCATTTGCTCCGATAACACCATAACAGTTACCTGGAGTAAACTTTATGTTTACATCTTTAAAAAGAAATCTTTCACCAAATGAAAGAGAAATATTACTTGCATTAATCACTTAAACCCTGCCTTGTTATAACTTTACAATTATTCGTGCTCTTTCATGAGCAAAATAAAATAACGTGTACATTGTTCATACAAAGTAAGGGTTGTCAAGACAGAAATTCACAAACCACATTAAAGAAAAAGTATATCAGAATGAATTTTCAGCATGATTATTTATTACAAAAATATATATCAAATTTTTGTATATATTGTTCTATTATATACTATTATTTTTACTTTCATTACAATATTGACATATTTTACAAGACTATCTATTATTAGTTATGGATAAATATATGATTCTTTTTGCACTAAGCAAAAACAGACTGGGGATAGTGGATGAAGTTTCCTCCTATCTTTTTGAAAGGAAGGCTAATATCCTCGATAGCCGTATGGCGGTTATGGGTGGACATTTCTCAATTACCTGTCTTTTTTCCTGTTCTTCTATAGAACTTGAAAATATCAAAGCGGATATGAAAATTCTTACTGATCTGGGACTCGCTACATCACTTCATGAAGCTGACAATCCTGATTCAATGCAGACTGAAGCAAGTGTTCCTTTAAAACTTGAAGTTATTTCTATGGATCACCCGGGAATTGTACAAAATGTTGTTCATATTTTAAAAGAAAATAATGTTTGTATTTTATCTCTGGATACAGAGTTGAAACCTATGCCCCATACAGGTGCACCAATGTTTGATCTTAATCTTGAAGCAAGTGTACCAGAGAGTATGTCTATAGAAGAAGTAAAAGACAAGCTGGAAGAACTGGCCTCTGAAATGGATCTTGATCTTATATTTAAAAACTGATTAATTCTTAAAACTATGTATTGGTGCAGGCATTCTACCTCCCCAGGCTATAAAACGGGATGATTTTCCAACATTCCTTACAGGGAGAATCGGACTGGCTCCGAATAATCCTCCAAAACTTACATAATCTCCTGTTTCCTTACCGGGAACAGGAATCAATCTGACCGCAGTTGTTTTCTGATTTATCATCCCTATTGCCATTTCATCAGCTATGATGGCAGAAATTGTATCAGCATCTACAGAACCTGGAATTGCAACCATATCCAGTCCAACTGAGCATACACATGTCATTGCTTCAAGTTTTTCCAAAGTGAGTGATCCATTCCCCACAGCATCTGCAAGAACAGAATCTTCCATTACAGGAATAAATGCTCCGCTTAGGCCACCAACTGTTTTACTTGCAAATATGCCTCCCTTTTTTACTGCATCATTGAGCATGGCAAGGATAGCGGTTGAACCAGGCGCCCCGACATCATCAACTCCGAGTATCTGAAATATTTCACCTACACTGTCTCCTACCATCGGCGTAGGGGCCAGAGAGAGATCTACAATTCCGAATTCTATACCCATTTCCTTTGAAACTTCCCTGCCTATAAGTTCTCCGCATCTTGTTACTCTAAAGGTTGTTTGTTTAATCTCCTCAGCAATTTCATCAAGTTTAAGATTTTCGGGACCCTTTGACTCAATGAGTCTTTCAAGAGCTCTTGCAATTACCCCTGGACCGCTGACGCCGATATTAAGAACTGTATCGGCTTCTTCAAGACCATGAATTGCACCGGCCATAAAAGGATTGTCTCCAGGCTGATTACAGAATACAACAAATTTTGCCGCGCCAAAGCCATTCTGATCTTTACTTGCTTCAGCCACAGCTTTGACAGTTTGCCCGCAAAGAGACAGTGCATCCATGTTAATACCTTTTTTTGTAGTACCTATATTTACAGAAGCACATACTCTTTCCGTGCCGGAAAGAACCTCAGGAAGAGAGGCGAAATACTCTATATCAGAAGGTGTCATCCCCTTCTCAACTTGTGCACTGAAACCTCCAAGAATATCTATTCCTACAATCTCAGCTGCATTATCAAGGGTTTTTGCCAGTTTTAGAAATCCATCTCTATCGAAACCTGCACCTATATGGGCTATCGGAGTAATAGAGATTCTTTTATTAACTACAGGAATACCGAACTTTTTGCTGATCCTATTACAGGTTTCAACGAAATCACCAGCATGGTTGAGAATTTTCTTTTTAATTTTTTCACAAGTCTCATCAACTGATCCCATTTTGCAATCAAGAAGATTAATACCCATGGTAACAGTTCGAACATCAAGATTTTCTTTCTGGATCATCTCTATAGTTGACAATATATGATTAGATTTCATTATTATTTTCCTTTTACCAGAGGCTTATTTCATTTACCGTATCGAAAAGACTTTTATGCTGCATGACAACTTCAAGACCCAGTTTTTTTGCCATATTATTGAGCTTTTCGTGTATTACTTCAGCAGATTCTGAATTAGTCAGATCTATTTCGAGTATCATTGAATACATATTGTCAGATAGCTTTGTATCGTAATCAATGATATTTATTTCATGATCCTTGCAGAAAGCTCCCATGAAAAAAACAAGACCAGTCCTGTTCTCCCCCTGCCCGGTAACTATGTAAATATCTTGCGGTAAAGATGGTGATTTATTAATTCCACTGCTGTCAACTTCTTGGACCATTACTTCAAGGGAAGTAGCAGATTCTATTGAAGTTATTTTTTCTTTTATTTCTTTAACAGAAATATCACTGTCAAACTGTGCAATAACTGTCATAATAAAAAAATTGCTTAATACAGACTGACTAAGATCTGCAAGATCACCGTCCAGTTTGAAAATTACTCCAGTTATATCTGCAACAATTCCTGGGCGATCCAGCGACAAAACTGATATAACCATTTGTTTTTTCAAGGCAAATACTCTCCTAAAAGCAATGTGCTTCTATTAATAGAATCATGTTAGTAGTGTACTTATGTTGAGATAAAATGCAAGACTTTTAATCTCAAATTTTCTCCTTATTATTAAAAATCAAATTAACCTTAGCGTTTGCGCTTTTCAATG
>DAOWEB010000335.1 GCA_030638735.1 Spirochaetaceae bacterium
ATGCTGAAAATATTCTTACTTTTTTAACACGTTTAGTCATATAACTACCTCTTTACAATTTTTGGATAATATTTAACTTTGTACTGAGAATGAGTATAGCAAAAATATCCATTATGTCAAGAAGAAATCAGGTTTAGGCTTGTAATTGAGGCTTGTAATCAGCTTGATTCAGGGAAATGATCCTCTACAAACTGAATTATTAAGGAATACTCAAATCCCCTGTTTTTTAAAGCTCTGATCATTTTTTCTCTGGTTATATTACTTTTTTTCATTATTTTTTCTGCTGCCCGGACAAAAATTTTACCCATATCAAGTTCTTCCAAAAATGGAATTAGATAATTTTCTACTTCTTCCGAAGATATACCTGCTTTTACAAGACCAACATATAAAGACCGATATCCCTCGGGGTGCCTTCTTAGTCTGGAAGAAAGCCAAACTTCCATAAACCGCCTGTTACTCAAAGCTCCTTCTTCCTGAAGTTCCGGAAGTACTCTGTTTATATTTTCCAATGAAAAATCTCTTTGAACAAGCTTTTGTTTTAACTGATATACAGAATGCTCCCGGGCAGCAAGTAATTCAAGAGCCTTCTTTTTTGCAAGAATATATTCTGCCCTAATCTTCAATTCGTCTGCCTGCAGTTCTGAAAGAATCATTCCAGGTTCAAGATCATTTTGAAAAACCATCTTTTGGGTAATAAAAAAAGAGGAGCCGTTGGAAAGTAAAAGCTCTGCTTTACCACTCCTTGCCCCTCTCCTAATAATTTTAAGAATAGAAAGTTTAACGTTTTGAGAACTGGAATTTTCTCCTTGCGCCTCTCTGTCCAAATTTCTTTCTTTCAACCATTCTGGAGTCCCTTGTCAGAAAACCATTAGCTCTTAACGATGCTTTATTGGTATCATCGTATTGTAATAAAGCTCTGGAGATACCATGTCTGCATGCACCTGCCTGACCGGAAGGACCACCGCCCTTTACTGTTATAAGAAGGTCATACTTA
This sequence comes from Spirochaetaceae bacterium, assembly GCA_030638735.1. GTDB lineage: Bacteria > Spirochaetota > Spirochaetia > B11-G9 > B11-G9 > JAJRQE01. The sequence goes on from DAOWEB010000335.1 coordinate 995, forward strand.
CCTTCTGTAGCTGTTACACTCAAAGGTTGTTTGACAACAAATACAAACATTGGGTTTGCAAAGTAATCATCAACATCCTTTCCATTTACACTTATTTTACCATTGCCTTCTCTCAGGAAAACCCGGGCAATAGCAGTCTTTCTTCTTCCTGTACCTAATGCAAGATTTTTAACCACGTTTTATTCTCCTGATCCTGTAATTTCAAATGCTTCAGGCTGCTGAGCTGTATGTGGATGTTCTGAGCCTGCATATACCTTAAGATTTCTATAGATTGCTCTACCGAGACGTCCATTGGGAAGCATCCCTTTTACTGCACGTTCCATTGGGAAAGTGGGTTTTCTACTTATCATATCGATAAATCTTTCTGCTGTAAGTCCCCCTGGATAACCTGAATGTCTGTAATAGATCTTTCTGGTTTCCTTATTTCCGCTTACTTCAACCTTAGCTGCATTGATAATAATAACATAATCCCCAACTTCCTGGTGAGGTGTAAATTCTGGTTTATGTTTACCACGTAAAAGATTAGCTGCTTCTACTGCAACACGACCGAGCTTTTTGCCGGATGCATCTATAACATGCCATTTTCTTTTAACGTCTTTTGGATTAACAAAAATCGTTTCCATTGCTTTTTCTGCCTTTATATTTAAATTCAAACTGATAATGTAACCACTAATAAAAGTGATGTGCAGTTTTTCATATTTAGATGATAATGTCAACGTAGTAAATCTCATTTTATAAGTAGTTATAAAATAAAATTACCCTTTTTTAAACCTTATAAGCATAACTATAAAAGCTGAACTTATAAAAATTAGGGGAACAACACTTAATAATGTCCCAATGTCCAATACATTGCTAATAATAAAAAGATCATCACCCAGGACACCAAACATCATAAAAGTAGAATACATTATTTGACCATACTGAATTATTACACCAATAATAATTAACATCCATGCTGTATCCCGGGTATGAGACCAATAGAGTATGGCAAGAAAGGTTGCAATTGCCCCAAAAGAAATCTGCGACAAAATTAATACAATATCTTTAACTGCCATAATCACTCCTTATCATACTTAAGAAATCTTTTATCTGACCTTTTTCATAGTAACATGGTATTATACCAGGAATATCCGGTTCAGGAGGTAATAATACTGATCTCTCAAGAGCTTTTCTGAATAAAAGTGAGTATTCCCTCCCCTTTAGTTTAAATCTAAGATATGGGCCAATACGCTCCCAAACAGGCGACTCAAATACAGAACTGTCCATACAGTTATCATTTTTACTATGTTTAATTAAGGTCGCAATTGATTTAACTAACATATCACTGATCATTGGAGATAGATCATCTGAAGGTCTTAAGTGTGGATCTACTTTATTTACAGCCAGCACAACAGGTCCAAAATCCCCCGGAAACGGGAGCAGTGGAATAAAAATATCAAAATCCTTCCATTTTATATTAGATCCTGAAAAAGGTCTCCAAACTCCGAACCTACTCTCTTCAGAAGGAAAATCAATAAAATTCCCAATCGATATCTCCTCACCTTTCATTGAAGAAAGTGCAGCCAGGGCTCTTTCCATGTTTCTATATATTCTAAACTCTGATACATAAGGGAAAAGCCGGTTTAATTCTCTCTGAACCCGATTCATATATATGGAGGGATAACCCGCTGTAAGACCTCTTGCAACAGTCGATTTAATTACCCGGGTAATTCCTTCCATTCTATGCCCAAGGACAGCTCTTCCTGAATCCTGATAAAAATCCAAATAGCGCTTACCTTTTGTATCGTAAAGAAGATAACCACGACTTCTTTTTATTTCCGGTATTTTATTATCCATAACCTTCTACTTTAAAAATCATATTCAGGGTCTATTTTAACAAGACCAGCATACTTTGGGATAAACTGTGCTGTCTTCCCTGTTTCAAATCTTACTATAATTAAAACTTCTTTACCATTATCCCACTCTTTTATTACCTGGCCATTTCCATAATCATCATGATATACAATGGTTCCAGGAGGGAAATCACTTTTCAAATTTTTCTTTAAAATTGATTTTTCAGTATTTACAATAAACTCTTCCGGTATATCATTTAAAAACCTTGAAGGGCTTTGAAAATTAAGTTTTCCCCAAATTCTCCTCTGCCTACAGGAGGTAAAGTAGAGCTCCTTTCTTGCTCTGGTTATACTTACATAAAAAATCCTGCGTTCTTCCTCAAGATCATCATCACTTTCATCCGGTCTGGAAGGGAACAGCCCCTCCTCCATCCCCACAATAATAACCCTGTCAAATTCCAGACCCTTAGTATTGTGCATTGTAATAAGAGTCACACCATTCTGGGAAGCAGGATCAACACCGGCAAGCCTTGATCTGTCCAACTCCATATCCTCTAAAAAAGATAGAAGACCATCCTTTCCTTTAGAATATTTTGAAGCAGCATTAACCATTTCCTCAAGATTCTTTACTTTTTGAGTTAAAGATATTTCATCCTGAGCTCTATGATATTCAAGGATTCCGGAATCGTGTATTGCCTTGTTTGTAAACTCTCCAAGATCAACCTTTTCAGAAGATTCTTCAAGTTTTTCAATAAATTCTACAAAAGCATCCAGACCTTTAGAGGCTTTTGAAGACATCCCACACAGAGATCTTCTGCATCCTTCAATAAGAGAGCAGCTTTCTTTCATGGCAGTATCAATTATTTTATTTATTGATACCTTCCCTATCCCTTTTGGAGGTTTATTAATTATTCTTCTGAATGCAATCTCATCGTATTGATTTAGAAAAAGAGAGAATAAAGCTATTACATCTTTAATCTCCTCTCTGTCATAAAACTTTAAGGAGCCGACAATTTTATAAGGTATTTTATGGTTTAAAAAATATGATTCAAAGCTTAAAGACTGGGCATTTGTTCTGTAAAGAATTGCTGTACCATCTAAATTTCCATCCCTTAAGAGTGATGCACAAAACTCAGCTTCCCTATCCTGATTTTCAACAATTTTGACAACGCCTTTAGGTCCATCCTCGGCTAAAGTCCAAAGATTTTTCCCAAGCCTATCCTTATTAGAACTGACAACCCTGGAAGCAATACTCAATATGTTTCCTGTAGATCTGTAGTTCTGTTCCAGTTTTATTATTTCGGCTCCCTTAAAGCTTGTAGGAAATGTAATAATATTTTTTACTTCAGCCCCTCTAAAACTGTATATAGACTGATCATCATCCCCTACAACACATATATAGTTTTGGCCATTGTAAAGTAGTTTTAAAAGCTCATACTGAGCAATATTGGAATCCTGGTATTCATCTACAAGAATTACCCGATACCTGTTTTGTATACGGTTTCGTATATTATCATTTTCCGCTAAAAGCTCAACAGACCTTAGTATAAGATCCCCAAAATCAACACTTCCAACTTCTCTTAGCTTTTTTTCATAGGCAGTATAAACTTCTGATAATTTGGGATCAAAAGAAATAGATGTTAAATCATCATCAGGATAAAGACAGTAATCTTTTGCCCTGCTTATCCATCGGGCATAGGGCTTAAGATCTTTTCGCTTATAATCACTGAAAACGGAATGAAGAAGGCTTAATGAATCATCATCATCATAAATTGAAAATCTTTGCTGAAGACCAAGTATAGCGGAATTCCTTCTAAGGAGCCAGGCACCAAATGAGTGAAATGTTCTTATCATTACACCTTCAGAACCCGGAACCATCTTTAAAACTCTCTCCCTCATCTCTCCGGCAGCTTTATTGGTAAATGTAACAGCAAGAATTGAATGGGGATCAATACCAAGACAGTCAATAAGGTGAGCAATTTTTGTGGTAATAACTCTGGTTTTTCCTGATCCCGCACCTGCCAGAATAAGAAGCGGCGATCCTGTCTGCATTACAGCTTTGTACTGATTTTTGTTTAATCCATCAAGATAACTTTTATTTTCACAATTCATCCAGGGGGACAGCCTCCAGGTCAATTCCATTACGTCCTGTAATTCTACATTGCATCATTTTTCCTGGAACAGCTTTGTCAGAAAGAACAACTACAGATCCATCTACTTCTGCTGCATGAAGATAAGCACGACCAAGAGCCATTGATTCAGCCTCTACCTTCTCCTCAATAAGAATATCCAGATCTTTACCAATAAATCTATCCATTTGTCTCTCTGTTATTCTTATCTGATTTACTTCCAGTTTACCCTTGAATTTTGAAGCAACAGGCTGAGCAAATCGATGGGCAAGACTTCCACGCATTGAATAAGCTCTGGTATCTTCCTCTCTGGAATAAATAAAAGTTCCGACCCAATCCAGAGAAGCTCTGGTCTGAAAATCTAAAAGTTCCCTTCTATGAGCAGCTGTTTCGCCAGGGAAACCAACCATAAAGGTAGAACGTATGACCGATTCAGGAATTCTGCTTCTTATTTTATCTACCAGATTAAGATACTCAGAACTACTCCCCTTTCGTCCCATCCCGGTTAAAACAGGCTTTGCGGCATGTTGAAAAGGGATATCAAAATAGGGCAGTATTCTTTTTTCAGCTGCAACAATATCAATAAGTTCCAGAGGAAAAAAATCAGGATGTATATATAAAAGACGTATCCAGAATTTACCGGGAAGTTTTGATATTTCATTAAGGAGTTTTAAAAAATCCTTTTCTTTTCTATCTGTTCCAAGAGCAGCCAGATCCTGCGCTATAAGATTTATTTCGACTATACCACTATCCAGTAATCCTTTTATTTCTACAAGAACATCTTCTACAGTACGGCTTCTAAGATTTCCCCGTATAATTGGAATTGCACAGTAAGAACATCTATGATTACATCCTTCAGATATTTTAACATAGGCTGATCCGGGAAAAGAGAGCAGGCTCTTCCGTTCAGGTCGGGAGGAACCTTCAAGAGGTAAAATTGCAGGACGATCTCCCTGAAACACAGATTTAGCAATTTCCGGAACTATCTGCAGGTTAAGATTCCCAAAAACACCATCTATTTCAGGCATTTTATCCAGGAGACTTGCACCATATCTTTGAGCAAAGCACCCGGCCATGAGTATCTTTTTACCTGGATAAATTTTTCTGAAAGATATAGCAGTATCAATGGATTCGGCTTTGGCTGCTTCTATAAATCCACAGGTATTTACAATAATAAGCTCTGCATTATCAGGAGCCTCTGCATAAGTCCAACCTTCTTTTTCCAAAGAGGCTATCATAACTTCGGCATCAACCTGGTTCTTGGAACACCCAAGATTTTCAATAAAGAATGTCTTTTTGTTGTCTTTTTTTTCTTGCATAATAAGAATTAATACACAGGAATCATTTGCAGTTCGTATTTTCCACTGTCAGGATTTTTATTCCATTTTATTAAATGAGTGGAAACTTCTCCGGACCGGCCTAAATTTACATCAATACCGGATATTTTAGCTTTAAAAGAACCAGCATTAGCAATCCAGATCATTACTTCTCTGTATACATCAAGCCTAAGAGTCTCTCCCTTATCAAAATACTTTTCTACTCTTTCACCTCTATCGAACATATATCTAAGCAGTGTATTACCTCGGAATACGACATTTATAACAAATGGTTCAGGATTCTCTGCATCCAGAATAACAGTAATATTCTGGTTTCTTGATTCAATATTAGATGAACCAGGTTCAGGTAATTCAGAACTTTCAGGTTCTTCAATAGTTTTTTCCAGGGGACTAAGTTTTATAACTGCTGTTTTTTTATTTAGATCAATATCATTTAAAACAAGGGATATATCAGCTGTTCCGTCACCGTTAAAATCTGAAGTTTTTTCATCCCCAATGTTAAACATAAGCTCTCCATCAGGCAGAGAAAGAATAACATTTGCCGAAACTTCCTTTACAATTATAGTATAAACTTTTTCAAGAAAGATAATTTCCAGTTCAGTTCCTTCCGGGAAACGATCCTCTATAGTGACTGTATCTATATCATAGATGTAGGTATTTTCAGATTCAACCACTTCTCCAGCTTCCGCAACTTCTTCAACAGCAGTTTCCGGTATCCGGGTGGTTATATAGTTATAAAGGAAAAAGCCGACTGCTCCTGCAACTGCCAGCACTAATATAATTAACAATAGTGCCGGAACCCGGGATTTCCCTGTGTCAAGAAGTTCTTCAATAGGTGCAGGTTGTTCCTGTAATTTCATATTACGATGAAGAGCAACTATTTTAACAGAATCCAACCCCAGATAATCAGAATAGTTTTTTAAAAAACCTATCAGATAGGGTTCTCCAGGAAAAATAGAAAAATCTTCTTCCTCAAGAGCAATTAGAAACTTTTTTGCAATATTAGTATCTCTTGCAACCTGTTCCAGAGAATAACCCTTTTTCTCACGTGAGCTGCTTAATTTTTCACCCAATGTATCCATATTTATTCTTCCGGTTCAAATAGAAAATTATTCATAACATATGCTGAAGGAGGTGCTTCATAATCAAATCGACTCAAAGGTATACTCTGATTGATTCTGATTTCGGTAAAATCAAATTGAAAAGTTTCATAATTAACAGTAAGCCCCTTCATCCTTCTTATCATTCCATCGTCAGATATTGACATTTCAATCTGCCTGTATCCTTCATCTGTTTTACGCCATACAAGAATTAAATTCCGAACCATCTCTTCTGATCCCTCTTCAAGGAATACAGGATCAGGTCCTTTTAAAAAAGCTACACTATACCCCTTTTTTAACAACTCCAAACCATCCTTACTAGCCATAACTGCAAGAGTTGCATCAGTATGCCTTTGCAGCTTTTGCTGCATAATTACATTCTGATCAGGAATATGCAGAGTCAAAATATTATCACTTACAGATATTACCTGCTCTTCGGGTTCAGAAAAATTTATACGTAAAAGATTTGGACTTTTAAAAAATAAAACTCCTTCCATAGAGGCTTCACTGGTAAGAATACTGATCCTTGCTTCATAATCTTCTATTTCGCCATAATTAGCAGAGATAGAATCAAAAAACTGAACAGCAGTAAGAATATCCTGAGCAGCCAATGGAGAAAATATAAAAATTACTAATAAAAAAGTTAGAACAAAAAATCTTTTTAGCATCATTTCATATTACTTATTGATATGGCTTTGTCAAGAAGAATTGATTAGGACATAACATTTATAAAACACGTACAGACGAAAGATATTGCGTCTCTATTCATTTACATATTCCATTGCAAGGTATTTTAAATAATTCTCTGATAATTTTAGATACTCATCACAATCAGGGCAAACAAAACGACTATTTTTTATATAACCCACCGCACATTTAACACAATACACTTTTCCACATACTTTGCACTTTCCAGCAGGAGAATCACTATGAGGTTCTCCATGAAGCCGAACGACATCTATTATTTGAATATTTTTAGGCACCCACCATTCAAGACCACAGGAAGAACATTCATATCTTGTATTAAGAGCTGATTTTACTTTCCCAAGTAAAGCTTCAGCATTTTCCATATCAGTTTTATTTACTCTTTTCTTTTTTGACATTTCTATAACTTTTTCTACAATTCTTTCCACCCCTGAATAATTTAAACGGGTGTAAAGAAAATCTCCATAATTAAGAAGAATTCTGGAGTTGTCAGGTTCAAGTTTTATTGCTTCTACAAAAGAAGCTTCTGCACGTTTATACTCTCCCTTTCTAAAAGCGACCTGTGCTGTCATCTCCAGAGTTGAAGAGCTCAGATAGTCCTCCATTAAACCGGAAAGGATCTCTTCTGCAGCCAGAACATAGTCCTGTTTAATAAGGGAGGATGCAAGATTCTCTTTATAAGTTCTTTTGGAAGAATCTTCTCTGACAGCTGTTCTATAATAATCAGCAGCTTTCTCATAATCACCCTGATCATAGTAAAGATTACCTATCTGATTCTGAACAGAAGATATTTTTAAATTTACTGATCGATCTTCAAAAAGAGAAATAGCAGCTTCCGTCCCGTCTACTGCGGATACAGCATTTGAATAGTTAATCAAAAGATCAATTGAATCTTTTTCCAGCTCAAGAGCTTTTGCAAAGCTTAACTTTGCTTCTTCAGCCCTATTTTCTGAAAGAAGAATTAAACCATATAAATTTTGGGCCCATGGGTTCTCATGGTCCAGACCTATTGCTTTTACAACTGTATCTTCAGCGGACAAACCCATAAGATACAGAGTTTCTGCATATTTAAACCAATAAGGATAATAGTCCGGTTCACTTAAGGCAGAGCTCTCAAACAGAGAAAGAGCCTCTTCCTGTTGGCCTCTGTCTCTTAATATAATTCCATACAAAAAATCTATAGAACTATCCCTTAGTCCTTCATCTCTTAACTTATGAAAAATTATATAAGCTTCACTTAATTTTTCTTCCTGAAAAAGTATTTTCCCTTCGAGAATTCTACCCTCTTTATTGCCAGGTTTAATTTTGGACATATTTAAAATTATTTGTGTCAGTTCGTTAAAACTCTCCGTTCTAAAAAAACAAAGAGCTGCTTCATTATAAGAGCTGAATGCCAGCTCCATTTTGCCGGTTTTCTCCAGGGTTCTGGCAATGTTTAATCTATACACACCATTTTCAGAGTCCAGATCACATGCATGGGTATAAAAATCAACAGCCTCCTTAAAACGTCCTAAAGCATCTTCGGTATTACCCATTAAATTCAGTAGAAAAGAATCATTCTTTAAGAAATTGATATTAAAATTTAGAAAATCTCTAAGTTCTATCAGCCTGCTCATTCTATACAGTAATCCTGCTTTTTCAAGAACAATATCTTTGTTTAGAGAACCGGACAATTCAACACAGGAATCCAATGCTTTGAGAGCTTCATCATAAAAGGATAAATGACTTAAACTTTTTGCCATAAGTAAAGAAAGTTCGTAATCGTTTGGACTATTTTTTAATGCTTTTTTTATCTGTATTAAAACAGCAGAATATTGACCTGAATCAAATAACCTCGTCGCTAAACTCTTTCTGTTCTCCACTGGTATAAGCCCATTTTTTACCAGCTTCTGAAAAATATTTTCAACATTTATCGCTCTGGATTCAACCCTAAACTCTGACAGTCTAAAATTTGCACTTTTTATATCTGAATAGTTCTGTCCTGCAAATGCAATATATCCAGCATCAATAGATTCATCATCAATTTCACCAATCCAGATATCTTCAAGAAATAAAGTTATAGAGACCCCATGAACAATTATTTTTATTCTAATTTTATCAGATGATTTAAGTTTTACAGAAGTCCAGGGAATTAGAATTCGAGGTGTTCCATTAAAAACAACATCCAGACGAAAAAACCCATTTTCAGAAATCATTAAATAATAATAGTTAAGCTCATCTGCATAACGGAAAAGGATACCTGCAGCAGAATGACCATTATCCTTAGCAATGGAAATAGCAACATCAAGAACAAAATCTTTGTAGCGATAAAGATTATTAAGACTCCAGACAAACAAATCCTCTTTTTTTGCTGTCAGGATAAGACTGTTATCTTTTAATTCTGCTCTCAGTGATTCATTATCTTCCAGTTCAAATCTATTTTCACTATTGGATTCAGGCTGGAATTCCCAAAATTCACTAACAATTGAGTCACTTTCTTCTTTGTGTATTTTTTTTCTTTTTGGAAATAACCACATAGAGGGGAATGTATCATACTGATAAGAAAAGGAAAAGTGGATTATGTTGTTGGTAAAAGTAGAAAGGTTACCGAGGTTTATACCAGTAGTTGATCATTCTTCTATTTTAAGATAACTTACCATCATTAGATGCCGGCGTGGCGAAATTGGTAGACGCAGTAGATTCAAAATCTACCGCCCGCAAGGGTGTATCGGTTCAACTCCGATCGCCGGTAAAAATTTCAACCTCTATGTATAGATCAAAAAATATAAATAAATTATCTTTTAATAATGAATATCTATTTACTAAGGTTTACTTATTTAATAATTTAGATTATATTTAGGATATAGAGACCACACGTTTTAACAGGATTAAAATATATGAGAATAACAACAAAAGGAAGATATGCTGTTCGTGCAATTGTTCAACTTGCTATGCAGGGAAATGAAAAACCCGTATCTATACGAAAAATATCAGAACTGGAAAATATATCTGCTGAATTTTTAGAACAAATTTTCTTCAAACTCAGGAAGGGAGACATTATAAGCTCTGTCAGAGGGCCTGGAGGCGGGTTTAAACTAAACAATGAACCTGAAAATATAACTATAGCAGAAATTTTCGACGCCGTAGGTGAAGGTCTTTTACTAACACCATGTGTTGAGGATTCTACACAAACATGTGAAAGATTCAGTGAATGTATTGTAAATCAACTTTGGAATAACTCTTATCTGCACTTTAGGGGATATTTTGAAAAAACCACCTTAAGGGATGTAATGACAGGTAATTTCAAAAAATCTCTTGATATGCGTTAATCTGGAAGAGTTTTAATATTTCCATCCTTAATATGTAAATCCATTTGAGCGAAAGGTATTTCTATACCTTTTGCTTTGAATGTTCGCCAAATTTCCATATTTGTCCAATGATGAGCATCAAACTTATCTGAGACATCCCTTATCCATGTAAAAACAGCAAAATCTATACTGGATGCTCCAAATTCTTTAACTCTGACATTATTTTCCTTAGATGAATCTGCAAAGGGATTCCTGGAAGCTATCTCCTCCAGTATCACAACAACAGAATCCAGATCCGAATTATAAGAAACTCCAATATTATTCCTAATAACTATACTCCGGTCACTATAAGAGTAGTTATGAACAGGATCTGAAACAAGATGAGCATTTGGCACTATTATGGTTTCATTTGTAAGTGTATTAATTACTGTGGATAAAATTCGTACATGAACAACAGTTCCTTCATAATTATAAACAAAAATTCTGTCTCCTTCCTTAATAGGACGACTGAGAATAATTATAATTCCTGCAAATAAATTTGCTACAACAGTTTGCAGACCAAACCCAATTCCAATACCAAGGACACCAAATATTACAGTTATTGATGAAAGATTAACTCCTATAACAGACAATCCTATAAGAAATACTATGATCATCACTCCATATCTAAGAAGGCTGATAAAGGAAAATTGTCTGGCATCATCCAGGCCCATTCGATCCATAAGATCTTTACTAATCAATCCACGGCTTGTTTTACCAGTCCAGGATGCAATATAAAACACAGGAATAATCAGGAGTAATGTTAAAAATGAAACCTTGGTATTTCCGGATTGTAAAATAGGCTGATTTAAAATATCAGTAAACATACGCATATATTCATATATCTTTGCGCCAAATAATCTTCCTGTTAATAATAATAATATAATTATATAAGCAAATCTTAATATTCTTCGTGTCCAGAGTTTTATGCCGTTACGAAGAGTTTCTTTAAATTTGCTCTTATTTAACAGTCGATTTACTCCCATATTCAGCAGCCTGTAAATAATAAAAACAAGCAATGCAGGCAGGAAAAGCTCCAGAAGAAGCTCCAATAGTGTAAATGGGAATTCAACCACACCTATTTTTAATGATTTCATAAATATACTTTTTAAAACTTCAGAATAATCCATAGAAAGAACCTATCATATTTAATATTAACCCTCAAGGAATTATAGTAATTATGATAAATAAGGTTTTTTTTGCTTGACCACAGGATACAGAAGGTTAAGATTAAAGTATGAGCAAATTAATAGAAGTAGAAATTGAAAATAAGTCTTATATAAAATTACTTGATCTTGAACAACAGCAAACAAATACCCTCAAGCTAACAACCCTGAAAGATAATCAATCTGCTGTAATAATAAAGGTCTTTTTAAATAAACGGGATGAACGCATCCTGATTAAAGAG
>DAOWEB010000375.1 GCA_030638735.1 Spirochaetaceae bacterium
AATTCCACAATAGATATTCCAGTTGGAGGGGAGGTTTTATCTGACTATGATCCGGCAATATTTGCAGAAATTGACAGCCATGCTCTATCTGTTCCGGATTCTGCTTTGAATTCTATAAAAGAACTTGCAGAGTATCTTATTAAACCTGCAAAGAATGATCTGGAAAAAGTACGAAGTATTTTTCGCTGGATTACTGATAACATTGCCTACGATACAAACGCCTACTTTTCCGGCAGATATGGTGATCTGAGTGCCGGAGGAGTTCTTCGATCTGGAAAGTCAGTATGCAGTGGCTACTCGGCTCTGTTTCAGTCATTATGTAATATTGCAGAAATAGAAGCAGTATCTTTTAGCGGATATGCAAAAAAATATTTTTATAAACCAACCCATGTTTATTCCAAAACCACCCATGCATGGAATGCTGTAAAACTGGAAAATGAATGGTATTTAATTGACTCAACCTGGGGAGCAGGCAGTTTAAATGGAAGGAATTTCAAAAAAAGATATAAAGATTTCTGGTTTTTAACCCCCCCGGAAGCTGCTATCTTTTCTCATTTACCTGAAGACCCCAAATGGCAGTTACTGGGGGAACCAATTGATATGGAGAGATTTCGGGAAATTCCATACCTATCGGATTACTTCTTTGCTATGGGTTTCAGCCTTGAAGATGTTTACAAACATCTAAACAGTGAGGGTTACAGGGGCTTTCCAGAGGTTTACCCGCAAAAAGTGGTAATAGACATAGTAAATGGACCTGTTTCCAAATATCTGGACAGTGAAGAGTCCTATTTATTCGATTTTAAGATTGATGATGCTGCTGGTATTATGATAATTAATAATGGAAAAAGAACCTATTTTGACAAAACAGAGAATCTTTGGTCCGGTACAATTACACCGGTAAAAGGTCCCTTAAGTTTTTACTATAAAGGGAACGGTTCCGACAATCGTTACTGGAATATGTTGAATTATACAGTTAACTAAGTGGGTATCTGAAGCAGGAACCCATTTTCCCCTATACTACATAAAAAAGAGGGATTATTATTGGGAGAAGGGTATGGCAATGTCAGTTTAAATTCAAGTATGTATGTAATCCCTATGTAAAAAATATATCAGGAGATACATTATATTTTTTACATAGTTTTTTTATATGATTGATATTCAGTTGTTTTTTTCCGGAAAGTATATTACTTATATCTGATTTTGCTGCAATATCATAGAGATCCACCTGACGATGATTATTTTGATCCATTAGAAATGTTAATATTTCAATATTGGAAAGATTTTCTACAGGATATTTTTTTTCATATTTTTCAATAGAGTCTCCAAGACTTTCAATTATTGTAGATAAGTGTGTTTCTCCTGTGTGTTTTCTATCTATAAGAGATTCAACAAGAGATAATGCATTACCAAGTTCCTGATCAGAATTAATTGTAAGAAAACGAGACCATTCTTCAAGGACTGTTAAATTTTCGTTTACAAAGGACATAACAGAACTCATTATTTTTTCCCCTTATACCTATATTTTCTATTATAATCAGAATGTTTTACAAAATCTTTTACAATTGCTGTGTTTGGGTAATCCATTTTTGCTATTAACCTGTAATGATTACCCTTTATATCAAAGCAAATTAATATTTCATTCTCACCTACCAGATCAGCACTGGAAAATGTTTTCCTTAATTCAAAATAGTTTTTTGGACAAACATTCTGAATTGTTACTATCCATCCATCAATAGCCTTTCTTGAATCAGAATATTTTCTTTTAGCAGTATCCAATAATCTCTTATTAAGCACCCTCATACTTAAAGTTAGCATAATGGCAACATAAATGCAATATTTATTTGCGTAGTTACAACTTTACTGATATTTATATAGTTTTTAGCCCCTGGAGTATTCTGGATGTAGGATTTTTTTTAATTGACTTCCCAACAAAAATAATCAAAAATAACTTAAGTTAAGAAAAATTTATTTTTCAAAAAGAGGTGCCTCTGGTGATTGTTAGAAACAATTCAGCTCATTTGGTTATTCACATCATTTCCTTTATCTTGATAATTTGTTTAAATTCAATCCCCGTGTTTGCTGATGGTTATGAACCCGATGAAGCGCTTATAAACGAAACCCTGATTCAGGCAAAACAAAGGGCTGAAGAATTTAGTAATTGGGCAATTCAATTACCCACAAATGATGTACAAATGGTAATTAAGTCAGCAAATTTAGGACCAATTTCTTCTGCTTCTTTTTCACCCGATAGTAATTTAGTTATTTCCAGCTTATTATACGATAAAAAAATAGTTGTTTGGGAAATTTCAACAGGACGTGAGCTCAATACAATTACAGGACATACTGGTCAAATCCGTACCACCGCCTTCTCTCCTGATGGAAAACAAATTGCCTCCGGTGCAACCGATAAGATGGTTAAATTATGGGAAACCTCTTCAGGAAAAGAATTACATACATTTTACGGTCACGAAAGTAGTATCTCTTCGGTTGTATACTCTCCGGATGGACGATATATACTTTCGGGTTCATATGATAAAAACATAAACATATGGGATATACAAAGCAGTAAATTAGTCAGAACATTGAAAGGTCATACAGATGCTGTTACCTCCATTGCAGTATCATCCGATTCGAAAACTGCTATCTCTGCATCACTGGATAAATCGATAAAACTCTGGAATATTTCCACTGGAGAATTAATAAAAACTTTCAATGGTCACATGGAAAAAGTAAATTCCGTAGCAATCTCCCCGGACGGGCAATATGCTCTTTCAGGTTCCGGGAAATATAGTGGAGAAGACCATAAAGTAAGATTATGGGACATAAGAAAAGGTGAATTGATAAATACCCTGGCGGGACACAGCAGAGAAGTTCTGGATGTGACTTTTTCTCCGGATGGTGCATATGCTATCTCTGGTTCAGCAGATGGAAGTACCATTGTGTGGGATCTATATAAAGGACAATTGCTCTATAAGGCTTATGATCATTCCACCTGGGTAACATCAGTAGCTGTATCACATGATGGACAGTATTATCTGTCAGGTTCAAATGACGGGAGCATAAAGATTAATGATTTATTAACTGGTACATCTTTCCAAACTCTGGAGGCATTAACTAAAGGGAATCTTTCTGTAAGTATCTCTAAAGAAGGTAATTATGCCCTTATGGGTTCATGGGATAAAACCATGAAACTCTGGAATGTTAAAACCGGTGGGTTGATCCGTGTTTTCAAGGACAATTTGTCAGGAGGTATATTTTCAACAGCTATATCACCCGATAATAAATTTGCAGTTTCCGGAACAGGCGGCTGGGGTGGGGGTTATAACGATTCAATTAAACTCTGGAAAGTGGATACCGGAGAATTAATTTATTCACTTGAAGATCATTCTGAAGATGTAAACTCGGTAGTTTTTTCACCGAATGGAAAATATATCCTCTCAGGATCATCAGACAATTCTATAAAACTTCGGGATCCAGGAACTGGAAATGTAATTCGTACATTCTCAGGACACTTAGATCGAATCCATTCTGTAGCATTCTCCTCTGATGGAAAAACCATTCTTTCCGGATCATCGGATAAAACTATCAAACACTGGGATGTCAATACAGGTAATGTACTCCATTCATTTGAGGGGCACACAGCTAAAGTCTGTTCAGTAGTATTTTCCCCAAATGGGAAATATATTCTTTCCGGATCTGCAGACAGAACAATTAGATTATGGGATATTGGCTCGGGGAAAATAATTCATAATCTGGATAGACATAAAGACACTGTATTTTCTGCTATTTTTTCTCCCAATAATCAATATATCTTATCCGGATCGCGGGATAATACTATTAAACTCTGGGATGTTTCATCTGGTAAATTACTTAATACAATGGATGGGCATAATAAATGGATCAGATCGGTAGCGTTTACTCCTGATGGGCTGCATGCATTTTCTGTTTCAGACGATGGAACACAAAAATTCTGGAATATTCCCGATGGTGAGTTAATTTATACTTCAATGGCAAACAGCGAAGGTGAATATTTAACCTGGACACCAGAAGGTTACTTCTTTGGGAGTGAGGGGCTTGCAAAAGAAGCAGTGTATTTTGTTGATGGATTTAAAACATTCACAATCGACCAGTTCTTCGAGACATACTATCGTCCCGACATTATTCAGGCAAAGATTGCAGGAAAGGATATAAGCGAACTGGTTGGAAATAAACGTTTGGCTGACTCAATTCTTCCTACACCTGAAGTAACAATTGAAGTTGTACGAACAGGCGGCAAAGTTCAGGTAAAAGTAAGTGCAACAGACAAGGGAGGTGGAGCTGAAGAGATCCGCCTGTTTCATAATGGTGTCAGGGTATCCGGCACAAACCGAGGTGTGGCTGTTGTCAGTAATAGTGATACAATAACACAAACCTTTGCAATTCAATTAATAAACGGTGACAATTCATTAAGAGCCCTTGCCTTCACAGCAAACAGAATAGAAAGTACACCATCAGTCATAACAATCAGCTACACTGCTCCACATAAAGTGGAACCAACACTCTGGGTACTTGCAGTGGGAATCAACGAATACAAAAACAGAAGGTACAACCTAAACTATGCAGTAAATGATGCAGACAGTTTTATAGGTGCTGTAAAAAAATCTGGAGATTCTCTGTTTAAATCCATAGAAACAACACTTTTAACAGATAAAAAAGCTACCCGTCAGGGGATAATAAATGCGTTAGAAAGAATAACCGCCAGGGCAAAACCCGAGGATGTTTTTATGTTCTTTTATGCAGGCCACGGAATAGCACTTGAATCTGAAGAAACAGAACGTACCGAGTTTTTCTTTATTCCAACAGATGTAACCCAGATGACTGACCTGTCAAAGGTGATGGATCTGGGACTGGCAGGCCCTGAGTTTGAAATTCTTGTAAGTTCCATTCCTGCAAGAAAACAGTTCCTGGTTCTGGATGCCTGTAACTCCGGAGCCATAAATACAGCCTTTGGCGTAAGGGGAGCAGCCGAAGAGATTGCCCTTTCCCGCTTAAGCCGTGCCACAGGTTCCGCCCTTATTGCAGCCAGCAGGGACGATCAGTTTGCCCAGGAGTTCGCAGCTCTTGGCCAGGGAGCATTAACTAAGGCTCTTCTGGATGGTCTTGGGGGAAATGCAGCTCAGAGTAATGGACAGATTACAGTGGGAAGTCTAAAGGGATATGTGGAGTCTGCCCTGCCCGGTTTAACGGAACAGTACGCAGGACAGGCACAGTACCCTACTGGATTTATTTTTGGACAGGATTTTCCCATTGGAGTGAAATAAGACAGATAGCAGTAAAATTTAATCCCGGTTGAAACACAGATTTTTAATATCATAAATAATGATATCAATGGAGTAATATGAATGAAAACAAAAACCTTGCTAATATCTGTTTTATTATTATTGTCATTAAGCATTAGCGCTTTCCCTGAATTGAATCCGGGATCACCAGCACCGGAAATTTATGCAGCGGACTGGCTTAATACTGATGAACAAGTGAGCCTCGCAGATCTAAAAGGAAAAGTTATCGTACTGGAATTCTGGGCAACCTGGTGCGGACCCTGTATTCAGGCAATTCCCCATATTATTGAAATGTATGAGGAATACAGTGTAAAAGATGTTGTTTTTATCAGCCTTACCGCAGAGGACAGGTATAAAGCTGATATTGATAATTTTATTGATAAAATGAATATGGAATATATAATCGGAACTGGCAGCAGCAGCTCGTCAGATTATGGTGTCAGAGGGATTCCTCATGCTATTATTATAGATACCGATGGCCTTATTAAATGGCAGGGACATCCAATGAGTAATATGGAATATGCATTGACTGAGATTATGGGTATCAACTCTTTTACCAAAACAGCTATAGAAAATTACAGGGTAAATAATTCCATGGTTGTCAAAACCGGATCAGTCAAAAATGATACAAATACAGAAATTACAATCAGTCTACATCATCCTGACAGCCCGCAAAACGGTGTCCATACAAGTTATAAAATATTACCCAATCAAGAGCTTACATTTTGGGATGGGAAATATGGTATTGGAAACGACTGGGGTATTAGTTATGGAACAGATGAAGATTATAGTTTAATCCTTTTTCTGGGAGATACAGCTATTGTCGAAGGAAATAAATATAAGATTTATGTAACTGATATAATTTCAAAAACTGCAGAAATTAAAAGATAAACTTGTAAAAAATATATCTAAAATGAACTTTGATTAATAGTATCTCAATTTACTATAGATTTTAACCCATAAATCAAAATTGATTTAAAATGTTATTAATATCAACTCTGACAAGATAGATATACCTCCCTTCATTATGAAAGGTAAATCGTGGAATTGAATTAACCACATTGCTTTCAAAAAACCTGGTAATTGATTTTCCATCTTCAGTAAAATTAACCATTAAACCTGCATGAGCAAACTGACGAATCCCCAGCTGGTAATTTAATATCTTGGAAATTGCAAAAAAATAAACCGATCCTGGATATTTAGTACTCAGCTTAGATGCAATATCCTCAATCCCTTCAGCCCGGAATCCCCATTTTGGATCAAATTCATGGCCTGGAATATCCTTAATATCCCAATAGGAACCAGAGACAAAAGGAGTCCCATTAATTGCTAGTGAACAGTTACGAATCCAATCCTGGGCATAGAATGGATCTCTTTCATATTCATATAAAGAAGCTTGTTGATCTATACGTAAATCAAGAAAACGGTTTTCGAGTTCTTTAACAGTCAAAGCCTTTTCTGTATGATAGATTCTTTTAAACAGGTAATCTGCTATAGCCTTTGTAAAACCGGTACAGTTTAATCCGGGTTCATTTATTTTCTGTGGAATTCCTGTTGATGTATAAATAAAATTCCCCCATTCATCCTGTACCCCATCGGGTACAAATTCCAAACCGCAAATTTCATTTTCCATTTCAACAGTCAATTTGCTAAGCTTTTGATTAATAGAGCCAGGCAGATCCTGGGCAAATCCATAAGATATTAAACATAAATTTAAATACAACAATACAGGAAACTTCAAAACTATTCTTCTGCAGTTCGAACTAAACGAAAACCTACATCATTATATATAATTTTTTCTGCATTATAGCCATCAAAATAATCTTCATTAACTAAAAATATATGTCGCCAGCTATTTCCTCTACGCACTCTTTCTGTTGAACCCCATTGCCAACCAACATCTTCAAAAGATGGTCCCGTAGGATTACGTTTAGTAAAATAATAATTATTATCATCCCTGTATTTATCGGACTGTGCCCAATATATATCCCAGCAAAGTTCGGTAACATTTCCTTCAAGATCATATATGCCAAAACTATTTGGAGAGAAGCTGCCCACTGGGGCAGTAAAAGGAAACCCGTCAGTGTATGTATAAAGCTCGGAATCATCCGGAAGAGGGGTTGGTGGCCTTGAGTATTCCGGGTATTCGGAAACTCTTGAATACACTTTATCCGGGAGATTCCCTGCAGGCTCTCCGTTACCCCATGGCTGAATAATCATCTTACCACCATCCCTGGCAATAAATTCCCATTCTGCAGACGTAGGAAGACGATAACCATTTTTTGAAAAATCACATCGCACTATATCGCCCTCTTTTGAATAACAAGGATCCAGTCCTACTTGCTTACTTTTCCAATTGACATAAGCAATAACATCACTGAAAGAGACATGTATAACCGGCCTGTTTCCCCTCCCCCATCCTTTATCATCAGGGAGATCCCAACCTGTTGCATTACAAAATTCATCATAATCTTCAAAAGTCGTTTCATATGGGTCAATATAAAAAGAAGACAGCCATGTCTTGTGATGATTCTGTTTATCAGCATAATCAAATTCATTTCTATAGAATTTGCTAAAAGGGCCATAAAAATCAAACCATGCAGACTCTGATTTTACAAACCCATCTATAATTTCAACTGTATTCTGTTCACCCGGTAATGAATCTACCTTGCCTGCCAGGTAAATTGGAGTAATTAGTTCTGAATAGGATCCTGGTCGTTGATTCCGCCCAGTTTGCTGCTGAACATCTCTCTGCACATTTTGAAGAATTTCGGTTAACCCAAGTGGTTGCTCAAGATAGTTTAAGAGAGTCGGTGTAAAAATTCCATCAGTTGCAGTACTGCCTGCCTGTGCAGAATATATAATTATAGAGTTTCCAGGTTGATTGCCAGCAATAGAAAGACCACGTTTCCCTGATCTTTCAAGACCAGGTATGGGATTGTTACGGCATGCATCAATTACAATAATATTAGTTTCACTTCCGGAAATTTCAAGAGTAGACATTACTTCTGAAAGGTTTAAGGATCTTGTTCTAAGTTTACGCTCATCTGAAATATCTGAATTAACAGGAATTAAATAATTTTGTCCATTTGATTGAACTCCATGTCCACCATAATGAAAAAAAGCTATTCCTCCGGATTTAAGCTTTTCCTCAAAAATATATAATGAGTCCAGCATCTCTTCTAAATTGGCATCCAGAGATAAAATTACATCAAATCCCAGCCTTTCAAGTGTTTCCGCAACAGATTTAGCTTCTTCCACAGGCGTATTTAAAGGTGAGAAAAATTCATAATTGGAATTTCCTATAACCAACGCCACACGATTTTCATCACTGGAAAAAGCAGGATTTATTATAATCGTAAAAAAAATAAGAAAAAATAGAAATGCAATTTTTTTATTAAACATATATCTTCCTTTATATCTAATTTTATAATAATTCAAAAACCAGTATTTGGAAATAGTTAATTTTGTTCTTCTTTGATTATTAAACAACGTTGAATTCAAAATATCTGAAAAATGAAATATTTGAACTTGAGGAAGTAATGGTGTTATATACTGCTCTGCCGAAATGA
This sequence comes from Spirochaetaceae bacterium, assembly GCA_030638735.1. Lineage (GTDB taxonomy): Bacteria > Spirochaetota > Spirochaetia > B11-G9 > B11-G9 > JAJRQE01. The sequence goes on from DAOWEB010000375.1 coordinate 8,891, forward strand.
TGTTGTGAAAACCAGGAGGGAATGTTTGATTGAAAGAAATTGAAGCAGAAAACCATTAACTGGATTCAATTTTGTTTTTAATGTAGATTATTAGTAGTTATATTTATTTTCAGAGGGGGTTCCAATGGACTTATCAATATCAGTGGAAAAACTCCACCATGAAGATAAGCATTCTGAATACATAGCAGATAAGGAAGAGGCTCTCAATATTGTTGAAGAACTGCGTCTGCAGTCAGGAAAATTTATTTATGAATACCCAGTCAGATTTCGAAGAGTTATTGAAGTTATTCGAAAAAAATAACGTTGCTTATATGATCGTTGGAGGATATGCTGTCGCATTCCACGGATATCCCCGGTTTACAAAAGATATTGATATCTTTTTTCAGAGTAAGCAGGAAAATATTGATAAATTAAAAAAGGCTCTATGTGCCTTTGGTTTTGAAAAGGAAGCTCTGCCTGATAATATCTTTACCGAAGAAGGGAATATTATTAAATTTGGAATTGAACCTGTAAGAATTGATTTGTTAAATAAAATTGACGGGGTTCTGTTTGAAAATATAAAAGCCAGAACTGTGCGTGGACGATATGGAAATATTATTGTCTCCTTTATTAGTAAAGAAGACCTGATTACAAATAAAAAAGCTTCCGGCCGGGCACAGGATATTGCAGATTTGGAAAAACTGGAACAGTAGAGGTTACAAATATCTTTTACATTTTATCCCGGTAATAAATTACCTGTCTGCTTTTCGGGTTGTCCCTACGGGACGAAGAGGACTAAAGAATAGGGTTCCAGGTACAGCCTCTGTATTCCATTTCTCTGGCCACACCTTTCTTCGCTCCACTCAGGGCGCTCCCAGCAAAGACCCTAACTATGGACGCCGGACAACGCGGAACCCAAGATCGTAGTACCGGCCAGCCGGGACGTAGCCGATCCGATCGGCAGACCGACTGTAGGAAGCGTCATAGTCCCAACTACCGCCGCGAAACACACGGTACGAGCCCGGGGACGCTCCTGTCGGGTCAGTCTGACTTCCACTGGAATAGTCTCCTATCCAGTCCCAGCACCACTCGTATACATTCCCGCTCATATCATACAGTCCAAGCTCGTTAGCCTGTTTGCCTCCTACCGGGTGGTTTTCATATCCACTGTTACTGCTATACCAGCCCACATTTCCTATAGTGTTACTTCCCGAATAAGTATATCCACGGCTCGAGTTCCCTCCCTGGGCTGCATACTCCCACTCCGCCTCAGTAGGCAGACGATAGCCGTTGGCGTTTTTATTCATAAGGATATTGTCTCCACTGCCAGAATAGACAGGGGCTAAGCCATCATTCCGGCTTAGTTTATTGCAGTATTCCACTGCTTCATTCCAGCTTACAAAGTACATGGGATTATTGTTTCCCTCTCCTTTCATAGGCCAGTCCGGGTTTGCTTTATCTCTTTGCTCTTTTACACTGCTCCCCATTACATTCTGCCATTCTTTCTGGGTCACTTCGTACTTACTTATATAAAAACTGCTTACCGTTACACTGTGCACTGGTGCCTCGTCACTGCCACCGCTTGTGGAACCCATTTGAAAGGTTCCGCCACGGACAAGAACAAAGTTGTCTCCTGCTCCATCGGATAAACTGATGCTGTCTCTATTACTCATTGCCACCGTAGAAGGGTCCACCCAGGTAAAGCCGGCGCTGGCTATTCTGTTTTCATACACTGTTATACTCTTTCTTTCTGTTTTACTGCCGTAACGTATCTCCAGCTGGTGGATGCCGGTTGTTATGTCGCTCAAGGTAGCAGAACGGTTGGAGGAGAGGTTTCCCATTCTAACACCATCTATGTAGACTGTTCCGGCTTCTACTACACTTACCTTTACTGAACCGTACTTTGCCGCTTCTTCCACAAAGCCCGGGGTTCGTACCGGGGCGCTGCCTGTTCCCGCAAGGTATATATCGCTTTCCAGCTGGTTGTAGTCACCGGTGCGCTGTTTTCCGCCGGAGGCAGTTCTTACATCAGTACGTACTTTTTTTAGAAGATCGTAAAACTCCAGACCGGGCGTTTCTATATATTTTAACAGGGTTGGTGTAAACAAACCGTCCTGAGCTGTTGTTCCTGCATCGGCAGAATAGACAATAACTGAATCGGGCGGCTGGTTTCCAACAACAGCCAGTCCTCTAGTTCCGCTTCTGGAACCTCCGGGTAATGGATTGTCCCGGCAGGCATCTAAAATAACTATATTTGTTTTACTTCCCGAGGCATCCAGTGCGGCAATTATTTCATCTATATCCACAGCCCTGGACTTTACCCTTCTTTCGTCGGGAATATCTGCATCTACAGGTATTATGTAATTGGCTCCATTTACTTGAACACCATGTCCACCGTAATGAAAAAGGGCCAACCCGCCTCTTTGCTGCAGTCTTGCCTCAAAATCGGCTATGGCATCTACTATCTGGTCCTCTGTCCCGTCCAGAAGAAGGATGACCTCAAAATCAAGCCTACGGAGGGCATTTTTCATATCTATAGCTTCATTTTTAGGATGGGAAAGCCTTGGGAAGTGGGAATATGCTCCGTTTCCAATAACAAGGGCTGTTTTGTTTTGCGCAAAAACAGTGCTTATTGTAAAAAACAGAACTAACAACAATAAAATATACTTTTTCATATTTTACTCCATTACCTTATGCTGAGCCTGGAATAACTGTAAAGTTTATGGATTGATCTGTCAATAAAAAATTATGGTGGAGGTTTTGCGATGTCTATACTATCGGCATGTTTTTGGTTTTACTGCGACTCTGGCTTTACCTCAATATATTGATAAGTTATCCGGCGGGAATTTTGACACCATATATAATGGATAGTTATAAATTTCCTTCTGCCGGTCAATTCCGAATTTATTACCTGTAAACTTAAATGACATTTCCGGATGATATTTATTTATGTAAACCAACAGGCTTTTTGCTTTGGTATTGGTTCCTGCTTTAACTTCTACAGGTACTAATTTATCGTCCAGTTGAAGGACAAATTCAATTTCAGATGTTCTCCCTGCCCAGGTTACTATATCTGTAAAATTATAAGAGCATAATTCCTGAAAAATAAAATTTTCAGCAAAATACCCCTTATATGTTCCATATTTATACTGCATCATTATTTCTGGTGGAATTTTCACCATAGCGCCAAGAATCCCAATATCAAATAAAAACAGTTTGAAGCTGTTTTCCATTGTATTACCATAAATTGGAACTGCAGGATGTTCATTGATATTAGTCTTCAAAACCAACCCGGTCTTTACAAGCCAGTCAATGGGATCTGACAGATCCTTATAACTTCTGTAACCACTGGAAATAACATCTTTAAACCTGTATTTTTTTGCAGTACCATCCTGGACTCTTGAGAGTTGCACCGGAACTCTGGTAATCCTCCTGTAATAAAATATATTTTAAGGAGTTCAAATAAACGTATATGATATATATCATCTGTTTTCTCACCCCGGAAATTATTAAGAAAATCGAATGCCATGTGCTCATTAATGCCAATAAGAAATTCTTCAAAATTCAATGGATAGAGAAATAGAGATTCAATTTTGCCTACCGGGAAAGCGGCTTCTGCATGTGCAACTCCCAAATTGGATCCTGCAGCTTCAAGGGCTAATTTTTTCATTTTATGGAGATTTATACAAGGAATATCTCTATATTGATGGAGTTTTATACAAGGAATATCTGGATATATATCGAGTTTTATACAGGGAATAATAGATCAACAAAATATTTCTATATTCCATTTAGTTGTATCCTGATGGAATTCAAGCCGCTTTACAACTGAATCTGTATTTTTTCAGTCCACTACACTGTAGTTATTTAATGTTTAATCACAATTTTTTCCATATTTTTTTTAATTGACTTCTATTATAAGATGGTTAAAAATAGTTATAGTTGAATAATGTTTACTCCTTTGTGTTTGTCTGTTTTTTTGAGAGTTTTA
>DAOWEB010000402.1 GCA_030638735.1 Spirochaetaceae bacterium
AATATTAATTGTTTCTGTACTTCCCTGTGCTCCCTGAATACCAAGCGCCTGGGCTGTCATTGTCCCGATGTATACTCTTTCATTCTGGTCCATATTTGCACCAACCTGGAACTGCATAACAGTTTCTGAATCTCTGGAAAAATTACCAGTCATCATATTCATACCATTAAACTGGGCATGAGAAGCTATTCTGTTGATTTCATCAACAAGCTGTGACACTTCTACCTGTATCTGCATTCGATCTTCACTTGTATAAACACCATTAGCTGACTGAACAGAAAGCTCACGGAGTCTATGTAAAATATCCTGTGTTTCCTGAAGATAACCTTCGGCTGTCTGTATAAATGAAACACCATTCTGAATATTCTTTTCTGCCTGATTAAGACCACGAATCTGACTTCTCAGTTTTTCTGATACAGCTAAACCTGAAGCATCATCGCCGCCCTTGTTGATACGCATACCGGAACTTAGTTTTTCTATGTTGCCGGCAATATCATTACCTCTGGCTCCAAGAGTTCTGTTAGCATACATTGCACTCATGTTGTGATTTATTATCATGTAACCCTCCTTGATAGGTTAAAAAGAGGCATCCTTTGCCTCTTGCTTTATGCATGGTTAGGGAGGAAACAAAAGGTCTGCGTGCGCCCCTTCTGCCCCGTTCATTCCTTCCTTAATACGAGGAGATTTATCCGACCCGCACTGTTTCTTTCTGATATGCGGATCAGAAACTCCCTTCGCACAACTATGCCCTTTAAAATAAGGAGAGTATTTTTTCAAAGAACGAAGGATGGCCTATAGATTAGTCTATAGACCTCCATATATATACTATAAACCCCAATTAGAATAACTGCAAGACAGATTGTGTTTTTGCATTAGCCTGGGCAAGCATTGCTGTTCCAGCCTGCTGCAAAATCTGGTTCTTGGTAAATTCAACCATCTGTTCTGCCATATCTACGTCTCTAATTCTTGATTCAGCAGCCTGTAGGTTTTCAGCACCAATATCTATTCCTACTACAGCATGTTGAAGCCTGTTCTGGTAGGCCCCAAGGTCTGCTCTCTGTTTGTTAATAGTTTTAAGAGCCATATCAATAGTACCTATAGACATATTAGCCTCTTCAGGTGATCGTATGGAAATAAAATCTCCAGTTCCAACATCTGTAATACCAAGGCCCTGGGATGTCATTGTTCCAATGTATACTCTTTCTCTTTGATCCATGTTAGCACCAATATGGAGCCACATTGAAGCTGTTACTGTATTTTCACCAGTTTCATTGGCAAAACGGCCAGTAAGCATATTCATACCATTAAACTGGGCATGAGAAGCAATTCGATCAATTTCATCAACTAACTGACTTACTTCAACCTGAATCTGCATTCTGTCTTCTTCTGAATAGATACCATTAGCAGCCTGAACTGAAAGTTCTCTCATTCTATGGAGAATATCCTGTGTTTCCTGCATATATCCTTCTGCAGTCTGAATAAATGAAATACCATTGGAAGCATTTCTGGATGCCTGTCTTAGACCCCGAATCTGTGCTCTCATTTTTTCTGATACCGCAAGACCTGAAGCATCGTCACCAGCTCTGTTTATTCTTAAACCTGAAGAAAGGCTTTCCATATTTCTTGTTACGTTGCTGTTTGTAACTTTTAACTTGTTTTGTGCGAACATTGCACTCATATTGTGATTTATAATCATTTGTTTCCTCCATGAAAACATCTCATTGGAGCATCCTTGCTCCAGATTTTCTGCCTTTATAATAAAAAATATAAAAAAAATCATATTTTCTATTAAGTGGCCTCAGATTTCTCCGATACTATTACTATAGGGGGGAAGAATGTACTATTCCAGGTACCATGGATACAGCTTCCCTCATTGAATACCATCGGTAGGGTATCTTAATAGCTTTAGTAAAAATTTAAAAAAAAACGAATTTTAATTTATTATTATTTTTTGCTGAGGAATTCTATATATTTTTTTGCTATTTCATCATCAGGATCAATTTCAAGCACTGTTCTAAAGAAACCCATGGCTTCTTCAATATTACTTTCCTTTAAGGCTAAAATCCCAAAATTTGATATAATTTTAATATTTTCGCCATCAAGTCTAAGGGCTTTTGCCAGTTTTTTTCTACACTCATTGTATTCACCAAGTTCAAGGAAGCAAATAGAAAGTTCATTATATGTATCAACATTTTTGTCATTTAGGGCTAAGCACTCCAATAGTGCCTCTTTCCCTTTCTGATAATTTCCAATCCTGCGATAGGCCCATCCCAGAAGAAACCAGGCATTCCATATATCAGGTTTATTACTTATATAATTTAGAATCTTTTTTATTCCAGATTCTTCCCTTCCCATCTTAATTAACTCATAGGCTTCATTAAAAGTTCTGTCATCAACAGAAATGCTTTTAACCTTTTTTAATATATCTGAAACCAGTTCCTTTTTCTTGGAATCTTTGGTAACAGTAAGAAAATGATTAAGTAATTCGACAGACTTTTCCACATTTCCATGTTTAAGGTAGAAATTACCACTATTATAAAAAATTTCTTCTGATTCCGGATGTTGTTTAATAGCCCGTTTGTAGGTTTTAAAAGCTTCTTCTATTTTTTTTTCAGCTAAATCAGGATTATTCAGATTTGAATATAATTCAGCCTGTTCTTCAAAAACCAGAGCAAGATTTGTAAGATTCTGCTCTATATCAGGTTTATAATTTGCAAGAGCACGGAAAATTTCTTCAGCAATTTCGTAATCCTTTTTACCAGCTTTTATTATGCCTGTCTGGGTCATTTCTTCATTTATGTCCGGTTGTACAGCCTGAATAAAACTTCGGTAATATTCTATGTCCTTATGGGAAGGATCCCATGCAAATATTTTCAACATTGCAGCAACTATCATTTCCCATGAAAGGTCCTGCATCTGCCAATCTGTTTCACCTATAGGAATTTCAATAGGCATAAGGACTGAGCTGTCAATTTGAAAACCATTAATTTCCTGTTCAGAATCTTCTGGAATAGAGACATACATTATTCTATCGAGAATAGGGTTTATATTTTTATTCATAATTTTCCATTGTTTGTTAGATAAAGTTTATTATCTATTACCTTTATTACGTTTAACAGTAAGGTAATTGTTAATCATTTTCTTATAATCCATAGAGATTGATTCTTCATTATATTTTATAGCAAGAACAGCAATATCTTTTCTATCTGCCACAGTTTCCACTCTTACTACCTTCCCCCTCAGGGTGAATATTTTATCATCTTTAGCAATTATTCCAAGAACACATTCTTTGTTATTAAGGAATTTTGCAATACCCGGTAAAACCAGTTTTGCTCCTGAAAAGCTAACATCTCTGACAATACAGTTTCTTGGAATACCTTCCAGTGAAATTTTTGCATTTTTTGATACAAGTCCTAATATTCTTATACTGTCAGCCGTTATATCTATTCTTTCATCCGTACGTTTTTTTGAATTAATATTAATTTCAAGCATCTGGCCTAAAATAGCAATAAGATCGTCCGGTGGACGTTTTGTATATACAAGATTGATAAAATTAAGGTTTGGATTCTCTTTATTATATGGATTGAATCCTGATACTTTTGCAGAAACAAAAAAAAGAAGTTTATCCTTTTTATCTTCTATACTGAATGCAAAGCGAAGAGCAACAAGATTATTTGCTTTTCGAATTAGTTCGAATGAATCTGAACCTATATTTGCAATAATCTTTGCTCCCACCATAGATGTTGAATATATTATTCCGGGCCATTGGGTTCCCAGACACTTCAAATATACATGTTTTGGCAGAAGTTTAAGATTTTGAGTAACTTCTTTTGTAAAAGTTACATCAATTTCTTTAAAATTTTCATAGTATCTGTTTATTTGCTGACTTGTTAATACTGGCATAATTGTTTCTGATACTATTATCTGATTAGCCTAATGTCAACATGGAATCATTAAAAAAATTATATATAAAGAAGTAAAAACCCGCGATGCCGCTTGGAGAATTGTCTCTTGAACTCTATTAGTTCAAGTGGGTGAACTCTCACAGGCATCCTGTACGATTCATAGAAACGCGCAATTCAACCTGCGAATTTGTATCCCCATTCTATATGTTTGAACCAAGAGACTTGTATCCCCGCCCGAACACCGCAGGACAATATTTAAATAATAGTTTTATCAATCAAACTAATAATTTTGAGAGTCATTAGTTCAACTTCATCTGCATCCTTAAAATCAGGATTTTGCGATGCTTTGTCCCTTTCTTTTAAAAGATCATCTGTAAGAAGTATACAGGATAATAACGCAATACGCAAAGGGTCTTTGATATTCATATCTATTTCAATATTAGAAAACATTTTTTCAATATGATTTATAACTTTTTTAAAATATTCGGGTTCCTCATCAACTTTAAGTGAAAACGAGGACCCTAGTAGATTTATTTTTTGAAGACTACTCATGGTATAATGATCAGAATATATCCAGTTCTATTTCAGTCCCATCAGAATCATCTGCTGTTTCATCAGGTTTTTCTTCCTTATCAGCATCTGAATGCTCCGGATCAGTTTCAAGTTCAGATTTCAAAGAAGAATCATCTTTGCTTTCTTCTTTCTCCTCAGTTTCTTCTACATCAGATTCATTGGATTCTTCAGCTGATTCAGTTTGCTCCTGCTCCTGATGTATATTTTCTTCCGGAACTATTTTATTATTATCAAGTGTGTCCAACTGATTTAAAGCATCGATTATTCCGTGTTCAATCTCACCCTGATCTTCTTTGAAGGTATCAATTAGTATCTCAAGTTCCTCAATTCTAAGTTGGTAAGTATCAAGCTTATCCTGAAGCATTTTATTTTCACTTGTCAGCGAATTTATTATGTCGATAGCTTTTCTTACTTTAATATCCAACTGTTTAATTTGATCAAGAGTAATCATGATATTAAACTCCCAGAGCTTTTTTTGCCTTTGCAACTACGGCAGAGAATGCTTCCTTATCTTCAATAGCAAGGTTCGAAAGAGCCTTTCTATTTAAATCTATCTCAGCTTTTTTCAGACCGTTTATAAATCTTGAGTAAGTAATATCTTCAGCTCTACAGGCTGCAGATATTCTTGTAATCCATAGTCTTCGGAAGTCTCTCTTTTTTCTTCTTCTATCTCTGTAGGCATATTGTCCTGCTTTTGTAACTGCATCTTTTGCAGCCCTGAAATTGGTGCTTCGTCGGCCAAAATAACCTTTAGCACTCTTTAATATCTTTTTTCTTCGATTTTTTCTTCTTGTTCCATCAACTGCTCTTGGCATTTATTTCTCGCTCCTTTAGAAACTGTAGGGTAACAGTATTTTTGCTTTTTTAGTCTCCGGAGCACTTAGAACTCCTGCATGACGTAGATTTCTCTTTCTTTTGGTAGTTTTCTTCGTCAGAATATGACCTGTACCCTGCTTTTTGTATTTCACTTTACCAGAAGCGGTAACGCGATACCTCTTTGCAGCTGCTTTTCTTGTTTTCATTTTTGGCATTGCTTTTCCTTTGTATTTATTTTTTAGCCACGACTAAGGAACAAGACCCCTATAGTGTTGCTATGAATAAGATTAGTAATCTTATTTTTTATTTTTAGGACTTAAAATCATTGACATAAATCTCCCTTCCATTTTTGGAGGTATATCAACATTAAATCCAACTTCCTTCTCATTTAATAGATCAATTGCCTTAATTAAGACATCTTTACCTAATTCTGTATGTGCAAGTTCCCGTCCTCTGAATCTAATTGTAACTTTTACCTTGTTACCTTCTTCGAGGAATTCAATAATATGCTTTGTTTTAAAAGCGAGGTCATGTTTTTCTATTCTGGGCTGCATTCGAATTTCTTTAAGTTTAACAAGTTTTTGCTTTTTCTTTGATTCTTTTAATCGTTTTTCCTGTTCGAACTTATATTTACCATAATCCATGATTTTACAGACAGGCGGACTCGCCTGAGGTGCAATTTCAACAAGATCCATCCCGGCCTGGTTTGCTCTTTCAATTGCATCTTCTATGGAAACTACATCCTGGTCTCCACTATCTAAAATTAATCGAACTTCTTTTACACGAATAGCTTGATTTAATCGCAAATCCTTTGCAGCCAATATTACTCCCTCTATGAGGACAACTCCCCACAATATCAAATTTGGCGTCACTATATCATTAGTGCTTGAAAGAGTCAAAGGGGGTGGAAGGGTTCTTGTAATGAATAGATTTTGAATGTATGATAATTTATGATTAATATCACAATAAAAGAGTTACTTTCCCTCTCTGTTAACTGGACAGTTAAAATCAGTAAATTTTATGCGGATTTCAGAGATGAGAATGATGATGTTTCATTTAGAAAACTACTTACAACGATGATCGATCAGGAAGGACAATATACAGAATATTACAAAGAAAATTTGGAAAAACTTAATTTAAGCCTTGATTTTATTTTTGAGGTTAATGATGAAATTGAATTTGATGATAATTTTGAGGAAATACCGGAAGTATCAGGTATGTCAAAAATAGATTTTTTAAAAAAAGCTGTTCATTATCAGGATATTTCTATTAATACATGTGATTTTCTTCGGGTATTATCTAAAACAGATAAAGGGAAGCAAATATTTAAAGAGCTGTCAGATGAGGAAAAACGTCATATGTTTATATTTAAAGATCATTTAGAATTAGAAGCGTTGTTCTAATTATGTATATATTATTTATTATCAGCTCTTTTCTTCTCTTATCTGTACCTATGTTTTCTGGAATTATAGTTTCACTTTATTTTAAATGGGATTTTAACTCAGATCGGTTTAAAAAAGTTTTTTTTATGGGTATCTTTTTCTATGTTATTGCCCAGATAATACTTTTGTTAGTTGGTTTATTTTTTAGGATAGATTATGATAAATCCTCTTTTTATATTTATCTATGGATCACTGAATTTCTTATTCTAATACTTACTGCTCTGGCAGGATATTTGTTAATGTTATCCAGAGGTTTTTTCAGGCAGGATAGTTACAGGGAATTCCCTTTTATTTTTTCCTATGTCTCTGGGTTTCTCTCTTTAGCCGGATTGACTAAAATTGTAAACAGCTTATTTAAGTTTGATGCTTATATCCTGTTTATATACCCTGTCATTTGTATAGCTTTGTTATTGTTTTTTTCCATTATTATTATTGAAGCAGGTACAAGAAGAGGTTATATCTCTATTTTAATCTACAGTCTATTAATTCCTTTGTCTCTTATTCTGCCATTAGCACCATGGTTCTATTATTTAAATTATTTTCCAGCTGTTATTGGAGTTTCTTTGGTCTCTTTTTTCAGTGCCGGGGCACTTTTCTTCATCTTAAAAAAAGACTACACCGGAAAATAAATTCTGATGTGTAATTGATTGTGCAGAGAAATGAAAAAAAAGTTTTTTTTGATTATAATTATAGTACTTCTAATCCTGGTTTCGTGTACAAAGGTAGAAATAATTACAGATTCCTATTGGACGTATATTGTATCTGATTTCCAGGGGAATGCACTTAGGTTAAAGGTTCAGTCTTTTTTTAAAGGAGTTAATCTTAGTTTATTTACTGTAAATGTGAAAGATGAGATTCCGGATTTGAATGAACTTATAGTTTCAGACAGTGATATTTACTTCTTAAGTCCTCTTCTAAGCGTAAGGGCTCATGAGTTTTCAAAAGCAGAGGGAGATAGTCTTGTCTATTATTTTGGTAAAACAAAAGACCGGATTTCAGATATTACAGACAATCTTATAATGGTTATAAGAGACAGAAGAACATCATTTTTTGAAGCCGGAGAATTGTTAAGTGAAAAATTAGATAGTGATTTTATTCTTCCTGTTATATATAGTACTGACAATTCGACATATAAAGAGGAGGCATTGAGTTTTCTTGATGGACTCAATTCCGGTGAAAAGAATATTAATTTAATATCTATCGAAATTAATGATAATACCCCTGAAATAGAAATTAGAAACTTTTTTGATAAAGATGTGGTGAAAAATAGTAAATATGTGGTATTTTTTTCGAATAAATGGAAAAATGTATGTTATGAAATTTCTGAAAGAGATAATAAGTCTATAATTACTTCTGACTCATGGTTTATCAATACTTATTCCGCTATTATTCTTTTTAGTATAGAAGATGACATAGATGGAATGTTAAAAAAGGTCTATAATAATGCGAAAATGAAAAAACTTACAGATATTTAATTGGAAGGCTATATTTCTAAGTGATATTTTACTGATTAATAGAAAAAGATTTGACAAACAAATAGCTAAGAAATATAATTCTACATGCTTGTATATTGTATATGCATAATTTAACAAGGAGTACAGAATGAGAAAGGGCAGCATTCTTATCATATGCCTCACAGTGCTTTTTTTACTCGTCCTTCCGTCAGTCATGGCTGATTCAGCTACAGAAAACCTTGAATCCAGGATTCTTGAGAGTTTTGACCCTGAAAACAGAACAACCGACTGGCTTGTAGTAGGCAGTAAATTTACCACAGAGGGTTTTCCCAAACAAACTTATACCGAAGCCTGGCCGGAAGCCGTTTTTGGTTCCAATAAGGATGGCAAGGATCTTCAGGTTCTTGGAATCAATGTTAAGTGGGACAGAAAAGGATATAATAATATCGAAATAATTCCTGTAAAAGAAGATGCGGACGGAAATACTGTTCCTAATCCTCTTTCAATTCCGGGACGGGTCAAGAAACTTGATCTATGGATTTGGTGCTCGGATTTTGATTATTATTTTGAGGTTCATGTACGAGATACCAATGGAGTTGTTCATGTACTTAATATGGGCGGGTTAGCCAGAATTGGCTGGAATAATTTCTATACTGATATTCCGGGTTATATTGCCCAGACAGGAAATTATGTTCCCTACTTAAAAAGTCTTGAACTGGTTAAAATTGTAATCTGGACTAAACCAACAGAGAATGTAAGTAATTATTTTGTATATTTTGACCAGATAAAGGTTTTAACAGATACCTTTATTACCAGATTTGATGGTGATGATCTTGCCGGCAGGGGAAGTGCCGCAGAAATCTGGGGAGAGGAGTAGGAAATGAACAAGATTAATAAGTTATTGATTTTTACAATAGTTCTCCTGGCTGTTGGTACCTTTGCTTTTGGTCAGTCAATGACAACTGCAGATGGACCTGATCCTGCTGAAATAGGTGTGGATACAGCCCAGCAGATGCTGAAAGAGGTTTCCATCTCTAAATTCGAAGATGCAGGATTTTGGTCTGTATCTATGGGTAGAGATCAGGGTATTACGACACTCCGAAGATTACCTGGTGGTTCAATCGATAAAGAACCTATTCCCGCTGAAGAGCAAATTGGCTTAAGTGAATCTGATAAATATGTTTTGGGTGTAAGAGTAGATTATTATAAACGTGGTTTTAATCAGTTTACGATAAGGCCTGCAAGACCTTTACCTGTTGAAGGTATTGTTAAAACGGTTTCTTTGTGGGTTGTCGGACGTAACAGTCCTCATGTTCTAAAGATGCTTGTTTCTGATCAGTTTGGGAATAAAGCAGAAATTACCATGGGTAAACTTAACTTTACCGGCTGGAAAAAGATGACAGTAGCTATACCTACTTCTATTAAGCAGATGGATTATCATTATGCTAATAAAATGGGTATAAAGGTTGAAGGTTTCAGGGTTGACTGTGATCCGAAAGAAACTCTTGGCTCATATTTCTTCTATCTGGATGATCTCAGAGCTGTAACAGACCTTTTTGCAGAAGAAAGTCGTGATATTGATGATATGATGGATAATTGGTAGTAGATAATTTATATTGAATGAAAAACCCTCTGAAATAGAGGGTTTTTTTGTCTTTTGTTTTAGAAGGGGCTACTAATATGAAGTTCTTCAGCAGCATTCAGAAGCATGCCTTATTCTGTATAATTATTACAACTTTCATTTTTATACCAGCTAACCTGTTTTCACAGCAAATTATTACACTTGATCTTGGTGAACAGTACAGAATAACTGAACGTCAAAATCTAAGGGTAAGAATTAATGGAAGCTATAAAGGATATTTATTTAGAGAGTACAGAGGCTTTCTTCGAAGACAGTTTGGAAATAATAATCATTACAAAGGAGAATACTATATTCTTCAGGATATGAAGAGAGATTCCCAGCTTATTGCAAAAGCCGTTGATGATGTTTATTTTACTGATTTTCTTTTAAATAATGCCGGATATGTTTCTATAGATAACAAATTTGAAGTACCCTTGCATAGGAGTTTTCCTGCTTTCTCTTTCGATGCTGTTTCACCAGGTGATTCCTGGATAGCTTCCGGTACAGATTTAATATATGACAGTAGTGGTGATTTTGTAACTATTCCCTTTCTTTGCAGGTATATCTACAGAGGGGATGAGATTTATCAGACAAGATCTGTATCAGTTATAGATGCACAATATGCTCTGCGTTATAAAAAAGATCCTTATGATAATAATAGATCTGAGATTAATACAATTAATGGCAGTCATAAAGCTGTAATTATGCTCTATAACGATGAACCTGGTGGAATATTTATTAGAACTGATGTTAGTCAAAATATTGGATACAAAAATGGTAGTTTAGAATCTACAACAGGATTTATTTTAACTTGGTATGATGGTATTTCAGCACTTTCAGTAGAATCAAACAGGGAAAAGATTATAAAAAGTCTTGAAGATATTGATAATGAGGATATTATTCTGGAAGAAAGGGATAATGGGCTTGTTCTTCAGATGCAGAATATACATTTTTTGCCGGATAGCCCTGTTATATTACCGGAAGAACGATTAAGGATGGATGTAATCGCAAGGCTGCTTGAAGAAGCAGAAGGGAGTACTTTTCTTGTAGTAGGACATACTGCCGATGTAGGAACTTCGGAAAGCCAATACGAGCTTTCAGTTGATCGCGCTAAGACAATAGTAGATGAATTAGTATTAAGAGGAATTCCTTCCAAACAGTTTTTATACAGAGGTGAAGGTGGTGATACTCCTATTGCTTCTAATTTAACAACTGAAGGAAGAGCTCAAAACCGCAGGGTGGAGATTACAATTCTGGATTAAAAAGGTTTATAAAATTAGTTTTAATTTCCTCTATTAACTTCTGTACTGTTATATTTTGACACTCGGCCAGGGTTTGGTAGGTATAACCAATATGTCCTGGATGATTTTTTTTACCCCGTACTTTCTGAGGACTTAAATAGGGACTGTCAGTTTCTGCGAAAATTGAGTTAATCGGAATTTTTGAAGCAACATCTCTCAGAGAACTGTTTTTTTTGTATGTAACATTTCCTGCAAAAGATATAGATAAGTCCATATCCAGTATTTTAACAGCAGTTTCATAATCTGATGAAAAACAATGAAGTATTCCTCCCGATACAGGCCTTGTTTTTCTTAATACTTCCACTATTTCTGTATCTGCATCTCTGTTATGGATAAGGACAGGGAGATTATATTTATTTGCCAGATTTATTTGTGCCTCAAACAGTTCTATCTGCTGCCTTTTTGTACCATATTTCCAATGCCAATCCAGACCAATTTCTCCAATTGCAGTTATTTTATGATTCTTATTTTCCGGAATATTATTCTCTTCAATCATTTTCTCAAGCAGTTTGATCAGGTTAGGGGCAGTGTCTTTTTCAACTTCAGATGGATAGTTTCCTGCTGCAAACAGTATTTTTTCAAATCCTGACAGTAGTTTAAGCCTTTTAGGAATATCACTCATTTCCGTTCCAATATCTATGGCGTATTCCAAACCTGATTCGAATGCTTCTGATAAAACAGATCTTGAATCTATCTCCTTCTTCTCCATAATAATGCTGTGAAAGTGGGTATCTATCATTCCCTGCTTTAGATTAAACTGCACAAAGTACTCCTGAAAAATTATTTCTATGCCATGTTGACCAAGATATAAATCAACTATATGATAGTAACACAATTCGCCGGAGTGGTGGAATTGGTAGACACAGAGGACTTAAAATCCTCCGGCCTTAACAGCTGTACCGGTTCAAGTCCGGTCTCCGGTAACAAAAACACAGAGTGATGGTTTTAAACTGTCACTCTTTTTAAATTTTGGCAATTATACAAGAATATTTGGCTGGTGTATGACATGGCTGGGC
>DAOWEB010000032.1 GCA_030638735.1 Spirochaetaceae bacterium
AACGCCTGAATTCACTGGTTTTACGCAGCATAGTAGAGTAAAAATCCAGTGCAGTGATTTGTTACGTATACTTGTATTTTCAAGATTAATACTCGATTTCAAAATCCAGGCCTTGGGCAAATTCAATGATCATTTTCATATCACGCTCCCCAATATGGGCATTGTAAATTTCTCTTTCTTTATTAAGCTGCTTTATTGTCTCATATAATTTTTTGTAATCTGCATTTGCAACTTTCTCTGCCGTATCATAACCAGATTCCAATAATACATACGCAAATGTATGATTTACCCATCTTATTCGGGAAAGGTCAGTTAATTTAGTAAGTTTAATAATTTCACTTTTACTAATCCCTGTTTTTATTGAGAATTCATTTCTTTTTTTACGAACTATAATTTCTTCATATAACTTAAATGTGTTTTTAATTCCTATTTCTTCGAGTTGAACAACTATATCTTCATCAACACAAATGAAATCTTTTATTCTATTAGGTTTTTGCTGATAGCCATTTACTACTCTTCTAAGAGTTGCCAGATAATTTTCCGGTAAACCACTTTGTTTGGAAAATTCCTGAATTTTGGTTTTGTCCTTTAAGGCAATTAATAATTCATCGAGATTCTTAATATCATGTTTTTTAATAATATTAAGATTTTTATTGTTATCTTTTTCTAAAATCTTCCAACTTGGAATTAATTCAGTAGTTCTTAAAATCTCTTTATAATTATCAATACTTATACTTTTTAAATCAATATAATATCCCATTTTTTACCTCCTTTTTATAGTGTTCCTTTAGACACATAACGCCTACCTCTGTTGCGGTCCGCAAAATCTGTCAACTGGATGCTGTTATCATTTAACTTTTTCAACTGTTTTCCATCTTTCCGATGCTTCAAGCTTCTTGTTATGGTGATAAGTTAGTGCTAATGCAATACATTGCTTCAACTCTCTTACCGGGACATCATCATTTAAATTGAAGTCTATACTTCTATTTCCCCCAAAATTGAAACTTAGAGGAAATTTTTCTTTAAACGCTGGAACTAAGTTAGCCGTACATTTAAAAAATATCGAGTATTGTTCTTTTTGAGATTCTTTCCATGCAATTCTTATAGTACTTCCACTTTTAGATTCTGGAGTTAGGTAACTAGGTTCGCCCCACTTAAGCGTCTCTTCTATTTTTCCAATGCCTTCTATCGCTGCTGCAGTTTCAAATATTAATTGCCTTAGAAACATTAGTTTCGAATTTATCTTTTTGGGATATGAGCTAAAAACAGCTGCGATTTCTGAATTCATCGGTAAATTGGAATCTGTCACCATATTTTTCTATCCTTATTGTAGAGAATGCTTAGCATGATCTGATCCTAAAGCAATTTTCTTCAACATGAACTTCCTTTTTTGTGTATTTTCCAGAACATCGTTTACTTTCTCTCCATTAATATAGCCCAACAGAAGTTTTTCCCAAAAGAAGAACCATCCCATATTTCCCACTCATTTTTAACAATCTCCGGACTTTTTCTAAATACTTAGGTCTTCTATGAGTCAATATGCTTGTATATTTCAGAGCAAACTAATACACAGGTCTTAGTACGAATACACCCCAACCAAAATATCGGCGACCATACTTAAGATAAGCACGCCGGCTATCACTTATCCATCTGGACAACAATGCTGCATCATGATCATCAGGATTGGCACGCAGGAAATCGTCTACAGCCATCCACTGGGGTGCTTCATACCGTTCCCATCCATATTGATTTGCCGTCACCATCTCTACCAGCTGCATTCCAGCCGATTCAATACGATCTAATGTACTATCCAGAGAAACATAATCATCCTTACCAATATTCATAGCTTCATAGGCATTTTCAGGAGGCGTGTCGATCCAAAAGGGTTCACCCACCAGCAGAAGACCATCTGGTTTGAGTGATTGTTTCATCAGTTCCAATGTCCCGATCAGGCCATTACCAATCCAGGTTGCACCGATGCAGCTTACCACGTCAAAATCATGGGTCGCCTGAGGATATGTCCCTGCATCACCATGAACGAAATTCAGCTTTTTATTTACGCCTAATTCTGATGCACGCTTTTGAGCTTCTTCCAGAAAAACTGTGCTAATATCAACACCCACACCGCTAATACCATGCTCCTGGACCCAACGACATAACATCTCCCCTTTACCGCATGCCAGGTCAAGTATTTTAATATCCGGATGCAAACGACAAATTTTACCCAGCATCATCAGTTGGTCTTCAGTGAATGGATTAAGGATACGGTGAGAGGATTCTGCTATTTCATGAAAGCGCAGTGACATTTTGATTTCTCCTTCAGAGGTTTTTCAATCTCCATTTTTTTATTTCTGTAATTGTACATTCATTTATAGAAAAAAGATAAAGTTTTTTCTTAAAAAGACATAAAATTTTTAATTTATAGAAACTGGTTGTCTCAATCATAGAAAAAAAATTGTAATGCAACAGTTTTTCCGAAATCATTCCAACACTGGATATAAGTAGAACAGGAAATATTCTGTAATCTGTCATATGCTGAACTGCATAAGTAAGTAATGGCCATGAAACATGGATCATCTTTTTTTAATCAAGAAAGTTACATTAGCGACCAGCAATGAGGTTGCGATCAGCTCGGGCAGACCGTATCTTCTGAATAAATTTATGTGCAGTAATTCTATGTATATTAAACATTTCTGAGAGACTGGTAGTTGTATATCTTCCGGAATTGGGGGGAGCGTTAAGGATAGGGTACAAGAGAGATTCTCAGATTGAAGGGATTGGAGAGGGGTACGCTGTTGTCAGTGTTAACAAGAGAGTAAGTGGTGAACTGTCTTTCCGGAAGATGTACTTGATCTAAAAGTCTTTTTGCGATGGATAAAAGCAAATACAGAGGAGTATATACTTGA
>DAOWEB010000371.1 GCA_030638735.1 Spirochaetaceae bacterium
CGAATAGCAGAAATACGATCCATTCTGGAAGGCACTTCTCCCGGGAGCAGTGTAGGAATGCGTAATGTTTATCAGAGATTAAAATTATACTATGGTGAAGAAGCTGATATTATAATTACAAGTTCTTTGGATGAGATGACGAATATTAAAATAATAATGCCGGCTGTATTGCCTTCTGGAAAATCAGGTAATATTACAAGCACCAGGGTGGGGGAATGAAAAAAATTAAAATACAGTTATTATTGCTTATGATAATTCTTTTTAGTCTGATTTCCTGTAAAGGGTCGGAAAAAAAAGTTGGCATGGCCATCTATAATATGAATGATCCATATATTAATACTTTTGCCAGGCAGATAGAAGAATTTTCAGATGATCTTTTTTCTTTATCCTCATACAATGCTCAAAATTCACAAATACTTCAGAACGAGCATATAGAAGATATGATTGATAAAAAATCAAATCTTTTAATTATTAATCCTGTAGACCGTCTTGGTGTTTATCCAATTATACGAAGTTTAAAAAATGAAAATATTCCAGTTGTCTTTTTTAACAGAGAGCCATTGCTGACAGATTTAATGCTTTGGGATAAATCATATTATGTAGGTGCCAAAGCCGAACAGTCAGGTCAGCTTCAGGCTGAGCTCATAATGAGTTTATTTGGCAGTGATCCAGCAAATCTAAACGAGTTTGATAAGAATGGTGACAACAGGATTCAGGCTGTTATTTTGAAGGGTGAGCAGGGACATCAGGATGCAGAGATCAGAACAGCAGAGGTTGTCAGAACTTTTTATGAAAATGGATTTCAGCTTGATATCCTTCTTATTGAGGTGGCTGACTGGAACCGTGATAAGGCTTTTGAAAAGATGGAGCATATATTAAGCCTGTATGGAAACGAATTGGAGACTATTTTATCCAATAACGATGCAATGGCTATTGGAGCTATCAGGCAAATGCGTCAGCAGGGTTGGTTTCTTGATACCAATAATAACAACAGGATAGATCCTGAAGACGATAAGTGGATTCCGGTTGTTGGCATAGACGGGCTTGATGAGGCAGTGGCCAATATAGAGAAAGGATATCTCTATGGAACAGTTCTTAATGATTCAAGGGAACAGGCTCAGGCTATTGTAGAGCTTTCTCAGGTACTTCTTGGGGATAAAGATATCCCTGATCTTCACTTCCCTCTTGTGGATAATAAATATATCTGGATTGATTACAAGGTTTTTTTATTGGGCGAAAAGTAGAAAAATATCATAATTTTGTAAAATCTTCCAAATAATAGATAGAATATCACATTGTTATCCTCTCCCTGACTGTTAAAATTGTTGTATAAAAAAGATATCTAATGATATCGCAAAAATCTAAGGAGAAAAGAATATGAGAAAAGTATTTTTAGTTGCACTGGCAGTTTTAATGCTGCTTCCCTTGACAGGAGCTTTTGCAGGTGGTGAGAAAGATGATGGTGTAGTTACAATAGGTGCCAATATCTACAGCTTCCAGGATAACTTTATGAATGGTGTTATTAAACCTGAGATGGAAAGATATTCATCAGAACTTGGTGTTAAACTCGATATAGTTGATTCTGAAGGTCAGCAGGCAAAACTTAATGACCAGGTAGATGTTTTTATTACCAAGGGTGTTGATGTTCTTGCAATCAATCTTGTAGATCCTGCTTCTGCTGCTTCAATAATTGCAAAAGCAAAGGCTGCTGATATACCACTTATTCTTTTTAACAAAGAAGCCACAGAAGCTGGTGCAATGGGTGCATATGATAAAGTTTGGTATGTAGGAACAAACAGTGCTGAATCCGGAATTATCCAGGGTGAAATGATGGTAGCTGACTGGAATGCCAATTCTGACTGGGATAAAAACGGTGATGGTACAGTTCAGTATGTTATGCTCAAAGGTGAACCCGGACATCCTGATGCAGAAGCCAGAACAATTGAATCTGTAAAAGCATTTACAGATGCCGGTATTTCTGTAGATGAACTTGCTTTGGAAGCAGATCCCAACTGGTCTACAGCTCATGGAAATGACAAGATGGCAATCTGGTTAACATCTGCCTTTGGTAAAGATATTGAACTTGTTATTTGTAACAATGACGGTATGGCTTTTGGTGCTATCAATGCTCTTAAAGCTGCTAATGTTCAGCTTCCTATCTACAGTGTAGATGCTCTTGCTCAGGCTCTTCAGCATATTGCTGATAAGGAATTAAACGGAACAGTTCTTAATGATGGTGTAAACCAGGCCAGAGCAACTCTTGACCTTGCACTTAATGCTGCTATGGGTAAAGGTGCTGTTGATGGTACTTCATGGGTTCTTGATACTGATGGTACAAAAGCTGTAAGAGTTCCTTATGTTGCAGTTACTCCTCTCAACTTTGAAGACTTTCGTTAGTCTGAATATTCATGTATAATGTGTGGTGGAGACTTAATGTCTCCATCACAATTTTTATTTAAAGAGATTTTTAACGGGTTTTATATTTCTATAAACTGCCTGGATCTGGAAATCTCCTTTAATAAAAATTGGCTTTTGTGCCAGTTATAGTGCTCTGTGTTAGAGAAGAAGTGTTTTTTTAGGTTTTAAAGGGTACAGCACAAAAAGCTGAAAAAGTTTAATCAGGAGGAGTGTTCTTTTGCAAGATGAGTATTTACTACAAATAAAAGATGTATGCAAATCTTTCTCCGGTGTACAGGTACTAAAAAATGTTTGTCTAAATGTTAGATCTGGTACTGTTCACTCTCTTATGGGAGAAAACGGAGCCGGAAAATCGACATTGATGAAATGTCTTTTTGGAATCTATAAGCAGGATTCCGGAGAGTTTCATATAACAGGTGAGCAGCATAATTTTACTGATCCTAAACACGCTTTGGAAAATGGTGTTTCTATGGTTCATCAGGAACTTAATCAGGTTTTGCAGAGAACTATTACCGATAATATTTGGCTTGGGCGTTACCCAAAGAAAGGTCTTTTTGTTGATGAAAAAAAAATGTTCGATGATACAAAGGCTCTTTTTGACAGATTGAATATTCATCTCGATCCAAAAATACGTTTAGATAAACTATCAGTATCTCAGAGACAAATGGTAGAGATTGCCAAGGCTGTTTCATACGATGCAAAGGTCATTGTCCTGGATGAACCTACTTCCTCTCTTACAGATCACGAAGTGGATCTTCTTTTTAAAATTATAGATGTACTCAGGAAGGAGGGTGTAGGTGTCGTTTACATCTCCCACAAAATGGAAGAAATATTTAGAATATCCGATGAAGTTACTGTTCTTCGGGACGGCACATATATTGGAACCGAGGATATCGAAAATTTAACAATGGAGAAGATAGTAAATATGATGGTTGGCAGGGAACTGGAAGAACGTTTTCCTCCGAAAACCAATATCCCTGGAGATGTACATATGGTTGTGAAAAATCTTACCACAAAGTACCCTCCAATTGTTAAGGATGCAAACTTTGAGCTTCGCAGAGGTGAGATTCTTGGTGTAGCCGGATTGGTAGGAGCCGGGCGTACAGAGATGGTGAATGCAATATTCGGTGCCCGAACTATTGTTTCAGGAGAAATCTATGTGGATGGAAAAATAATTGATAATGGAGATCCTCATAAATCAATAAATAATAGATTTGCCTTACTTACGGAAGAGAGGAGGGAGACCGGCCTCTATCCTGTGGCCGATATAACTTTTAACACTACCATTGCCAATATCCAGTCCTACAAAAATAAATTAGGTTTACTTGTAGATAGAGGGATGAAGGACGATACAGATCTTCAGATAAAAAATATGCGTATTAAAACACCAAACAGAAGAGCTAAAATGCGTTCATTAAGTGGTGGGAATCAGCAAAAGGTAATTATTGGACGATGGCTTTTAACGAATCCTGATATTCTTCTTATGGATGAACCAACCCGGGGAATAGATGTAGGAGCCAAATTTGAGATCTATCAACTGATTATTAATCTTGCAAAAAGCGGTAAGTCTGTTATTATGGTTTCTTCAGAAATGCCGGAACTTCTGGGTATTACAAACAGGATTATGGTTATGAGCAATGGATATATTTCGGGTATAGTTAACACTGATGAAACCACTCAAACAGAAATATTTAACCTTTCAACAAAATATCTGAACAATAGTAAAGAGGCAGAAGTATGATAGACACTGTAAAAATAGATAAAATAGAAAAAAAGGGATTATTTAGTAAATCCAAAGATGAATGGAAAGACTTTTTTATTAATAATGCAATTTTTATTGTTATTTTTGCAATTATCATCTTTATAATAATAAAGGAACCTGCATTTGTATCTGTAGCTGTTTTTAAGAATATTCTTACACAATCATCAGTTCGTCTTATTTTAGCTTTTGGTGTAGCAGGAATTATTATTCTTCAGGGGACAGATCTTTCTCTTGGCCGGTCAGTTGGATTTGCCGCAGTTATCTCTGCTTCACTTCTTCAGAGACCGGATTATCCTGCACTTTTTTATCCTGGAATGGGCCAACTTCCACTTATTGTTCCTATGCTTGTTGCAATTATTGTGTGCGTTATATTTAGTGCAATTAATGGTTATGTAGTTGCAAAATTTCTTATTCATCCTTTTCTTGCTACAATGGGTATGATGATTACACTTTATGGAATTCTTTCGATTTACTTTGCATCAGGTGCTCCAGGCCCTCAGCCTATTGGAGGTCATGACGTCAGATATACCGAACTCGCTGTAGGCTCTACTCTTGGAGTTCCAAATCTGGTCATATTTGCTTCAGTTATAAGTGTTATTATCTGGGTCCTCTGGAATAAAACCACCTTTGGTAAAAATATGTATGCTGTAGGTGGAAATCCGGAAGCAGCAAAAGTTTCCGGTGTTAATGTTTTAAAGACAACAGTACTTGTATACAGTTTAGCGGGAGTAATGTATGGGATAGGCGGATATCTTGAAGCTGCCCGTATTGGTTCTGCCAATAATGGTACCGGATTTGGTTATGAACTTGACGCTATTGCTGCATGTGTTGTTGGTGGTATTTCATTCAGTGGTGGTATTGGAAAGGTCTCCGGTGCTATTGCAGGTGTTCTTATGTTTACAATTATTAGTTATGGTATGACATTTATGGGAATGGATATGAACTATCAGTATATTCTTAAGGGTGTTATTATTGTTGCAGCTGTAGCTTTGGATACAAAGAAGTATCTGAAGAAGGCGTAGCATATTAAAGTAATAGATAGAACTCTTCAGTTTATGGGGCTATTTTTTCCAAAATACCAATGGAACGATGGCCCTTATTTGATTCTCAAAGGGAATTCCGAAACTTCAATTACCATATGCTGGATAACATCAAAAAAGAAAAATTCTTATCTGACCTGGGGAGCCTCAGATTCTAATTTGGATAAGAATGAAGTCTCAACAAAAAAAAGATTCCATTCTGTTACTCTTAATAATTTATCTTCTGATTCAATCTATTTTTACACTATTAAAGAAGATTTATCTCTTTACTCAGAGGGTACAGTTTTTAGTTTTAGTACTGCAAAAAATATGGACTCCAATAAAGAAATTGACTTTATAATTGCTGGAGATCTTCAGCCAAAAAATGATTATACTCTAAAAACAAACAATATTCTTGCCAGGCAGATTGATAAGGAAAACCCTGATTTTATTATTCAAACGGGAGATCTGGTTCAAATAGGAAACATAGAAAAATACTGGCATTATTTAATGAAATCTTTACCAGTAATGGCGTCAGCACGGTCTATACTTCCTGTTGTTGGAAATCACGAATACTATCTTTTTCACAAAAATAAGAACTTTAAATCTTATTTCCCTTATAATTTCCCTGGCAAAAAGAGTGCTTATTATTCAAAAGATATTGGAGATATTCATCTTACATTTCTTGATCCCTATGATGGTGGGTTCGCAGGACTGAGTTCTAGAATTAGTAAAGAACAGAAAAAATGGTTTATTAAAGATCTTGAAAAAGCAGTTGGCCATGGGACAGGGTGGATTTTTGTTGTTTTGCATCAGGCTGTTTTAAGCAATGGGGAATATTCCGGAGATATAAAACTTCAGGAATGGATATTGCCTATATTATCAAAATTTGATGTGGATGCTGTTTTTTGGGGACATGCTCATCTTTATGAACATTGGCGATATAATTATGGAAAAAATGGATATGTTCTTAATCCGGAAGATAATCCTGGCAAAAATCCTTTAGACTTTTTTTGTATAGGTTCCTCCGGGGCCAGTTTGGAGAGTAATTTTAAACTTTTTACTCATAAACCATTTAAAAAGAAAAAAATAAAGTGGTTTAATAAAGAAAATGGAATCGCAGAAAGAACTTCTGTTCAATTTCCATGGAACAGAGAAGTTTATTTTGAAGGGGAAATTGATATTGATCAGTATAAAAAGGAAGATCAGCATTATTACCACTTACCTTTTGATAAAGAAGGTAATTATCCCGAGGATAGATCAGTTTCCTACAATACTGAAAATAAATGGTATGGGTATATGTATGGTGAAAATACTCTCCATTATGCTAAGGTAAAAATTAAAAACAGTGTTTGCACAATTTCTATTCGTTATGCAGATGGCACTCTTCTTAGTGGACCGGATGGAACTCTGCCTCAGGAATTTCTATTAAAAAAGAAAACCAGAGTGGCCAGCCAGTAGAGACGTTGCATGCAACGTCTCTGGTAAAAGCAACATCTCTACTTAGAAACAGTTTTTTTGATTATTTCTTAAAAAGCCTGTTTGATTATCCGGGTTAAAAATAAAATCATAAAAAGCCTTTGTGGCAGGTGATAGTTCATGATTCCTGTGATAGATAATATTGACATATCTGTATAATGGTACATCCTCAATTTCGACAGTATGAAGCCATTTCGAATCAACCTCTTTTCTGATTTCCAGGGAGCTGAAGAATGCGATACCAAGATTTTTTTCCACCATTGTTTTGATCATAGACATATTTTCTATTTCATATGCAATAGTAAATGGAATCGAATACTGGTGAAAAAATTTATCCATGGCTTGTCTTGATACTGTATTTTTTACAGAAACAATTAAAGGCATGTTTGAGAGTTCATTTACACTAATACTATTTCTTAGAGCCAGAGGATGTTCATTGCTAACTCCAATTACTATTTGATCTTTATATAAAATTTTCTCAATGAGATCATGCTTTTCCATATTGCATTCACTGGAGACAATGATTCCCAGATCAAAATGATTCTGTTTAATAGATTCCACAACAGAAACAGATTTTTGTGTTTTTATAACGAAGTCAGTATCAGGATAAACTTTTTTGAAATTAGAAATTAAGGTGGGAAGCAGTCTGGATCCTGGTGTTCCACTGGTCGTAATTTTAACAGATCCATCCATAGCTTCTTTTAACATATTAACTGCAAAATGAGATTCCTCATACATATCAAGCAGTTTTTTTGCATAGCCTATTAGTGTTTCACCAGCTCTGGTAAGTTTTATTTTTCTTCCAACTCTATCAAATAGTTTTGTTTTATATTCATATTCAAGATCTTTAATCTGAGCACTCACTGCTGGTTGAGTAAGGAACAGGGATTCTGCAGCTCTGCTGAAACTACCTAATTCTGCTACTGTATAAAATGATTTTAATTTATATAGATCCATAATTTATACCTTCGAAAATTAAAGTTAATTCTGCTATAAGCTTAAGTTATAACTCCAATAATTATAATTGATTAGACTAAATCTTTCAACAATTTTATGATGGATACAAATTGAGTTACTGCAGGAGAGTTTTGATGTTATTTAATCGGGCAAAATCTATAGAAAGTAATATAGATAAATATTTAGAAAATATTTTAAAGTCAAGTTTGATTTTTAAAGTTGGTTTAAATGAGTACTTTGATGGCAAGTTTGATGAATTTGAACAGAGGTCTCTTGAAATACAAAAACTGGAAAGTGAAAGTGACGAAATAAGAAGAGAGATCAAGTATAAGCTCTACAAAGAGCTCCTTATTCCGGACGCCAGAGGGGATGTTCTTGGTTTACTCGAGACATTGGATACTGTTATAGATACAGCGGAAATGGTAATGATACGCTTTTCAATTGAAAAACCAACAATATGGCCTGAATTAAAAAATGATTTTATTGAACTTACAGATGCATCAACTAAATGTGTTGAAGAACTTATTTCTGCAGCAAGAGCTTTTTTCAGAGAAATCTCAAAAGTAGCTGATTGTCTTGTAAAAGTTCATTTTTGGGAACATGAAGCAGACGAAATTGAAGAACGTATAATGCGAAAAGCATTTGAAGGTGATTTTATTGATAAATTAAGTCACAAAGTCCACATGAGATATTTTGCAGAAAGAATTTCCCTTCTTGCTGATGAGGCAGAGGATGTCGCTGATCGCCTTGATATCTATACTATTAAGAGAAGTATATAGGTAGGTTTGGATGTCAACAATAATTATATTTTTATCCAGTGGATTGTTTTTAGGTTGGTCTCTTGGCGCCAATGATGCAGCAAATGTCTGGGGTACCGCAGTTGGAACCAGAATGGTCAGCTTTAAAAAGGCGGCTTTAGTTGCCAGTATTTTTATTATTCTGGGTGCAGTAATAAGTGGTACCGGTGCTTCCCATACCCTTGGAAAGTTAGGTGCCATTAATGAACTGGCAGGTGCTTTTACAGTTGCCCTTGCAGCCGCACTGTCTGTTTTCTGGATGACAAAGGCTGCATTGCCGGTTTCTACATCCCAGGCCATTGTAGGTGCAATAATTGGATGGAATCTTTTTTCCGGATCAGTTATTGATATGAAAGCTTTAACAAAAATTCTTGGAACCTGGGTTTTTTCACCAATTCTTTCTGCCATAGTAGCAATAGTTCTATATTTTATTATTTCGTTTATTTTGAAACGCTGGAAGGTTCACTTAATTCGTCTTGACGGTATGACAAGATTTGCACTTCTTGCAGCAGGCGCATTTGGGTCATACAGTTTAGGAGCCAATAATATTGCAAATGTAATGGGTGTTTTTGTTCATAGTGCAGCTGGAATGTTTACAGACATCTCCATTGGTGGATTATTTACTCTTAATGGTGTTCAGCAGTTATTTTTTATTGGAGGTCTTGCCATTGCTGTTGGGGTATTTACCTATTCCAAAAGAGTAATGATGACAGTTGGATCAGGAATATATGAATTATCCCCTATAACGGCATTTATAGTTGTTCTTTCAAGTTCTATTGTTTTGTTTTTATTTGCGTCAAAAGGGCTGAAAGATATACTTGTTTCAAATAATTTACCATCTTTTCCTTTGGTTCCTGTATCCAGTTCCCAGTCTATTGTTGGAGCTGTTATAGGAATTGGTATTGCAAAAGGTGGTAAAAATCTCAATTTAAAAGTTCTGGGTCGAATAAGTGCAGGATGGATAGCTACTCCTGTAATTGCTGCTGCAGTAGCATTTATTACTTTGTTTATTGTTCAGAATGTTTTTAGTCAGGTAGTTTTTTAGAATATATTTATATAAGGAAGGAAAAAATATGGGAAAATTAGAAGTAGGTGCAATTTCGGATCCACGGTTTGAGTTTAGAACATTTGGAAGAGAGTTTGATGAGGCCTCTTTTAGAATGGGAAGATTATCCGGGCCAATTCCTGAAAAATTATGGGAACGCCGGTCAGAGGAAATCTACATAGTTTCTGCTACAAATGATAAAAATAATACAAAAATCCGTGATGGGAAGATGGACATAAAGACATTTATCACAGAAAAAGATGGTCTGGAACAATGGAACCCTTTAATGAAAGGTGAGTTTCCTATTTCAAGAGAAGTTCTTGAAAAAGAAGTATTTCCTGCATTTGCAGTTGATATGCCTGCACTGACAAAGGATACATATACTTTGGATGAATTCCTGGTCATGGTAAGAGCTAATAGTTCTCTTAAAGCAGTAAGAGTTGAAAAACAGAGATTTGGTTACATGGTAAATGACACAATCTGTGAAGTGGGTAATGTTTGGATCAATGGAGCGAAACTTGTAACAATAAACTCTGAATCTACAGTACTTGCAGATATTTTAAAAACAATGAAAGATGTTGGTATCGATTATTTTGAGAATATTAACTATCTGCAGGCTGTAAAACGTGTTATTGGAATGATTGATAAACCTTTCGCTAACTAGAATCCAATATATGTTGTAGGGCAATGCACGGGAAACGATATATGTACGGGCAGCCGCAAGGGAACCTAACGGTTTCCTTTGGACTGCCCCTACATCAAAAAAATCAATCCCAGGCGATAAACAACAAACGACATTACCCAGGCTACAGACATTGTGTATACAATAAATAATCTTGTCCATTTCCATGCTCCGGCTTCTTTATGGAACACAGCTGTAGCTGCAAAGCATGGAAGATAAAGAAGTACAAAAACCATTAGCGAAAGGGCGGTTGCTCGGGAATAACCTGATTCTTCCCTTAATTTTGTAGCAAGTTTGGGAGATTCTTCATTTTCTTCACCAAGAGCAAAAATTGTACTCATTGTAGAAACAACAATCTCTTTTGCAGCTAATCCGGCAGTAAGAGCTATACCGATTTTCCAGTCGAATCCTAAAGGTCTTATTACAGGTTCAATTATTTTTCCAAATTTTCCTGCAGCTGAATATTCCAATTGCTCCGCTGCAGCTTTATTTTGTAATTCCTCAATTAGACCTGCATCTGTAGTTACACTAATTTGTTCGTTGTATGACTTTTCTATTGTGCTGCTTACAGGAAAGTTACTTGCAAGCCAAATAATTACTGATGCAACAAGAATTATAGTTCCAGCCTTTTTTAGATACATTTTTACCTTGAAAATCATTTGGAAAAGGAGAGATTTATATCCAGGTAATCTGTAGGGAGGAAGTTCCATTACAAAAGGTTCTGATTGGCCGGGGAAAGCTGCTTTCTTTAAAATAAAAGCTGATATTAAGGCAAGCATAATTCCAAATATATAAATACCAAAAAGAATATTTCCTGCTGCAGCAGGAGTAAAGAAAGCAGATAGCAGGAGTATATAAACAGGAAGTTTTGCTCCGCAGCTCATAAAAGGAATTATAAGCATAGTAACTATTCTGTCACCTCTGTTTTTTAGAGTCCGGGTAGCCATAATAGCTGGTACTGAACAACCAAAACCAGTTAGCATTGGTATAAATGATTTACCGTGAAGCCCCACTTTATGCATTACTTTATCAATTACAAATGCTGCTCTTGCCATATATCCTGTTCCTTCAAGAAGGGAGATAAAGAAGAAAAGCAGCAGAATATTAGGAAGGAAAATAAGAACCCCTCCTACACCTGCAATTATACCGTCTACAAGTAGTGACCTGAATAATCCTCCCGGAAGTATACTCATTAGACCATTTGAAAGTAATTGAAAAAAAGAATCCATCCACCCCATGGGAAGTTCACCCAGTTTGAATGTAAACTGGAACATCCCCCACATAATAGCAAAAAATATTGGAAGACCCAGTATTCGATTAAGAAGAATATTATCAATATAGTCTGTTATTGTTTTTTTATGGTTATCCGGAATTTTTACAGTTTCCTTAAGTGCTCCTCTTATAAATGAATGCCGGTCTTCAATAATTGCAGATTCAGGATCTTCTTTATGACGTTTCTTGAAATTTTCATTTAAATCCAGAATTATCTTAACAACTTTAAGATATACGCTTCTTTTTTTTACTGTTTCGTAAACAAGTTGATCATTTTCCAATAGTTTTGTGGCCAGCCAGTTACTGTTGTACTTTTCGGAAAGATCATCATTATCAAGAATGTTACTAATTTGATTAATACCTTCTTCTATATCTCTGCTAAAAATCATCTTATTTTTAGATATTGTAATTTCACCTTCAAATACACTAATTATATGATCAAGCAGTGGCTCTATTCCTTGTTTTTTTGATGCTGATGTAGGTATTACATGAGATCCCAGAAGAGCTTCCAATTGGGGAATGTCAACCTTAATTCCTAATTTTTCAACCTCATCCCACATATTGAGCGCCACGAGCATATCAACTTCAAGCTCCATAACCTGGGTTGTAAGATAAAGGTTTCGTTCCAGATTGGATCCTGCAATGACATCTATTACCACATCCGGTTTTTCTTCTATAATATAATTTCGGGCGACAACTTCTTCCGGAGAGAATGGTGTAAGAGAGTATGTCCCGGGTAAATCAATAATATTAATTTTGTAGTCTTTATATTTAACAGAGCCTTCTGTCTTTTCGACAGTTACACCTGTAAAATTCCCAACCTTCTGATGTGCTCCAACCATAGCGTTAAAAAGTGATGTTTTCCCACTGTTTGGGTTTCCCAGAAGTGCAACAGTAATTGTTTTTGTCTTCCGAATAATTTTTTCTTTTTTTGGAATTGGTGAGAATAGATTTTTATACTCTCTCATTGGAATTCCATCACCGGTATATCCAATTTTTTCTACTCTAATTTGTTTTGCCTCTTCCTGTCGCAGGGACAGATCAAAACCTTTGACACGAATTACTATTGGATCTCCCAGTGGGGCCAGTCTCATAATTTTAAACTTTGTACCTTTAAACAATCCTACATCAAGAAGACGTCTTCGTATTTCTCCTGTAGCTTTTACAGAATGAATTGAACCTTTATCTCCAATATTCAGGTCTGACAGAAAAAGCGGCATTTTTGAATCCTCCATAGAAGCTTGTTAAAGTTGATAACTTAGGCTAGCCTAACTGTAATTTACTAGAGGAATATTAAAAAATCAATAGTGATTTGTATACAAGGGTAAAAAAAATGGGACTATTTTTATAAATAGTCCCTAAGTATATGATTTACTAATTTAGCCTTCTGTAATACATTCTACAGGGCAAACTGCTACACATGCAGCACAATCTGTACATAAATCAGGATCAATAACTCTTACATCGTCCTTTTCGCTAATTGCGTCTACAGGACATTCAGGATCGCATGCTGCACAGTTGATACATTCTTCCGGGTCAATAATATAAGCCATTTTAAGGTTCCTCCGTATTTTTGCGAACAATATATCAGACTGGGAGGAATAAAGCAAATAAGTTTTAGGAATTATTGTTAAAAATAATACAATCTGTAATAAAAATATTCAAAATTTGAATGGGTTTTTAAGTTGTAACCATAAATGTCAATATGTGAAGCATCAGAGTTCTGAGCCCAGGCCTAACGATTCTTTTCCAGATCTTGGAGCATTTGAGTACGATTAACCTATAACAGAGATTCTATGAAATTAAATTATGAATTTTATTGGTTCTAAAAATTAGTTTAAATACAATTAAGTTGTGTTATATTATTGATATATATTCTATAGGCAGTATAAAAAATAAAAAAAGGCAGTATAATGAAAAAGTTGAAGTATCTTGTTTCAATGTTCACTCTATTAATATTCCTTGGATGCCCTCAATCTCCGGAAATACCCGAAGATGATTATTTTATAACATTACCAGACAGTGGAATAGGTTTTGTTGAACCAGGAAACGATAACCTGTTATACTTAGGGGGTATTCTCCTTCCAACAGGCATATATAAAGGTCAGATGTTAATAGATAAAGATGGTATTATTGTATATATCGGCCGGGATGCAGAGTCTCAACCTGAAGCTTCAGATGCAACAAAGCTTACCTGTGCCTACGGTCTCGCTGTTCCGGGATTTATAGATGCCTGGAGGCATACAACCTATGCCGGAGGTACTCTTTCTTCCAGTTTTGGTACTGAGAGATTTGAACACAGACATGACTGGAGATTAGGTTTAAGAGGGCATACTAAAATTGATTATAGTAATCCTGACATTCAATTGTGGGATGAAATTGGGCTTATTATGACCGGTACAACAACTGTTATGGGTACTGCCAATACCTCGGGGTTCGTAAGAAATTTAACCTCCGGTTTATATTCAGAAGAACTCTTTGATAATTCTGATTCGAATATATTGGATACCTTCCCTTTGGGGGATGTAGTGGGAAATATGTCTGACGTATTAGGTTTTGATTATCCTGAATTACCTTCATGGCCAAAAAGTGCAAATGATATTACATACTCTTTCATTGTGTCTGAGGGTATTGATCCAGAGGCCCGGAATGAATTTTTAACCATTTCAAATACAGATTCTGTAACTAATACTACCAATATCATAAATGAAACAATAAATGTTGTTCATGGGATTGGTCTTAAAGCAGTGGACTATAAGCTGATGGCAGATGCAGGAACATCACTCGTATGGACTCCCCGGTCCGATCTTTTTCTTTATGGTAATACAGCCATGGTTACAGTTTTTGACACCCTGGGTGGAAATATTGCTCTTGGTTCAACATGGAGTATTACTGGTTCTATTAATACACTACTGGAAATCCAGACAGCTGCATTTTTTAATAAAACATATCTTAATAATTATTTTTCGGATCTTGAAATTATCAATATGGCCACGATCAATAGTGCAAGAGCATTTAATGTTGATGGGAAAATAGGTAGTCTTGATATAAATAGACTGGCGGATTTTTCGATATTTGATACAAGGGATGTTTCAGATTACCAGGCTGTATTTGAAGCTGATCAATCCGGAATTACTCTGGTTTTTAGAGAAGGTAAAGCCCTTTATGGGGATACATATCTAATAGATGAATTACGCAGCGATACAATTAATTCAGAAACTATTGTTATTGGAGATACAACAAAACGAATATATACCATAGATGAAATTGGTAAAACAATTGCAGTACTTGAAGGAGAAGCAGCAGCCTCACCTTTACCTCTTATTTATAATGCATCAACATTGAATACTAAAATAGTACCATATCGGACAGGAGAGTATTCAGGAGAGATATCCACTTCTGATAATGACGGAGATGGTATAGAAAATGATGTGGATAATGCTCCAAATATTTTTAATCCAATTAGACCTCTGGATAATGGAGTTCAAGCTGATAGTGATGGAGATGGAATAGGGGATGTTGCTGATCCGGAACCTCTTCTCTAATATGCATCAAATGGAGTTTATAATGAAAAGTAAGGCCTTAACAATTATTTTAACTATATTTTTAAGTTTGATTTTTACCGGATGCCCTGATTCAACAGTTTCTGATTCAAATTTACTGCCTGTAAACAGAGCCTCAAGATTATCGTTTACAGATATGGATAGAAATCCTGGTGAGCTTGGGGGATCGATTTCTATAGGGAAAGCTGATGATGAGTCAGATTTGACAGGGTATTATCTGTATTGGGGAATTGATTCACGTATTAAAGGTGGTCTTATAGCGGAAATCCAAAAGACCGGATCAGATTTAACATTTTCCATATCAGAAAATACCGCTATTTCACCTGGTGTTGGATTTTTTCTTGTATTTTCTAATAACGATGCAGGAGAAATGGATATTCCTGTTTCTATGGAGATAGAAGACATTGCCTTTTTTTCTGTGTTTGAAATACAGGATCTTTCAAGCCCTGATCATCCTGAAGAAAATACTAATGTTGAAATTGATGAAGTCATTGTAACTGCAATCAAGGGTAATGATTCTTTCTGGGTTCAGGAGCCGGAAATAAATGGTTATCCATACAGTGGCATATTTATATATAATCCAGGTGTTAATATAGGTTCTCTTACAGTTGGAAATACAATTACTATAAAAGGTGAATACAAAGAATATTTTGGACTAAGTGAAATATCTCTGGAAGAACTGGTAATTGTTAATTCAGGAACATCCACTATTACTCCATTAGTTGTAGATCCGGCTAATGTTGCAACAGGTGGGATTAATGCAGAAAAATATGAAGGAGTTCTTGTAAAAATAGAAACTGTTGCAGTTATTGATGCCAATCCTGAAGATCCTCTAGATGAAAATGAGTTTATGGTTACTGATCATTTAAGGATTGATGATGAACTTTATCTCATAGATCCTGATCCGGTAGTTGATGATACTTTTACCTCTATTACCGGGATTCTGACATATACATACACTTCCTCTGCCAGTGGGTCGCATAGTAAGTTATTGCCAAGGTCGGAGTCTGATGTTGTTAAGTGAATAGTTTTCTAATTTGAATACAACTCCATTGTATTTTCAGTCAATATTAACCCCTTTTATAAAGTTATTAAAAAATAATACCTGATAAATTTGATAATATATAAATCTAGTGATACTATAGGGAGGTTGGTTAAGATTAGTAAATTAGTCATAATAGAAAGAAGGTATAGAATGAAAAAAGTTTTTATTATATTTATCCTATTTATAGTTTCAGTTTTTTCCTGGGCACAAATTACAAGTGACTTTTCCCTGGTTGCTTCTCCTTTGGTTAACATTCCCATTGGGCCTTCACTGGATAATGGTACCCCTTTATATACCATTGGTGGAGGATTCAGCATAAAGGGTGAATACCAATTGCCTTTTTCGGATTATCTTTTTGCCCAGGGTGCAGTGGATTTCGATCTGCTTCCTGTTAGTGATACAAGTGATACACTTACAATAATTTCTGTAGGTGCCGGAGCAGGAGTAAGATTTTCCCCCATTCCACGATTTACAATAAAAGGGGCAGGTTCTGGTGGAATATATATGGGCATTGTTGAAGCAGGGAGTGTCAGAAATCCATTTTTTGCTGTATCTGCAGACTTTTCATATCTTCTCAGCCCTTCCATGAATATTGGTCTTGGAGCTGTATATAAACATAATCTATCTCCGGATGGTGCAGTTTATCAGGGCATAGGTGTTTCTCTTGGAATTACATATAATATCGGAGCAGGAAACAAAAGGTCTGAACTGTATGTAGAACCTGTTATAAATCCTGTTTTTCCACTCTTTTTCAGCTATTATGATACGAATCCTGCCGGTAAGGTGACCGTTGTTAACAATGAAAGAGGTTCTATTCAAAATGTTAAATTCAGCTTTTATGTTAAACAGTACATGGATCAACCAAAATTATTTGCAGAACTTGATTCTATAAAAGAGGGCGAAAGCCTGGATATTCCTGTATATGCTTTATTTACTGACAATATTTTCAGTATAACTGAAGGTACAAAAGTAGCAGGGGAGATTCGTGTTGAATACAGTTATATCGGAAAAGAAATGTCCGATAGCCATCCTGTTACTGTTACCATTAATAACCGAAATGCTATGACCTGGGATGATGACAGAAAAGCAGCAGCATTTGTAACATCAAAAGATCCTCTGGTTTTAAGTTTTGCAAAAAATATTGCAGGGAGTATTAGATCCCATGAACTTAGAGCTATTAATACAAATTTTAGAACTGCTTTAGCTATTTTTGAAGCAATGAAAGTTTATGGGATAGGATATGTAATTGATCCGGCAACTCCCTATTCCAAACTGTCTGAGAATACCTCCTCTGTTGATTTTGTTCAGTTTCCAAATCAGACACTTGCCTATAAAGCAGGGGATTGTGATGATATAGCAATTTTATACTCTTCTCTTCTGGAAGCAGTTGGAATAGAAACCGCATTTATAACTGCTCCTGGTCATATTTATATGGCTTTTAATCTGGGGATGAGCCCTGATTCAGCAAAAAAACTTTTTGATAATACAAAGGATCTTATATTAACAGAAGATAAGACCTGGATTCCTATTGAAATTACTTTGGTGAAAGATGGTTTTCTTAAAGCCTGGCAAATTGGAGCAAAAGAATGGAGAGAAACAAATAAAAACGGAACATCAGGGTTTTTCAATGTAAGAGAAGCCTGGGAAATCTATGAACCAGTTGGTTTTTCCCAGAGTTCAACTGTAATTCTTCCAGATTCTGACAAAGTTATAACTCAGTATAAAACTGTTATTGATAAGTTTATTAATCGTGAAGTTGGACCAAGAGCAGATGCAATTAAAGAGGAAATGAGGAGAAACAGGAATAACCCCAGATACAATAATAAGCTTGGTGTTTTGTATGCTCAATTCGGACTATATGATAAAGCTGCTGTTGAATTTAAAACTGTTTTAAGAAGCAGGGATTATGTACCTGCACTGGTTAATCTGGGAAATATTTACTATCTGAAAGATGAAATGTCTGAGTCTCTTGATTATTATAAAAGGGCTCTTTTTATGGACTCGGGCAATACAAAGGCCCTTCTGGGTGTAGCCAGAGTCAGTTATGAGATTAATGATTACAGTACTGTTAATTCTTCTCTTGCTAAACTGGAAAATGAATCACCTGAAATAGCTGCAAGATTTTCCTATTTGGGCTCAGGGACTTCCGACTCCGGAAGAGCCTCCCAGGTCCTTGTGAAAGAAGTGTCAGATTGGGATGAAGAGGAGGAATTATGAAAAAGATATTAGCATTAGCTATTGTTATTTTAAATATATTATTACTGTCTAATTGTGAAAATAATATAAGTATATTGGACGAAGTAAGAAACAGTGTTATTGGTCCTATTGGAGAGTTCCAGTTACGGCAGGATACTCTGGAAGTATTAGATGGCAGTACAATTACTTTTGATA
This sequence comes from Spirochaetaceae bacterium, assembly GCA_030638735.1. Classification (GTDB taxonomy): domain Bacteria; phylum Spirochaetota; class Spirochaetia; order B11-G9; family B11-G9; genus JAJRQE01. The sequence goes on from DAOWEB010000371.1 coordinate 18,431, forward strand.
ATACTCCGATTAATATAACAAGAAATATCACTTTTACTATTCGCAATACAGGTATTGGTAATCTTGAGTTAATTGGTGAAGATGAAGTATTAATATCTACTACAGGAACCTTCTCTACCACAATGCCTGATTCTGTTATATCTTCCGGATCAAGTGTTGATTTTACTATTACATTTGATCCTTCAGATATTATAACTTATTCCTCTCAGGTTGTAATAGAAACAGGTTTAGAGGAGTTTCCAAGCTTTACCTTTTATATTGAAGGTGCTGGTACGGAAGTTGATAATACCCCTCCCTCCGGAGTAATTGGAATTGAATCCGGAGCTACTCATATAAATTCTTTAATTGTAGATCTGTCGATGGCTGCTGATGATGGAACCGGGAGTGGGGTAACTCAGATGAAAATTTCCAATGATGGAAGTTTTGCCGGAGACTGGATGCCCTACAGCAGTATTTTTTCCAACTGGCCTATGACTCCTGGATCTGATGGTGTTCGTATTGTATATACCAAGTTCAGAGATGCTGCAGGTAACGAATCTTCAGGTGTTTCGGATACAATTACCTACGATTCTGATTCACCATGGGGTACTGCTACTTCACCAGTTGACCTTGAGACCAATGTAGCAAGAGACAGTAATATATTTATTCAATTTGATGAATCAATGGATCCTGGAAGTATTAATACATCTACATTCAAACTGTATCGTGGAACGACCCAGCAAAACGGAATAATAGCTTATATTGATCCTTCTTACAGATTTGATCCTGCTTCCTATCTTCTTTCCGGTACAACTTATACGGTTGTAGTAAATACTGGAGTAAAAGATTTAGCTGGTAATTCCCTTCCTTCGAATTACAGTTGGACTTTTACAACCCTTCAGGATGATCCCTATGAGGACAGTTGGAATAATAATTATTGGGAAGATTATTATAATCTATGGACAACAAATGAATTCTCTAACGATGGTGTGCAAGATGATTATGGTTCTCTGGATAGTCCTGCCTATAATGGAGATGGCAGGTTATGGGATGAAGACTGGTATAGAGTACATGTTTCATCCAATGATACATGGCCGCATATCACTGCATCCTATAAAGCAGGTTCTACTGGCGCAAATCTGTCTATGCAGATAATGGATGAAAATGAAGTTATTATAGCAAGTGATTCCAATACAGATTATGCTGATATATGGTGGGAACCAAATCTTTCATCTCCCGGGGAATACTATTATATCAGAATCTACTCCTCCAGTGCTTATACAGGGAGAACATATAGTCTGGTTTGGGAAGACTGCGATGACTGTGGAATTTAGTTTATGATGAAAAGAGCTGTTTTATATTTAGAACAGCTCTTTTCATATATTATTAATATTTTAAGTTGAACAAAGAACAATAAAATTATTAATAAAACTTCAGTAATACCACAAATATTAATATTTAGTTCTAATACTAATGATATATAATATTAATTGTGATATATTTATATAAATTAATAAAAAGTAAAAAATAGCTGGAGGGTGTCGGTATGAAATATACTGTAAAGGTTCTATTTTTAATAATTTTTATAAGTCAGGTATTACAGCTTGGTGCAGCGGAACTTGAAAATAACAGTATAATACTTAAACCTTCATATGAAATACCCATGGGGTCAAAAAGTACCCTTTTGGATGATAATGCTCTGTATGAACCAGGTGGTTCGCTTTCAGTAAATCTCCAGTATATTCCACCTAATATCCCCCTGTTTTACTATGGAGGAGTTTTAGGTTACAGTCTTTTTCCTACTCAGGCCCAGGATGACCTGACAGTAGTTTCTGCTGGATTAAACGCCGGACTTAATTTTAGAATTGGAAATGTACTAAGTATACTGGCAGGAGCTGAGGCTGGCTGGTATTATGGGATGTTTGGAGAGAATTCAGGTTCAAACCCTTATGCCGGTGGGAGTATAGATCTCTCATGGGATATAACCCCCGGCTTAACATTATCTGCAGGCGGTGGGTATAAATATTTTCTAAATTATCAGGGTATCAACGAACCATATACTGATCTTTACCAGGGAGCCAGCTTTTCACTGGGAACTGTTTTTCATCTAAGTGGTGGTGATAACCGTACAAAAGTAAAGGTAGACCAAATAGAATTCGATCCTGTTTTTCCCGTATTTTATGGACATTATGATGAACATCCTCTTGGTTCAGTTACAGTAATAAATGGAGAAAACAGTACCATTACAGATGTAAAAGTTTACTTTGATGTAAATCAGTATATGGAAGAACCTAAACTAAGCGCAGAGTTTCCTGTTTTAAAAAGGGGAGAGAGTGTCAGTGTTGAACTCAAAGCTCTTTTTACCAATAGTGTTATGCAGCTTACTGAGAGTACAAGAGTTTCTGCAAGCATTATTACCGAATATACCTATCTTGGAGAAAGATTTACATCTACTACTCCACATACTCTTCGAATATATGATCGTAATTCCATGATGTGGGATGATGACCGAAAGGCTGCATCTTTTGTTACAGCAAAAGACTCTACTGTACTTCTATTTGCAAAAAACACTGCTGGGATAATTCGGGAGCAGGGTAATAATCCAATTAATCTTAATTTTCGAATTGCCATGGGTATATTTGAAACACTTCGTCTGTACGGTATGAACTATGTAATTGATCCCCAGTCTTCATATATTGAAGCCATCGAAAATGATCAGTTTATAGATTATCTTCAGTTCCCTTCACAATCCCTTACCTACAGAGCCGGAGATTGTGATGATCTTTCAATTCTTTTTTCTGCTCTTCTGGAAGCTGTTGGAATAAAGACAGCATTTGTTACCATTCCTGGTCATATTTTTATGGCATATTCTCTTGATATGCCGGAAAGCCAGGCCAGAAACGTTTTTACAAATACAGAGGACTTTATTTTTATTGATGATGAAACATGGGTTCCAATGGAAATTACATTAATAACAGATGGTTTTCTTAAAGCATGGAAAATAGGTGCTAAAGAATGGAGAGAAAATGTGGTTCATGGAAATGCCTTGATGTATCCTATTCATCAGGCATGGGAATTTTATGAACCAGTTGCAATTCCAGGATCAGCGTTGTCTTTAATTTTTCCAGCAAAGGAAGCTATACTTAAAAGTTATGATGAGAACCTGCAGATTTTCATTAACAGAGAGATTCTCCCCAAGGTCAGTTACCTGGAGGATAGAATTTCCAATGGTCATGACAGTGCCAGACTTCGAAACCGTTTTGGTGTTTTATATGCCAGATACGGTCAGTATGATGATGCTGTAAAGCAGTTTCAGAAGGCTATTCGAATGGATTCAGACTATATTTCTCCTTTAATTAATCTTGGTAATATCCATTTTTTAAATGAAAGTTCAGAAGATGCTCTTTCCTGGTATAAGAAAGCTGAGCGTCTGGATCCCTTTAATTCAAAAGTTATTGCTGCTGTAGCCAGAACCCAGTATGAACTGGAGGAGTATGGTCAGGCAGAAGAAAGGTATGCAAAGTTGAAGGAGCAGGCTCCTGAGCTGGCTGCAGAATATGCCTATTTAGGCAACGAATCGAGTATTGCGGGCAGAGCATCATCTGCAAAGTCGAAGGGTACTACCCTCTGGGCAGAAGACGAAGAGTAGAGGGGTTATTATGAATCATTGGAAAAATCAGTATGTACTAAAAATCTTAATTGGATTGTTCGTTCTGTTTATGGTCGGATGTCCTAATAATCTTGTAGATAAAATTGAAGAGGAAGTTGAAGTTGTTGTAACTCCCCCTTCGATAGTAAGTATTTATCCTGAATCAGGATCAGTTAGTATTCCTGTAGATATGGATGATATTTTAATTACTTTTTCAAAACATATAGATTCTTCCAGTGTTAATAGTTCCACTTTTATAACTACTGATTCAGATGGAAATACTGTATCCGGAACATATTCTGTTTCCAATGACACTATATCTTTTAATCCAAGTTCCAATCTTGCCTACAATACAGAGTTTACAATTACTGCAAAGTCTGCAATCCTTGATGTAGATGGTAATCCTATGGCAGAGGAGTTTTCATGGACTTTTACTACAGAGGATGCTCCGGCCGGTATTAAGCCTATAATTAAATATGTCAGAATTAATGGTGGCCAAAGTGCCACAAATGGTACTATAGTTTCTTTGGAAATTTCTGCTACAGACATTTTGGGAAATACTCAGGGTTTAAGAACTCATTATAGAATTGTTGGTAATCCTGATTGGACTGACTGGGCAGATCTAACAGCAGACGGGCTGTTATCGGTTACAGATATTGATCTTAATGTCTCAGAAAATGGTTCTGTTGTAGTATTTGAAGTTGAAGTGAAAGATGTTGCTGGTGTTCCCTCCTATATTACCCAATCAGAGATTGTCTTTGAATCTACTCCTCCATCTATTATTGATGTCAACTGGGATGATGAATCTGTTTTTCCTTATAATGGTAGTATCTTACGTATTACTTTTGATGATGAGATGGATTATTCAAGTTTTACAGAGATTACATATTTTGTAGAAAGAGTATCAGATTCTGCACTAATCCCTGGAGTGATTAATCTTGTTGAAGCTAATTCAACTTACAATAGTGCTGTAAATCTATCGGGTCTGTCCCTGGAGCCTAATATCCAGTATCAGGTTACTCTTAGTACTGATGTAACTGATATTGCAGGAAATGTCATGGGTGGAGAGACCTCACCAATAATTTGGCTTTTTGACACTGGAGATTCTACAGATACAACTGCACCGGATGGTTCTATAACTCTTACACCTTTTGATGATGATGCTGGAGGTCCTAATGTTACATCTTTTATTGCACCCTATGCAAATGGAGTTATTGCTACAAATCGTAATTATATACTGATAGATCTTTCTGGAATTGATGACGATTATAATGAGGTTGTAGGAATGAAATTCTGGGGAGATACTGATGGTGGATACACTTTTGAACCTGCTAACTGGTCTTCTTTCAATTCCTCACAAATATGGTATATAACTAATTCTCCAGGAACAAAATTTGTTCTTTATAAATTTCTAGATTCAGCTGGAAATGAATCTGAGACTGTTGGACAGGTTAAAATATTTCTTGATGGTGTAAATCCTATAACTCCAACAATTGAGGTAAATGGTGATGCTGAAGGTATAGATACTTACACTAATAATACAGAAAGAAATGTAAGTATAGATATTACTGCTTCTGATACTGATACCGGTATTGAGAAAATGATGATTTCAACTTCTCCGATTTTTACTGGTGCAGAATGGGTTGACTGGGTATCTTCTGTTGATGAATGGGAGCTTCCTGTTGGTGATGATGCATATACTGTTTATGTAAAAGTAATGGATTATCTTGAAAATGAGAGTTCTGCTTCAATTGGTAAAAGTGTTATTCTGGATAGAATTGATCCGATAGTTAGTTTTAGTCATAATAATATTCTTGTAAGTGCAGAGGTCCAACTTGAAGATAGTGGTGTTTATTATGCCTGGATAGACACTAATGGTATAAGTAACTTTTTCTGGGAAAAGGTAAGTGGTCCTGGTTCAATATACTTTAATAATGATACTGGTGACGGATCAACTAATGATGGTTTTAATTCTGCTGAACCTTATGTCATTGGTACTACAGAAGGTGTCTATTATATTAAACTTACTGTTACAGATCCTGTTGGGAATAGCTCTTATGATATAGTTCCATTAACATGGGATGAAACTCCTCCTGTAGATATTACCAGTTTAACTGTAACTGAGACTGCTTACATTAATCCTAATTCATATACAACAACAGGGCAGCCTACCTGGACCTGGAATGCAGTTACTGGTGCAGATTCTTATAAAGTTAGCTTTGATAGTTTTTCAACTTCAATTGATGTAGGTTCAACATCTTATGCACCGAATACTGTTCTTTCAGATGGTAGTTATACTCTCTCTGTTCGTGCCTATGATAATGCTGGCAATTATTCCAATGCCTCCACACCAATATCTAAAACTGTTATTATAGATACAATAGCTCCTGTTATAAATATTACTAATTATAATTATATAGCTAATATTGCTCAGTCAAATCCTACAATTGATTTTAGTAATATTTTAAATGATGGGTTAATTTCAGGAGCAGATAATATCCAGTGGGCTAAAACGACTGGTCCTGGTTCACTTACTTTCGGATCTGAAAATGCTAATGTTACTACTGTAAGTGCAACTGCAGATGGAACTTATCAAATGAGTATTACTGCAAGCGATAATGCAGGGAATGAATCAATAGCTTATCTTTCAATTTTAAGAGATGTTACAAAACCAGGTACACCAAGTGTATCCGGACCTGTGTTAACTCCAAGTATACGACCTACATGGATATGGTCAAGCGGAGGTGGTGGAAACGGTACATATCAATGGGACTTAAACTCTGCAGGTTGGTCAGGTGATACTACTGTAACAAGCTATATGCCTGGTTCTGGTTTAGATGGTACTCCTCCAGGAGTTAACCATGTTTTATCTGTTAGAGAAAAAGATGTAGCTGGAAATTGGTCTGACATAGGTTCCTGGACTATAGAAATTGATACTGATGCCAAAACTCCACCATCAATTGCAATTGATGATATTTATCCATCCTTACGTATTAAGGACTATATTACATGGAATGCTGTTTCTGGATTAGGTGGGATCCCTGAAGCTACCAGATATCAGTACAGAATCAATGGTGGTAGTTGGATAATAGTTGAAGCTCCTTTATCAGCAGATCCTGGTAATCCTTCTTTAATCCCTCAATTTACTGGATTATCAGATGGAAGTCATATTTTAGAAATACAGGAATGGATGAGTGATGTTTCTGAGTGGTTAACTGACAAAACTGGAAGTCATTCAATAATTGTTGATACAGTTTTACCATATGCACCAACACTAACTGGTGAAGGTCTGGATACTATCCATTCTGACAGAACTGCAACAAAGGACAATTATCCTACATGGTCATGGTATTCCGGAGGGAATGGTGGGAATGGTCAATTTGAGTACCGCCTTTATAATGGTTCAACATGGTCAACATGGACTTCAACAACAAATACCAGTTACACACCTTATATCTCAAGTGATGTAACCTGCGAGCTTGAGGTTAAAGAAAGAGATGATGCCGGTAACTGGTCTTCTGTTGATTCACATAGAATAACTGTGGATACAACAACACCATCTTTAACAAGTATAGAACTACGGGATCAGTCTCCTTATAGTGAGGATACGGATTTTTCTCATACTAACAGTTCTACTGTATATGCTCGAATTGTAGGTAGTGAGAGTGAAACTTATGCTGTAAAAATACAATACTGGAATTCTGTAGCCGGAGAGTGGACAGATACGGGGTATACTTTTTCAGGAACTACAACCGTAGCATCCCCACGTATTATTACAAGATCTTTAGCAACTGGTGATGGTTCTAAAACAGATTATATACGTCTTATCGATGAAGCTGGAAATTATACCAGCTACAAGAGTGACAGTATAATTCTCGACACTGTAGCTCCCACTGGAACACTCTATGTAAATAATAATGCAACTTATACTCCATCCTTATCCTATATACTAAATTTTAACATAACTGATAATCTGACTCAGGTTTCAAATCTTAAAGTTACAACCCGTGATTATTACAACAGTGCCGGAGGTGGAAATACAGTCTGGAGTGCACCAAGATCATATTCTGCTATTATGACATCAGATTACCAATTCTCAAAAAATGCAGGAGGAAAATACGCATATACCTACATTTATGATGAAGCTGGAAACTCTTTATATAAATATGATTATATTTATCTTCAGGTTCCTGAACCTCAGTATGCCTATAAAGGTTATTATACAACAGGATATTCAAATATATATTATTCTCCGGTAACAGAAGATTCGGGAGCATATATAACCCGATATTATGTTTATTCAACAGATGATCCCAATGCTGACCCAAATAATGGAGATTCTGTAACATATGAAAGTTACACAACTTCGACTACATATAAACAGGCATACATACCAAAAGGTGAAGTCCTTTATTTCTTTACCCGAGCCTATAATGCAGATACGGGAGGTTATGGGCCATACAGTGCTACGAATGTTATGGGATTTTCATCAAATGTTACTGTAGTATATGATAAGAGTGACAGCACAGATGCAGCTAAAGCCTTGTATATTAAACAACTACTTGAAAATACTTATTTCTCCAGTGGAATATTAGCAGAAACTAACATGGCGGGAACAATGCCTACCTATACTGTAACCCTATTGGATGAGGACCTTATTAATAATACCAGCTATAGCACTAATAATAAAATCTATGGAGATCCTATTATAGTAACTCCGGGAACAGCTTTTACCAGATCAGTAACAACTTATGATGTAAGAGCCAGACATATTGCAGCCGGTGGTAGAGGATTAATAGGTATGGGTTCCAATGGTTTAAGTATATTGGATAGAATTGAAGATAACTGGGGAGCCTGGGGACTCTCAGGTACAGCCCCATCTCAAATAGGAAGTGGGGAAAGTGGAGGTCTGGGTACATCAAGATCTTCAAAGTCCAGAGCAGCATCGGCATCAGAGAGTATATGGCATAGTCCAATGCAAAATACATATTTTACTTCAAATTTTTCGGAAAGTTATATAACACTTAATCTCTTTTCATATGATGTATACAGATATGGTGCTTATCTTGGAAGTACTCCATCTGTAACAGATGGTTATGTCTATGCAGGAGATCCAAACTTTACAACTTACTATCCGGTTGTCAGGCAGGGACGATTTCTCCAGTATGGATATGTTGATATACCTGGAAGAGATTATACTGGAGCTATGACATATCAATATGGACAAACATTTTTTATCAATCTAATAGCTCGAATGGATAATTTTTAAAATATTTCCAGCCCCTTATTTCGAGGGGCTGATTTTTTACCAAATATTTATTAAAGGATAAACTTTGAAATCTTTTGTAATATTACTTGCACTAATTTCCATAACCCTCCCCATAACAGCAGAAGAACCCTTAGAAAGCATTATAATAGGTGACTTCGATAAAACATTTCATGGATTCAGCCTAAGCAGGGGAGAACTGGTATCAGTAAATATAGAAGAAGAATTTCTTCTCCCCATAGAAATCGACTTCATATTCGACCTGCCCAATGGCCTTGGAATGAACAATGAAGATCTTGCTCCAGGATTTTCCGGTACTGCAGGAATAATAGACCTTGGACCAATTCCATTAATGGAAAATACAGATTTTCCTGAAGAAGATTTCAATATGTATCTTATGCCGGAGGATATAATTCCCGGACACAGCTATATTATTAGAACAACAGATACTGATCATTATGGGAAAATACACATTGTGGATATTAATGCAGAAATTGAGAGCCTTGAATTTATCTGGATTTATTTGGAAAAATAAAAAATATTATGCCGTAAGTATTTTAATAAGTTGATATTGTATTGACAACAGCAATAATTGTAATTATTATTTTATTATGATCATTTGGGATAATGATAAATATAATAAATTAAAAGAAGAACGAAATATAGATCTGGTTGAAATTGAGCAGATAATTTTAAATAAAAGATATATTACAATATTAAAGAATCAATCCTGTCCTTCTCAGAAGATATTTATACTTTCCTATAACAATTATATACATGCAGTTCCATTTATAATTGACTGTAATAAGAATATTGTCCTAAAAACTGTATATGCCAGTAGAAAATTCAATAAAATTTATGGAGGTTTTGGAAAATGAAATATAAATTAACTAAGGAAGAAATTGATATTGAGAATGTTTCTGAAGAATTTATTGAGTTTAATAATAAAGAAAAAAATGAACTGGAAGAAATAATAAATACTGCTAATTTAAAAAAAGCAATAACATTGCGGATAAATGAAAATGATCTGGAGAGAATTAAATTTGAAGCAGAAAAAGAGGGAATACCTTATCAGACATTTATTACAAGTATATTGCATAAATATACCACTCATCAATTAGTAGATGAGAAGCTGTTCATTAAATTTAAGGAATTATTAACCTGACAATTTCCTACTTATATTCTACTATTTTAAATATTTGCTTTTTCCCCATTCTTCTTTTATTATTTAAAGTATAGGGAGGTAATAGTTTTGATCATTAAATAGATGCTTTAGATTAATATACTATGGGGGTCTAATATGACAGATATCAGTTTTATGAGTTATGACGAAAGAGTTTTTTTAGCAGGATGTATTGAAACTATTATTGTTTCCGATGGTAATATTGAAGAGAACGAGTTGGAAAATCTTGATAAAACAATAAAAGAACTCAATTTTAATGATTTTGATAATTGTCTTTCCGAATTTGAAGATCAGGTTAAAGATAGTGATACCTTTTTTGAGAAGGCAGAAACCATAACAAAACAGGAAACAAAAGATGCTGTCCTGGAGATACTTTTTGAATTTGTAAGATCTAATGGAATACCTGAAAAATCCGAAGAGGGTATTTTTCAAAGACTCCAAAAATTATGGGAATAGAAGCTCAGTTAATGTAGTCTTCTCTTACTTTGATTATTCCGATTCTAAAAATTTATGAGTAATTTATAACTTATTCTTTAGTTATAAGAAATTTAAATTTATTCAATAAATAACCCTGGATAACTCAAATCCTTCCTCTTTAATACTTTTTAATATTGTATCAATATCTCCCTTTTCAAGAATGGTAAATTGTATATCACCATCCCACCCATCTCTTCCTGTTTTACCTCGATCTCCCCTGTAAAGTCTACTTTTAATATTATCATAGCTTTTTCCGGACCGTCCTGCTATTCCACCATTTCCTCCGGCTGATATTGGATTTAGATAAGTAAAAATACCAGGATCAGCAGCGAACAGGAGTATATCTCCACCACTCCCACCATTACCTCCGTCCC
>DAOWEB010000283.1 GCA_030638735.1 Spirochaetaceae bacterium
CTGGCCATGGATACAAAAGTAAGATAATAAAATCAAAAAATGGAACAAAAAGTTGAAAAAGAAAGTTGACCTGCAGTACATCCAGAAGCATGGCCTCAGGGATGTAGAAATTAAAGAAATCTTACTTGATTACACAGAAAAGAGAGTTGAGTTCACATTATCTGGCTTTTCCGGATCACAACTCCTTAAAATGGAATTATGTGAGATAACTCTGCTTGAAATAAGCAAAGTAGATACATTTTACAGCCCGGAAATTATCTTGGAATATCTGGTAGATGAAAAGAACTCGGTAATAAATATTTACTCATCATCAGATTCAGTCTACAGAATTAAATTTGGAACTTATAGCTGCTGGATAGGGAAAGCCGTTGATTTTGTGCAGAGGATGGAAGAGTTTGGCTGTGGGGTGTACCGTTAGGTAGTTTGATAACTTAAATATAAAATGGATACTATTTTCCGAAACTGAATATAAAATATTTTGTAAAGGAGTAACAAAATGAAAATAATTATCAATTTTCTTCTATTCTTTTTCTTATTCACTCAAATTTTTGCTCAAACAATAAGTACAGATGGTGCCAGTATCGAAACAACTATTCCTTTATCAGATAGAACAGATATCTATTTTAATGTCGGCGAAGAAAATGAAGTTGGCATTTATTTTCAAATTTTTGAGTCCCTCGAAAATTTCAAAGCAGGGATTGTCCTTGATGGAAAAGGAATAAAATTTGATGTTGCAGTTGAGAATTCACTTATAAAGTATACTCTTAACGGCTCGGGTACAACAGAAAAAATGGAACTAAGTATTTCTAATGAAAGTAATTTTGGGCTTCGTTTGAAAATAAAACCTGGAACAGTTTTTATTCCTAATAACAGTTCTACACAGAGAATGGTTGTATGGAAACCACTTTCTGTGGATTTAGAACCATATGCAGAAATAGTGAATCCTCATATTAATTTAAAAAGTAAAACAGAAAAAGAACAAATAAAGAGTTTATATCAAACATTTATCAATATTTATGTTGCCTGTATGGATATCGGGAAAAAACCACCAAACAAAGAATCAATGTCCTGGAAACTGGATTACATGCTTGAATTGAATGATAAATTTGTACTAATTGAAGAATATTTTGATTCAACCTTTGAGCATCCTGAAATATTTAGAGATTTCTTTTTTCAAAATATGGTTTGGATAAATGAAGGTGCTACAAAAGCTGATTTTATTACGCTGTATTATTATTTTAACCCTTCAATGGATTATCTGAATATTTTATATAATCTTTCTACATATTTTCTTGATATTTCTATCATGCAACATGAGAAGTTAGATTTTGCTTCGATTATAGAGATGAATTATTTATTAGCTATTATAGAGATGGAATATTCAGATATTATAGAACTAATACATTTTTATGATAAAGTTTATTCAACAGAGAATAGTTTGTTTTTATTAGATTTTCCTCATTATTATGCACTAATAACAAAAGGACACTGATTGCCATTACAAAAAAAATATCGGTAAATAATACATAGCTGGAACTGACCTGGCAGTTATGGAAGTAAACCTGCAGGGGAATTAAGCACTTAAGAAACTGGTTTACAATTACCCAGGCTTCCGGACGTAACAAAGCCGGCAATGTTCTTCAGCCTTAGAATCTGAAGCCAAAAAAACAGCAGACATTGTTCCACCCGAAAGTTGTGGCTTTTAGTCCTGCAATTAGCATTTGTAATTATAGATTTATTTTCTATCTTGGCTTTTCTAACACGGAGAATCAATAAAAGATCCTGATATTTTTGTACCCGTAAATACCACAAGAAGAAACCAACAAAAATAAGAAAAATACCAATAACCGCAGTAATAATATATATATCAACTTCCAGGTCTTCATCAGTCTCTTCTATCTGTTGTTGTTCTGTGAGAATGAATAATTCAATCTCCTCTTTCTCTGTTCTATCTTCAATAATTTTTAAGTTACTTATTTCTTTATACCGATTAAAGGCTGATTCATTGTAGTACTGGTGCCTTGTAAAGAACATTACTAATGTAGTGAGAAAAATCATCAGTCCAAATAGTGCTATAAATTTATAAAGGTTGTCTGTGGGTAAAGGAATTTTACTGATCATTTATATTTCCTTGTTAGGGCTGATAGACTATCATTTTGAATGCTTTTATAAATAACTACATCTTGCATTAATTTCCATGGCATGTAAAAAGTATAACATAAAGCTTGACAAGAGCGTATAGATGAAAATACATATATATTTTATAATATAGAGGTATAACATATCACGATTTAGACGAATATGATAATGCCAGGGAATATTATTAAAAAGTAAGGAAGATAAATGGAAATGATCCAGGGATCTTAGGTAATCTTGGTGTAACTTATCAGTATTTGGGACAATATCAAACTACAGTTGAGTTATTATTAAAATCAAATGACGAAACAAATAATGAGTTTTTAAAAGGTAATAATGAATATAGTATTGGACAGGTATATACTAAAAAAGGCAAAAGAATATTACCTCTTAGCTCAAGGTTATGGGAATGAAGATGCAAAGGAAGCTTTGGAAGAATTAGGATAAAAAATCCGGTATTCTTGTCAACAGGCGAATGGTTAGTTTAGCTGATCCTTTTGGAGTCAGTTTCAAGTACTATTTTGATGGAATTCAATAGCTCTTTGGAAGTATAGAGAAGGAATAGAAAATTAGCAGAGGTTATCCTCTCTGGATAACAAACTGTTCTCCAGTGTATTGTTATTGGAATAATAGGGAAATAACTGTTTTTATTGGTAACCCCGCGCCAGGGATAGAAGCGGTACCCCACACCGTGATTGTATGTTGTTGTAGAGATGTTGCATGCAACGTCTCTACCCATCAAAACAAAATGTAATCCCTCTAAACAAGTCCGGGAGGAGTACAAGCGGATAGCCCGGTCCCGGCGAAGCCGGGAGGCGCCCAGGGAAAAAACTTGAAATTATTTTTCTTCCAAACAAACAGTCGAAAAACCTATTGATAATCCTTCAAGATCCCATTCACTTCCAATCTCAATTTTGAAAAACAAGTCCCCTGTTCCAAGTTTCTGATCAACCCTAAATCTTAAAGTTTTTTCATTTGCAGTTTTATAAATCTCTTCACTGTGTTTAAGTACAAACTCCAAATCTGTATGTTTAAATTTTACTTTTAATTGAATTTCAAATTTACGTTTAATAATTTTATCAAAATCAAAAGTATAATCATAATAGAAAAAGGCTGAGTATTTAGCAGATACTCCAAGTTTCCCATTAATATTATTTTCCAGGCTTTCATTACCATAAATATCAAAATCAAATTCCTGTCCTAGTTCCGTACTAAAAATAAAGAAGGAGTTATCATATATCAATTTAGCTGAGGAAGATCCGAATGTTGGAATGTATGCAGCAGGCAGAACAGGATTATGATCCTCTTTATATTCAGTTTTAAAAACAAGTTCCCAGTTTTTAAATAATCTTAACCAAAGGTATAAACTTAGCAAATATTTAGTGTCTGATAATTTCAAATCAGTATTAATATAATATGGACTGATAATTCCTCCAAATCCTTTCAGGCTAACAGATTTTCCAAATAATTCAAAAAACAAACGATTATAAGATCCCACTTTATACATACTGCTTCCGGAAAGTGTCCCTAAATAATCCAGTGTAAAGTTAGGTAATTGAAAAATCGAATGTAAACCTAAATGTATGGGAGTTGTATTTGGAATAACTGAATAAGTGCTTGTCCACTCTTCAGCAGGGCTGTTGGAATAAACTGAAGCTGATGTAAATGCTGTAATTAGAAATGGATCTAAATCTCTGGTATATTTTACTCCAAACCATAAATTATCCGGAAAAAGGAGACTAATTCCTATGCCCTCTTCCATTTCAAGTGATAAACCATACAATCCCCCCTTATTAAACAGATAATTACTAACAAAACCAGTAGATTCATTAAAAAGATCTGAATTTGCACTAACTCCCATAGGACTAAACAGTTCTTTCCAAACTCCCAGTCTTTTTATCCTTCCTGCCCTGATAAAATTATTTTCAAAAGAAAAATCTACTATTGGTTCAGTATTTTTAATATCTAAACCATTGATAAAACAAAAAGAATATTCTGCTTTTTTGTATATGGCCCGTGTAATAAAAAAATTATTCTCAAGCTTACTATCTATTTCCAGAGCATCTGAAAAATTTCGGTTAAAAATGAGTATAATAAAAAATATAACAACTATTTTTACCTGCATAATTAGTATTAGTGTAAATTTTACAATTCTACTTTTAGAAATATTGATAAAAATGTAAATTTCCCAAAATTTTCCTTATATTTACTAATTTTATCCTTTACTTCCTGTAAAAATGGGTTAATAATCATCTTTTAACTTAAGATGAGTAAGGAAATAAGGGAGTAATAATGACAATTTTAACACTTAACTGCGGAAGTTCATCCGTAAAATATCAGGTATACAATTGGCAAAAAAAAGAGGTCCTTGCAAGCGGACTGGTTGAAAGAGTTGGACATGATTCTGCAATAGAGCATAACAGAACAGGTGAAGAAACCTTTACAAAAAATCATGCTTGTGCAAATCATACAGAAGCAATTCAGCTGATAATGGAAACCATTCTGGATCCAACTGTTGGTGCTATAAAGGATATGAGTGAAATTAAAGCTGTAGGGCACAGAGTTGTTCAAGGTGGAGAAAAATTTAATAAATCTTTAATTATTAATGAAGAAGCTCTGGCAACGTTCAAAGAAGTTTCAGACCTGGCTCCCCTGCACAATCCTGCAAACATTCAGGGTATTGAAGCAGCTATGGCAGTTCTTCCAGGCGTACCTCAATGTGCTATTATGGATACAGCATGGCATCAGACTATGCCGGAAAAAGCCTATTTATACGCCCTGCCCTACGAATGGTACGAAAACTACAATGTAAGACGATACGGTTATCATGGTACTTCCTTTCTGTATGTATCCAAAAGAGCTGCTGTTCTACTTGGTAAAAACCCATCAGAAATGAACGTTATTATTTGTCATATTGGTAATGGTGCAAGTATATGTGCAGTAAAAAATGGTGTTTCTGTTGATACTTCTATGGGTTTAACTCCTCTCGAAGGTCTTATAATGGGAACAAGAAGCGGAGACTTTGATCCTGCAATTGTATTTTATTTAATGAATAAAACTGAACTAAGTGCAGGAGAAATTGAAAAGGCATTAAATAAAAAAAGCGGTATCCTTGGTATATCAGGCCAGTATATTGATAGAAGAGATATTCAGAAAGCTGCAGCAGAAGGTGATCACAGAGCAGAGCTTGCCATGGATATGGAAGTATACCGACTTAAGAAATATATTGGTTCATATGCAGCAGCCCTTGGCAGAGTAGATGCACTTGTTTTTACTGCCGGTGTTGGAGAAATGGCACCTCTTATACGAACAAAAGTTTTGGAAGGTTTGGATAACATTGGAATAGTTACTGATCCTGAAAAAAGTATGAACTCACGAACAAGAAATGCTGAAACAGATATTACAGGAGAAGGTTCTAAAACAAGAGTACTTGTTATACCTACAGATGAAGAACTTGTAATGACAGAAGATGCTGTAGCACTTGTTGAAGGAACTTATGATGTACATACAAAGTTTACATATTCTTTCCAGAGTAAGGATTATGTTAATGCTGTAAGGGCTGATGGATTAAAACGTGATATTAAAAAGAATCCGGCATTGGCTGATATTGTTGCAAAGATTTCTTAATTTTCTATATTGTTAATTGGGATTCCCCTTAAAAAGGGGAATCCTATAATTATTTTACGAAATAAACAACATGCTTCGTGCAACTGTTTCGGCTGTTTCTTTTCCTTCCAGATACTTCAATACAGCAAATGAAAAATCTGCGGCAGTTCCAGGGCCTCTGCTGGTTATAATATTACCATCAACTATAACTTTATCTGTTTTCAGTTCTACAAATTCGCTGAACTTATTTTCAAAGCCTGGATATCCTGTAGATTTTTTTCCATCAAGAATATGTAAAGGAGAAAGGACAATTGCAGGGGAAGCACAAATGGCAGCTACCAATTTTTTATTCTGATATATACTTTTTATAAATTTATTTGCATCTTCTGATTTTGATATATTAGTGGCTCCCGGCATTCCTCCGGGAATTACAACACCGTCATAATTATCTGCATCTATTTGATCAATAGTAGTATCGCACTCAATAATAATGCCATGGGAACCGGTTATTTTAGTGTCTCCGACACCTGCAATAACTACTTCAATACCACCCCGGCGAAGGATATCTATAGGTGTGACAGCTTCAACTTCTTCAAATCCTTCCGCCAATAAAATAACTACCTTTTTCATATTCTGTCTCCTCTCCCATGGAAAGATCCTGTCTCCCTGTGTACAGACGTAGCATGCTACGTCTCTACCACGGAATTCATTATGATTCTATGTATAATATGCTACGTCTCTACCACGAAATTCATTTTGATTCCCTGTGTACAGACGTTGCATGCAACGTCTCTACCAAGGGATTCATTCCGATTTTCTGTATACAGACATAAAATGCAACGTCTCTACCACTGCAAATTATCTAGATTTCCTATACACTCTAAGATCCTCTGCTGCAGACAAAAGAAGACTTTCCGTTTCATCCCAGCCTATACAGGAATCAGTTATAGAAACTCCATGTATTAAATCAGCAAAACAACCAGTAAATTTCTGATTTCCTTCAAATAGATTACTTTCCATCATAATACCTGCAATATTCTTCTGACCATAAAGAACCTGATCGAGAACAGAATGGAAAACTCTTTTCTGCCGTGTAAATTTTTTCCCGGAATTTGCATGGCTGCAGTCAATAATTACAGAAGAATTTTCAATATCAGATTTCTCCATCAATGCTACAGCTTCTTCCACATCCTCTTCATAGTAATTAGGACCGGAAGTACCACCTCTTAATATCAAGTGGCAGGATCTGTTTCCTTCTGTTCTTAAAATACAGGTATTTCCCTGTTGATCAATTCCTATAAATGAGGATGGATGCATAGCTGTGTTAATTGCATTTACTGCCAGGTCCAGATTTCCACCAGTTCCATTTTTAAATCCAACAGGTATAGACATACCACTTGCAAGACTGCGATGAGTTTGACTTTCTGATGTTCTTGCACCAACAGCAGCCCAGGAGATAAGATCAGAAATATACTGAGGAATAATAGGATCCAACATCTCTGTTCCAGTGGGCAGTTCCATTTGAGCAATCTTTAATAAAAATTCTCTGGAGAGATGCAGCCCTTTATGAATATCATAGCTGTCATCCATATCAGGATCCATTATTAATCCTCTCCAGCCGATTGTAGTTCTGGGCTTTTCAAAATAAACACGCATAACCGGATATATTACATCATCAATTTTTCTGGATAAGTCCTTTAGTTTTGCTGCATATTCAAGACCGGCAACAGTATCATGGATTGAACAGGGCCCAACTATAGCAAGAAGTCTCTCATCTTTACGTTCAAGTATCTCTGTAATTATTTTTCTGCTTTTAATTATATAGTTATAAATTTTACTGTCTGCTGTAAACTCCTTTTTCAACTCCATGGGAGAAATAAGAGGAGCTATCTCTTTTATATGTACATTATCAACTGCTTTCATAAATTTCACCTTTATTGCATATTTTAATATTTCCAATCCACTTCAACTTCAGCTCCATGGTTTCTTTTATAGATTCAGGAGAATTATTGGAATCTGAAAGATGACACAAATAAACCATCTCCGGTGTACTATCCTTCATTGAGTTAAGAAATTCAATAGCATCATCATTGGAAAGATGCCCCTGATTTGAACTAATCCTGTTTTTAAGGAAACCAGGATACGGTCCAGTCATCAGAAGTTCTTCAGAATAGTTTGCTTCCAGAAAAAGCGTCTTTGTTTTAGCTGCCAGACTGCGCATCTCATCACTTACAGTACCAGTATCTGTCAGCAGCATAAATGTTTCTTCTCCAAAAGAAAAATAGTATCCTAAAGGACAACAGGCATCGTGGGATGTCGAAAATGGTGTAAAACTCAATGAATTAAAATTGTATTTTTTTCCAGGAACAACATCCATCCGGCTAAAGGGTTTCATCTTATTAAAATCTTCATCCGGCAGATAATGATGCACAACTACCGGGATTTTGTATTTTCTTGATAATGTTCCTACACCTTTAAAGTGATCACTGTGTGTATGAGTTAGCAGTATGAAGTTAACTTTTGATAAATCAAAACCGGCTAAACCGGCTCTTCGGGTTAATTCCTTAAGTGAAAAACCATTATCTATTATAAATGAAAAATCATCTTTCTCAAAAATATAGGCATTAGCACTGGATCCACTTCCCAATACAGCATATCTTACTCCAGCCACTGTTTCCAAACCTCTATGGCGTTTCCTACAGCAACTTCTTTTCCATTTCGAACTACGGGAGTTCTCATTAAGCTGTTATCTTCTAAAATTTCTTCTACCGGATCATATTCCATATAGGCAAATCCCCGCTTTTTGTATGTTTGGCTATCTGTATCTAATAAATCATCCGCAGAAATCCTGGCCAGAATATTTGAAAGTTCCCCTTCAGATATTTTTCTCTCATTAAGATCCATAAAGTGGAATTTTATATTTCTTTCTTTAAAAAAGCGTATGGCTTTTTTAGTATTATTACTTTTTTTTGTTCCAATAATTTGAATATTCATAAACTAAACTCCCAGGAGCACACTCTATAAATTTATGAGTATTAATTCAATAGAAAAGGGAGATTCCTGAAACAGGAACCTCCCTTAAAATTAAAATGTAATGCTATATACTTTATTTATTTTAAAGGAAAAACTCCTCCATCTGTAAAAACAGCTTTATCCAGTGCTCTAATTACAATTTCATTTCCACTTTGGATCATGTTTTTATCAGTAAAAGTAAATACAGGTTTTCCATTTGCAAATACAACAATGGTGTTTAGAACATGATTAACAAGTACTTTGACATCTACTGTATCACCAATATCACCAACAATTGCCTTACTTACCAGCTGCTCCATTCTTGAATCACTAAAAGATTTATACAACTGAACAAAAGTACTATTGCTGTTAGTATGCTCAGGATCTTTTGTAACCCAAATTAAATAAGATTTTCCATACCCATAACCTTCAGCTGTTTTAGAATCTGAGGCAAGAATATGAACACCAAATCCCTTCCAGCCTTCAGTAGAAGCTTTTCCGGAAAATGAATAAATAAGATTGGCTTCGTCCTGGGGAGCAGGAATGACATACTTGGCAAAATACTGAGACTCATCTTCCTGACTTAGACCATTTACACCTATATCCCAGGCACCTGTTTCTTTAGTGCTCTCAGGTAATATGGCTGCTGAACCCTCTTTCTTTTCGACTTCAGCAAGCTTTTCAGTTTCTATAGGTTTTTGTTCCGGCAGTTCAACCTTAATTGTAAGATCAGCTTCTGTTACTCCCCTTCCAGGTGTACGTACAACTCTTACATTATCGACACCCAGGCGTCCACCATCTCCAGGGCCTGTACCAGTTGAAGTGTATCTAAATGCCATATAACCGGAACCGCTAAATCCTGGTCCGGGAAGATCAACAACTACACTCTTCCATGAATCATCTATATCACTGTGATCAATAGGATATGATAACCAATCTGCTTTATTAGGGTCTCCCTTTCCACTGTAATTTTCTGAAATTAATAACTCAAGGGAAGGACCGTCATATTTTCTATACATATCAAATATAATCTCAACTAAATCTTCTTTTTCTACACTAATTTCAGGAGAAATGAGCCAGTCTTCACTTGCTTCATCAGCTCCATAGCCGTTCATAAAAACACCTTTCTGATCAGCACGTTCTTCAAGAGTCCAGTCTTTGTTACTTGCTACGCTGTACAACATAAAATCAGCTTCATCCAGGGACTCAACATCAAATTTCTCAGAAAAGAAAGAATGTCGTTTGGCACGGAACTCAAAGTTATCTACTATCCACTTACGACCATCACCACCATCAGTACCTGCTGATATATAATGGAAAGCAACATAGGCATTCTCTGCATTGGAAAAGAGGGATACATTATCCACACCAAGGCGTGCTCCATCGCCTCCACCGGTACCATTTGAAGTATATCTAAATGCCATATAACCTGTACCGCTGAAATCTTTTAAATCAAAAGTTATTGTTTTCCATGAATCATCTATATCACTGTCATCAATGGTATATGATACCCAATCTGCATTATTAGGATCTCCCTTTCCGCTGTAATTTTCAGAAATCATCAA
>DAOWEB010000208.1 GCA_030638735.1 Spirochaetaceae bacterium
GAAGTAATGATGAGAGGCACATTTGCAAATATCCGTATAAAAAACAGGATGATCCCCGGAATTGAAGGCGGTTATACTCTGGACAGCAAAGATAACACGACAGCAATTTATGATGCTGCAACCAGCTGGAATGGTTTACCATTAATTGTATTTGCCGGCAAAGAATACGGAACAGGATCTTCCAGAGACTGGGCGGCAAAAGGTCCTTCCCTGCAGGGTGAGGAGATGGAAGTAGCGGAAAGTTACGAACGTATACACAGATCAAACTTACTTGGAATGGGTATTCTTCCATTAGAATTTACTGATGGTAACTCCATTGATACCCTTGGAATTAAAGGGAATGAAACCTTTTCACTGAAGGGCTTAAATAATATTCAACCATCATGTGAACTTACTATGGATGTTACACTTCCAGATGGTAGTACTAAATCATTTCCTGTCAAAGTTCGTATTGATACAAAACTGGAACTTGAATACTGGAAAGCCGGCGGTATTCTGAACTATGTTTTGCTTGATTTTATGAAATAGGTATTTATTACTACTGGAAAATACTGAACTCATAATTAATAAAAATTAGAATTGGCAATAAAAAGAAAATAGAAGCAAATAGATTCATTTTTACTCCTCTAATCTATGAAATTATCAATTCCTGCACGATCTATTTCAAGAAAATAAAAGTAAAATTCTATTTTCCCCCATACTACTGATTATGGAATTAAAAAAAATATCAGAATTAAAACCAAGAGAAAAATTAATGCTCTATGGAGCGGGTCATCTAACTGACAAGGAGCTATTAGCAATATTACTGGGCACCGGTATAAAAGGTAAAAATGTTACTGCCCTTGCAGAAGAAGTATTAAAAATTTTAGATGAAAATAATTATAAAACAAGAATCAAAGATTTATTATCAATTTCAGGTCTGGGTAAAGCAAAATCTTCTTTAATTACAGCTTCACTGGAACTTTCAAGAAGAATATTATGCCCGGATAAAAAGAAAATAACAGCACCTGCAGATGCACTCCCCTATATTAGTCATTATTCTGACCGGAAACAGGAACATTTTCTATGCCTCTCCCTTAATGGTGCACATGAAGTAATACAGGCAAGAGTTGTTTCCATGGGCCTGGTAAACCGAACCCTGGTTCACCCAAGAGAGATTTTTTCTGATCCATTAAAAGACCGGGCTGCTGCAGTCCTGATAGCTCACAATCACCCCTCCGGAAACATAGAACCAAGCCAGGAGGATATTGAGATTACAAAAAGAATTAAAAATGCAGGTAAAATACTGGGAATAGAACTTCTGGATCATATTATTTTTACAGGCAATGCTTACTATAGTTTTTTGGAGGAGGGGAAGATATAAGAAAGAAGGCTGAAGGGGTTTCAGGTGGATGTTAAGGAGTTGTTTGAGTCTTTGGGGTAACATCCACACCTGTCCATACAGCACTCCTTAAAGCTATTGTTACGTATAACTATGCTTTTGGGAGCAGGGGAAATTAAAGTTTTTCACTTAGCAAGAAGACAACTTGATTAGTGGATATCTCCGTCAACGAGTTCTCTTATTTATACTGGTTATTGATTAATAATACAGTTCATTTTCCATTTATCGGAATCTATGGACTCTTCCATTCCAGACTATAAATTGACTGACCACCTTCGAGACCCTTTAGTGTTACTATCATTACATTTCCAAAACAGAAATCACTGCTGTTTCCAACCATGGCCTTAGTAGCATCTGATACGAAGATTTGGCAAGGTTCTGCAGCAGAGGCAATTCGAGCTGCCTTATTAACCACAGTCCCAAGAAAATCTCCTTTGGTTTTAATAACATCACCAGTGTGAATACCGATACGAACTTCAATTTTAGGTTCCCGTGTTGATTTACTGATTGTTTCCTGAATGGAACTCGCTGCCATTAACGCTCCTCGTGCCGATGAAAAAGATGACATTGTACCATCTCCGAGTGTTTTAACTAAATTCCCACCGTGCTCTGAGATAGCTTGTGAAACAATTTTATCATGCCAATTAATTGTTTCTGACCATATACGATCACCTACAACATTAGTAAGTATTGTTGAATTAACAATATCAGTAAATACAATTGTTGTAGTTCCTTCAATATTTAGTTGATCAGATTCTTTTTTAACTGATGCTATAAGTTTATCAAATGCTGTGTGTTCAGTGCCAATTAATTCCATATTTGATTTTGGTGATGATACATGTGTTTGAATGATTTTCCATACTCCCCCTTCAAGTACAAATACCCATGAAATCCTGATGTAAGCATCTTCTCTTACTCCATCGAATAAAAGTTTGCCTGTCAACGCTGCCCACCCAGTTTGGCCTGACTCAAATGCTTCCAACTCATGCTGTTCATATTTAAAATCCGGTATTTCGTCAATATGATCAGCATATGCGTTACGAACGATACTACCAGACCATATTTCATTTTTATCTGACCCTATATATCTAAGGTATTCAGATGATGAGAAGATATTCTCAATTGCCCCACGATCCTTTTCTTGAAAAGCCAAAACCCAACGTTGTGCAATTGCTATAAGCTCAGGTGATTTTTTTATCATAGGAACCTCCTCTATAATATAGTTGCTAAGATGGCAATATTATATTTCGCAATCTTCATCATTCAAATACTTGGAATTTTATCCTGATTATTATTCCTTTCTATTTTATTCTAGATTATTACAAAATCAAGTACTAAAAAATTAAGTCTATCTAAATCATATTTCAATCTGCACCAATTATAGCATAAATATTCAGTGGTACACTGATGCAGCACATATCCCTATGGGAAAGATTATCACCCACCTTAATAGCGCATAACCATCCATCGGGAAACATAGAACCAAGCCAGGAGGATATTGAGATTACCAGGCGAATTAAAAACGCAGGTAAAATTTTGGGAATAGAACTTCTGGAACATATCATTTTTACAGACAATGCTTATTATAGTTTTTTGGAAAAGGGGAAGATTTAGGTAAGAAGGCTGAAGGGGTTTAGACTGTAGGGAAAAAGAAAAATTTTACGAATTTTGAAGTAAAAAGTGTTTTTCTCCCATACTACATAATAACAGGAATGAACTCTAAAACCCTTTCTATTCGTTATTTTATAGATATACTGGAGGAATGAAAGACATGGGATTAGAAAAAGAAAAAACTGATCACAAATTCACTTATAAAGAGTATAGTACCTGGCCCGAGGATGAACGATGGGAATTAATTGATGGAACGGCTTATAATATGAGTACAGCACCTACAAGCAGACATCAGGAAATATCAGGAGAACTATATTTTCAAATAAAATTATTCTTAAAAAAGCATAACTGCAAAACTTTTTCAGCACCTTTTGATGTTTTACTACCTATATTTCCTATTAAGAATGAGAATGAGATTGATACAATTGTTCAACCGGATATCTCAGTTATTTGTGATCCATCTAAAATAATCGAAAAGGGATGTCTTGGAGCTCCCGATTTAATTGTTGAAATTCTCTCTCCCTCTACTTCAAAAAAAGACCTAAATGAAAAGTTCCAGCTCTATGAAAAACATGGAGTTAATGAATATTGGATTGTTGATCCTGGGAATAAATACATCCAGGTTTTTCATTTGCAAAGAGAAGGAAAGGATACAGAGAAATATGATGAAGGAACTCTGGTTCCTCCTGCTAATTGGCGGGAAGACAAAAAAACAATTGCTGAATCTGTAGTACTCGAGGGTTTCACAGTGGATGTTAAGGAACTTTTTGTATCTTTGGGCTAAAAAAAGCAACTTAGGAATTACATAATTGCCACAAAAACTACTCTTAATAGTTAATAAATACCGAGATTCTGTTATACTCATTACTAATGATTATTGAAACAAATGCAGAACCAGACATACCCGTTTACATCCGGTATCTTAAACTGGAGGATCTTGATGATTTCTTTCAACTCAATTTACCAGAACTGGAACATAATAAATTCAATGCTCCCTATCTTAGAAAGCAAACCAGAGATGAGCTGGTGGAATATGTAGCAGGGTTAAAAAGGCATCTACTTGCAGGGGGAATTGATGTTCTGGATCAAAAAAAGATAATTGCCAATAAAAATACTGATAAAATTATTGGAACAGTAAATTGGTACTGGAAATCCGAAGAAACTAATTGGATGGAAATTGGAATCGTTATATTTAATAAAAAATATTGGGGTATGGGAATAGGCTTTCAGGCATTATCCCTTTGGACAACTGAAATTTTTGAAACTTATCCTGAAATAGTCCGCCTTGGAATGACAACATGGTCTGGTAATAAACGATTGATAGCACTGGCAGAGAAATTAGGATATATGAAGGAAGCAGTATATCGAAAAGCCCGTATTGTAAATGATAAGTATTATGATTCCATCAGTTATGGTATATTAAAAGAAGAATGGTTTAAAAATTAACAATTTTCTACAAAAAACTCCAAAACTCTGAAGTAAAAATCACTTTACACCCATACTCCATTATAAAAGAAAGGAAATCTAAAATACTTTCTTTTTCAGTAATTATTGTTTATTATGGAGGGATGAAAGATATGGGATTGCCCAAAGGAAAATCTGATCACAAATTTACATATAAAGATTATAGCTCCTGGCCAGAAGATGAACGATGGGAATTAATTGACGGTATTGCCTATGATATGTGTGCAGCACCATCGAGCTGGCATCAAAGAATATCATTCAAATTATCAACTCTAATTGGCATATTCTTACAAAATAGTCCCTGCGAAGCATTTTCAGCACCCCTTGACGTTATACTTCCAACCTTTCCAATTATAAATGAGGATGAGATTGATACAATAGTCCAACCAGATATTTCTGTCATATGCGCTCCTTCAAAAATAGTTGAAAAGGGCTGTCTGGGAGCTCCCGATTTAATTATTGAAATTCTTTCTCCTTCTACTTCCAAAAAAGACCTCAATGAAAAATTTCAGCTATACGAAAAACATGGAGTTAAGGAATACTGGGTTGTAGACCCGGGTAATAAATACATACAGATTTTTCATTTGCAAAGTGAAGGAAAAGATTCAGGCAAATATGATGATGGGACACTGGTTCCTCCGGCTAACTGGCGGAAAGATAAGAATACTATTGCGGAGTCTGTTGTGCTTGAGGGGTTTCAAGTAGATATTACGGAACTGTTTGATTCTTTGGGATAAAAACAACCTACATCCACACCTGTCCATGCAGCACTTCTTAAAGCTATATATTACTTTATTTATTTTTATATTAAGGATATAATTACCATGATGTTTCCATGGGAGTTTATAGAAAATATTTTTATTAAAAGATTACTCACATTTATCAGTATTGCAGTAATATTTCTATCAGGCTGTTCTGGTAAATCTCAAATTAAAGTCGAGTTCCCTGATTTTGAAAACTCTGCTCTTCTGATTCAACATATGCAAAATGATGTTGTTAAAGAAGGTGGTTATTTGGATTATTTACCTCTAAACTATATACAATCTACAATTCCAAATATAAAAAATATAATCCTTACTGCACGAGATCAGGGGAGGCCAGTTATATACAGTTATTTGAGTGTAAAAGATGATTATAGTGATGCACTCTTTCTTTATTCTAAATATCCTGATATTACGGAAAGGGGATTTTTTATTGAAAACACCTGGGGAGCACAGATTATCGATGAATTAACACCTGGTGAAAAAGAAATCACTATAAAGGACAAGGGTTATAATAGTTTCTTTAATGGAAAACTTGATAAAGTTCTGCGTAGGTTAAAAATTAATACTATCATTATTATTGGAGTACACACAAATACATGTGTTTTTTGTACTGCTGCAGGAGCTCTGGAAAATGGTTACCAGGTAGTTATAGTCGAGGATGCAACTGCTTCAATATCAGAAGAAGCTCATGAAGCAGCAATAGATGTATTAGGATCAAGTTTTGCCACAATATATTCCAGCGAGTATGTAATGCTAAAACTAAAACACTTATACAAATAGCAATGAAGACATTGATATTATGAGAAGAATTAACCCTTCAAAAAGCTCAGGGATCAACACCTGAACATGGAATTAATGCTCACAAAGCGGGAGCCGCTCTGATTGTCAAACTTGATCAGCTTTATAAAACCTATAATAACAAAGAAAAACTTTACTCCCCTCCCATCTCAACTTTTGAGCTTACTAAAAAGAGATTGATGTTGAGAATATAGGAACTATTCCAGGTCAGGACACTTTCTATTTCGACTGCCGTATCCTCCCCTCATATGACATTGAGGATGTAAAAAAAGTATGAGAGTTTTCTGTAATAAAATAGAATCCCAATTTGGTGTTACAGTTGATATAAGTTATATTTTTGCAGAAGCTGCATGGTTCCGGGAACTTAACATCCCTGCTGTCTGCTGGTGTACCCTGGATAATACACTTCATAAGCCTAATGAATATTGTGTAATAGACAATGTACTAAAAGATGCCCGTGTTTTTGCCCATATCTTTTTACAGGAATAAAAATATATGTTCGATACTTTTAGATAAATTACCATTGCATATAGGTACAAATACAGTAAATCATCCCCTGGGAAACATAGAACCAAGCCAGGAAAAAAAATAAGTAATACTTCAGGCAAAAAATACGGATCAAAGAACATGTCAATCTGAGCCAATAGCACGTGAGAATTGCTATCAGAGTAGAACCTCATCTAAAAAGTCATAGTACATAGTGGAAGCAATTTTCCTCATTATCAGAAAAATTGCTGCCATATGATTACGATCCATCAATGTCTAACCAAATATTATACCAGGTATGTCTGCTCTAACCCAAAAAGTTGGAGGCAGTCATATAATTTTCGAGTCCCATGATCTCCCTAACCTTGTTTTGGAGCACTGCAGTCAAAACATCCCGAATTGACAGAATACCAAGCATTTGACCATCTTCTACAACAGGCAAGTGACGAAAATGATGTTCATCCATCAACGCCATACTTTGCTCGACTGTTGTGTCCATCCTAACTGTGTACATGTCTTTGGTCATCAAATCCTTTACCATAGTTGTTTTTGCACATTTATCTACTAGTTCACCTTTTTTCAGGTAATCGCGCTCAGTGAAGATGCCAACTATTTTTTTGTTCTCTATAACGAGAACAGCACCGACTTTAGAATCGGTCATTACTTTCAAAGCGTCCAGCACAGTATCGGTTGCTGCTACAGTTAATTTGCTTGCACCTTTCTTAGTATTGAGTAGATCACTGACGTTTGCCATTTTGGTTCTCCTTTGGTTGCATAGGCGAGCAGGAAGCTTGCTTCCGACCAGGCAAGCTTGCTTCCGACCAGCCTTTGGTTGATTGATAGTACGATATCGTTGAATTGTCCTATCAAGATTTATACCCGGCAATGCCGACTACTTTATTTTCGCCTTTGCACTTGCATATGTCAAGCTCAATTTTTTTATACTAACTATATTTCAGTTTTAAGATATTCCGGGGAACTCAAACTAAGACAGAAGGATGTTAAGATTACAAGGAGAATCAATCAATCTTCATCATAACTATCCAGAAAACTACTCTGTTCATCTCCATCCCTCCATCCAATTACAGCATCAAGAAAAACATTTTTAGTACTGTTAAAGATAGATTTTTCCACACTATGAACACTTGTTCCAAATGTTTTAATTAATTCTTTTATTTCACGCCGTTTGGAAGAGGTCTTTTTCGCAGCTACAACACATCCGCAATTCATTGGAGAAAGTCCACTTCTACCAGAAAAGGCAAAAATATCTTCTTCCCTGATATTGTAAAGAGGACGAATCAATTCAAGTCCTGGAAAGTTTTTTGACTTTAGTTTAGGCATCATAGTCTGAAATCTACCGGAATAGAGAATATTCAATAAAACAGTTTCAATCACATCATCAAAGTGATGCCCAAGAGCCAGCTTATTACAACCAAGCTCCTGTGCTATTGAGTAGAGTGCACCACGTCTCATTTTGGCGCATAGATAGCAGGGATTATCTTTAGCAGTACGATCCAATACTCCAAATAAGTTCCGATCGAATATTTTCACAGGGATTCCAAGATAATCACATTGATCCTTTAACAGGTTCCTGTTTTCCGGAGAAAATCCGGGATCCATAGATATATACTCCACTTCAAAGTTATCTCTTCCGTGTTTCTTAAGCTCCTGAAATAGTTTAGCCATAAGAAGACTATCTTTTCCTCCGGAAATCGCAACGGCAACTTTATCTCCCGGTTTAAGAAGTTCGTACTCCACCACAGCAGCTGTAAACTTTGACCAGATTTTTTTCCGAAAGGTAGTAATTAAATTCCGTTCTATTGCCATCAATTGCTGCCTGGGTAGTTCAGGTATAAAAACCTCACATTCAGAACCCGAAACAATGATCTCAGATGATTTTTCAATTTTGATTTTCGATCCAGTTCTGCTAAAATCTCTGATATTATCAAATTCTGTATTCATGAGAATAATAATAGGTTATTCATAACACTCACTCAATAGTAACAATGATAATCTATATATAATTATTATTTTCTTCAATAAAATAATACCATTCTCTGTTAAAGCTATATCTCTTTTTCAGTACTCTTACATTCTTTTCGTTCAATAAATTTTCAATAATAAGGAAGTACATTTGACAGGACTCAATCTATTCATTAAGATAAATTTCCATGAAGACACAAAAAACTGGATTTAATAACGAAAAATACTTAGCGGAACAAACGTCAGCGATTCTCGAAAGAGTATCCCGTTTTGATAACAAGCTCTACCTGGAATGCGGAGGAAAACTCCTCTACGATTATCATGCTGCAAGAATATTGCCAGGCTTTGATCCCAATGTAAAAATGAGAGTATTCAAGTCCCTGAAGGATAAAATTGATGTCATTATCTGTATCTATGCAGGAGATATTGAAAAGAAAAAGATCAGAGCCGACTTTGGAATAACCTATGACACCGATACTCTAAAAATGATAGACGACTTCGCACAGTGGGAATTGAATGTTGCTGGTGTAGTTATTACCCGTTACGAAGAGCAGGCATCAGCTGTACAATTTAAAAATCGTCTTGAAAGACGGGGTATAAAAGTCTACACCCACAAATTTACAAAGGGATACCCCTCGGATGTTGACAGTATTGTAAGCGATGAAGGGTATGGAGCAAACGAATATATTGAAACCAGCAGACCTGTAGTTATTGTCACCGCTCCGGGACCGGGAAGTGGAAAACTGGGAACCTGTCTATCCCAATTCTACCATGATTATCGAAAAGGGGTTCATTCAGGCTATGCTAAACTGGAAACATTTCCTATTTGGAATCTACCCCTAAGACATCCTGTAAATATTGCCTACGAAGCAGCAACTGCCGATCTGGCAGATGTTAATCTGATAGACAGCTTCCACCTGGAAGCGTATGGGGAAACAACTGTCAATTATAATCGGGATATTGCTGCATTTCCCGTTCTTAAAAGAATAATAGAGAAAATAACCGGGAAAAAATCCTTCTATCAGTCTCCTACAGATATGGGAGTTAACCGCTGTGGATTTGGAATCTCGGATGATGAACTTGTCAGGGAGGCATCCAAACAGGAAATTATCCGACGCTATTACAGAGCTTCCTGTGAATACGCTCTGGGGATAGGGACTCAGAATGCCATCAATATAATAAAAGTTCTTATGGACAACCTGGAACTAAAAAAGGAAGACAGGGTAACTGTTCCGGCTGCTAATAATGCTATGAAGAATGCTTCATCCAGGGGACAGGGAAAGGATGGTATTGTCTGTGGTGCAGCTTTGCAACTTACAGATGGCACTA
>DAOWEB010000181.1 GCA_030638735.1 Spirochaetaceae bacterium
TAATAGGAATAAAAAAAATAAACTATTGCCCCTAATGCTTCTCATTATTATCCCCTAATAATTTCTCTAATATTTTAGTACCCACAAACCGGTCTAACTCCACAGGATGGTCGTGAATATTCATAAAGGCTATAAGCATATCGTACGTTAATACCTAAATAACCAATCCATGAGTGCCACGCTCCCCCTCTTAATATAGACTGTTCACCCACTACCGGTCCTTGTGGGTCAACCACCGGTTCTGATGGATATGGTCCATACCAGTCCCAACACCATTCCCATACATTTCCACTCATATCATAAAGGCCTAAAGAATTTGGATCTTTTTTACCTACAGGAGAAGATGATCCATTTGAATTATCACGATACCACCCAATTTTATCAGCATTACTACTGCCTGCATATTCAAATTTTTCTGAATTATTTCCACCGGCTGCTGCAAACTCCCATTCCGCTTCTGTAGGGAGCCGGTATCCATTTTTTTCCAGGTTCCATGTCCAGTCGTCCAGATTATAAACCGGCTCTCTACCCTCTTTTAAACTTAAGAAATTGCAGAATGCTACTGCTCCATACCAGCTGATACCTTCCGCAGCATAATGCCAGTATCCACGTATGTTTAAAAGAGTTGTTCCCCGTAAATCTATTCCTATCTGCTTACCCCAAAAAGGGTATTCCTCACTAAGACCTACATATTTAATCTTTCCATCTTCAGAACTAATTGCATCTTTAGAAACTACAGCATATCCTTTATTTATAGCCCAGGTAAAAACAGTTATTAACTGCTGATAAGTAACCTCATATTTAGACATATAGTATGGTTTACTTAAAGTTACACCATGTTCGGAACCTTCCCTCCAACCAGTGGAACCCATAATAAAAGTTTCAGGATGGATTAACTGAAGATCCAGCATACTATTTGATATTGGAATTGCTTTTGACTGAATTGTAATTTTCTGTTGAGTAATCAATACTGGCTTAGAAGAAGTAGAAGATTCTATACTATCTTTTAGAAAAAAAAGAAAACTTGCACCATTCTGATGTCCGGAACCATTCAAATTACCAAAAAGCGGTGTTGTTCCTGTTACACCAAGACGTATTTGATTATACATCATTAAAGGATCAAGATATGGATGATTATTCCCTTCCAGGACAAGTTTTAATTGTCTGGAAAATGGAGATAAATCAGGAACAGTTTCGGAGGCTCCTGAAGTAAGAACCTGCCGTGAAACACGGGAATATGCTTTTTGAAAATAATCATTTGTTATTTCCGGAGCAATAGATCTTACTGGATTTAAAATATCTCCTGAAAAACAGGAATCGGAAAAGAGTGCAATATGGCGGGCTTTCATCTTACTGATATAGCCACGAATTTGATTATTTGGAAGCCAGTTTTCCTGTTCATCAATATCGATACCACCATCAACAGGTATCCAGAATCCAGTATCGGACATATTATCCAAATGTCCATGACCTGCATAAAATATAAAAACGGAGTCCTCTGGTTTTGTATCTGCTATAAGAGTTCTGAATAGCCTTATTATCCCTGCCTTTGTTGCGTCTTCATCATAGAGTTCAACTACATTATCAATGTAGTAACGGGAAGTAAGAATTCCTTTAATTTCTACAGCATCTTTTTTGGGGTTCTTCAGTGCATTCCAGTGTTTATAACGGTCTATTCCAATAAAAACTATATACTGTCTACCGGCAACAGCATTTTCATTTAGAGCTTTTACCTTAACAATCAGTCCTCGATCTGTAATATTTTCTGCAGGAAGTATAAAACAAATTATAAATAGAAAGAATATAATATTAAAAACCCGATTCTTCATTACCACCCCTTTATTTCAAAAGAATATCATCTTTTGTAAAAAACTCCAAATAAATAATTAATAGGAGATTTTAAGCATTTTAGTCAAAAACAACCCCTGGCTCAGTTTCATATAACATCTTGTTTACACCTGTAATTTTCCCGGTATCTCCATCAATCTGAAAAACACGCCATAAAGTCCCGTCTTTTTCAGGGACTTTATACTGACCAACTAAATGTGCTCCCTGATAAACACTAACTCTTGCGCTACTGGAAGCAAGATTCCAGGAACCTGATGTCTGTTTTCTATCACTAAAATTATGAATCGAAAAAGTATATGTCCCTGAATCCAGACCGTTAATTGTAATTGTTTCCGGGCCGTAGCTGTTTTTATCATCAATATCCAAAGTATGTCGTTTGTCAAAAATATGCATATTCGAATAGCTTATATGAAAACTCTCACCTGGTTTAAGACCAGGTCCGTTTAGATGCCCATCAAGATCTGCGGGAGAAGCTCCCCAATCCAGTACTATCCTAAACTGTGTATCTTTTAAAATTGGTGACATCATAAAATTCATTTCCCTGGGGAGATCGTACAGTATAAAGTCTGCACTTTGATATGTTTGAATGTATCTGTCTGAACTTATAACTACTTTATATCTGCCAATAGGAAAGCTGTGCATAAGATAAAAACCATTGGAATCTGTTTTATATATTTGACCATCTACTGCCTTACCGTCAGTTCCAACAAGAAAAACATTGGCATTTGGTAATACCTGTCCTGTAAGGGCATTATAAACCCGTCCATATATCATATGACGAACGGGATAGAATGTCTGTTTTTCTTCTATCTTCTTTGTAGCTCCGTTTATAATAAAAACTTCCCATACTCCACCATTTTTTTTGGCAGGTGAAATAGTTTTTTCGTTTCCATCTATTGTTACTGTTACTTTTACATCACTGCTCCAGTCGTCTCTGGTTTGGGAGCCTCCGCTTTTACAAAACAGATAAAACTTGTAAAACCCATTTTTAAGATCATTTATCTGCCAGTGCATGCTGTTTAAAGACCCTATTCCTGTAAATCCTGATCCCTCTTTATCTCCGGTAACAACAGTTCCGTCTTTTGAAGCAGATTTTCCAAAGCCTCCGACAAACTCTACAGATCCATCTGAAGCTGCAGGGAGAAGAAGTGCTCCGTCGTATTGATTTTTATTGAAGGTGTCCCAGCGGACGTCTATTGTTGCGGTTTTGGCGAAGGAGCTGGTAACTGTCATAAAGGTTAAGACTATTACAATAAGAATTATTTTTATAGTTGTATGTTTTACTTTTAGTTTTACCATTTTATAACTCCAGTTGCGCTTTTCCTGCTTTTTCTTTTTTATATTTCAGTGTTATACAGCCTTAAACTTACCCTATACATTTACATATAGAAAGTAGAAGATATTATCATGTATACAGACATCTTTTAAATTCTCCATTATTGCTACCCATCTGGGAGCTACCTTATTTTTCAAAAGTTTATCATTTAATAGGACTTGATTGTGTTGGATTATTTTCCAATTGATAGTCCATTTTTTCGATAGCAGAAGATGCTTTAAACTCAGGAAAGATAGCTTCTTTATTTCTTTCAAAATCTTCTACTATTTCTTTAAAGGATCCAAAAAGATCCTCTTTATCATAAACCATCATAACCCAAATACCACCACCTTCCACAGGGCTTCTATGTTTAGGAATTGCATTTTTTTGAGTTTTATCGATAATCTGTCTTATAATTGTTGCTACAAAGCTAATTACCTGTGAGTTATCATCAATCCCTAATTCAATAGCATATTGGGTCATAGCTTCCTGAATTATTGTTTTTATCTGATTGTCGATATCAACTCTTGCATTTGTTTCTGCGACCTTAATTGAAATAGCCATGGTAGACTGTTCCGCAAAACCAACTCCATAAATCGCATCCGTTGCCATTGGTGGGTTAAGAACAAAATCTGGAAGTTCCAATTTTGAAGCTTCCTTTGTTGCTTCCACCCCTCCAGCTTGTGTCCATTTCTCTTCTATAAAGGATGTATCAAAGAGTTCTCTTTCTTTTGCATATGCCAGAAGTTCCAACGCTCTATTCCAATCCTTGACTCCAATTTCTACCTCTAAAGCTTCTCTTATCCATTCTAGTTCTTCTCTTCGTTTTTTCATCGTTCCTAGAACTTCCGGAATAACTACACCTTTAGAAGCATTTACCTCCATAAGTTTTAGGACTTCTAGTTCCTTATCATACATACCAAGGCTTCTGTTCAGCAGAGCAAGACCGCTTATGGCAACTATATGCCCGGGGTGTCTGTCCAGTTCCTTTTCCAGACCCTTAATTGTTCTCTCTGCCTCTCCTGCAATTTTCGCTTTAGAAGTTATAGTTTCAAGCTCAACCGCTAATGTGTCTGCTCCTTTGTCCAAAGCCATAATCTGATCTGTATAATTACTTCTACCCATTCCAGGCAACACAAAAAATACAAAAGCAAGGGCAGCAGCTATGGCTGCTGCTCCAATACCCAAAATTAAAGGCACTTTACTCTTCTTTTTTTCTGAAGGAGTTAGTTCTTTTGCAGTAATAAATATTTCTTTTGAGCTCACTTTTTGCTCAGTTTTCTTCTCTTTCTCTATATCCGTTTTTCCACTGCTTCTTGAGCTTGTTGAAGATCCGGTCCCTGAGTGAGCGCGAAGCGATTCTATCGAAGAGCCGTTCTCCCCTTCTCCATTTTCCATTCTCCCTCGAAGCACCCCTTCCACAGCCTCAAAGTTCCTGTACCTGTCCTTGTAATCCTTCTCAAGACATTTCTGAATAAGTGTATTCAACTCCAAGCTGACTCCAACAAGATCAGCTGGTTTCTCGTTAAAAATCTGGTATTCAATCGCTCCCTTATAAAAGGGAGGATGCCCAAAAAGCAGCACATACAACAAAGCCCCAAATGAATAAATATCAGCCTCCGGACCTATATCCTCTCCCTTAATCTGTTCCGGGGACATATAAACAAGAGTACCACTGGAAGAGGAGTTTGCAACCCGGCTCATACTGGTTCGAACTGTTTCGGATATTCCGAAGTCCATTATTTTTATACTACCGTCACCTGTTAACATGATATTCTGAGGTTTAATGTCTTTATGAATTATATTGTTATTATGCGCATAGGAAAGACCTAAAGCTATCTTTACAGCCAGAGACTTAACCAGTTTCTCCGGCAGCTTTTTCTCTTCGTAATCCAGCTTTACCTCATTTAAAGCTTTTCCATCTACATATTCCATATCAATGTATTTAATACTACCGGTATCATGAACATCGTAAACTCTAACTATGTTTTCGTGATTAAGAGAAACCATTGTTCTTGCTTCGGCGTGCAAATCACTCATAGCTTCTTTATCAGCAGCCACACTTTCCGGAATTATTTTAAGAGCCTTGTTTATTGCCATTTTAGTGTCATAGGCCAGATATACTGCACCGAAGCCACCCTGACCGAGTTTCTTTTTTACTTCATAACGATTGTCTATTAAAAAACCTTCGGGAAGGTCTTCCAGGCGGTATGCTCCATAGGAAGACGGAGCATTATGTTTTGCTGTCTGAAATTCTTGTGCAGAATCTGTGTTTTGAGTTTTAACTGTTTGATCAGAATTATTATCTTTTGAAATAAAATCGTTTGGAGTTCCGCAAAAAGGGCAGAACTTCCTGGTATTGGGATAATCTTCTCCACATTCGCTGCAAAA
>DAOWEB010000127.1 GCA_030638735.1 Spirochaetaceae bacterium
CAGATCATTATTATAACAATATAAATACAGTAATAGAAATAGTCAACCGTGTAGAGACGTAGCATGCTACGTCTGTACCCTGAAAATCAAAATATGATCCAGTTTAACAAAAAACGGATAGCAGCGAAAATCCCGCAACGTGATTGGATATATCCATAGAGACGCACGGCCGTACGTCTGTACCCCAGAAAATCTAAATGTGGTCCAGTTTTACAATCCGTGAGGAATTGCAGTGAATAGCCCAGCCCCGTAGCGGATTCCATATCCGCCCATATGGGGCAACGCCCAAATTAAATTCCAAAACAATAAATAACCATCCAAACATAAAAAAACCCCCGGAAAACCGGAGGTTCAATATAATCCATAAAACAGATCCTAGATGTCTGGTTCGTCCGGAATAATTAATTTATCTGCAGTTGCAAGAATATCTGCAGGAACAGGACGAATAAGATCGCCATGTACAAGCTGTTTGTTATAATCTTTAACTGTTGAATCCCAGTAAGCTCTTCTAATGTAGTATACAGCTGCTCCACCAAGTTCATGCTGGTTTTCAGGCCATGGGTAAGAAGGCTGTGCACAACCAAGACCATATCTTTTCCAACCATTGTATGATTCGAAAGTTGACCACCATTCTTTAGCACCAAGAGTTTCAAAAGCATACTGAGCTTTAGCATAGTACATAGCTGCACCAACACCGCCACCTCTTTTGAAAGCCATTGAGTGAAGAGAAATATGAACATCTTCGTCTCTTTTTCTACCATCAGCAAATCCTGCTAATTCACCATCAATAGCTCCAACCAGGTGGTAAGAATCTTTAAGTCTGTTTCTTAACCATCCAAGAACTTCTGCATAAACACGAACACCTACGATATCGTAGAAGTCTCTGTCTATTTCAATAAATTTCTTGAGGAACTTTAAAAGTTCAGGTGCTTCGTCTTTTCTAAGAGCACGAATAACAAGATTTTTGCCATCTCGGGTTTTTGTATAAGCAGGTTCGAATGGTGTTAATGTATTAACAGGGCCAGCGAGCCATGATTCAATTTCAGCTACAGGGATATTAAGTACATCCTGGGAAACTTGTTCAGGTACAATT
The DNA here is from genome assembly GCA_030638735.1 of Spirochaetaceae bacterium. Taxonomy (GTDB): domain Bacteria; phylum Spirochaetota; class Spirochaetia; order B11-G9; family B11-G9; genus JAJRQE01. The sequence goes on from DAOWEB010000127.1 coordinate 1,094, forward strand.
GCTTTCATAATATTACTCCTTAATTTTGTTGTAAAGGAGTACTATAATTAAGATGAATAATGGTGTCAAGTAAAGTTTCATAATTTCTTTTCTTTTTTCTTGACGTAAAGATAAGCTGTTGATAGTATGAGCTTTGCTTTTCAGAACAGGTCTCAAAATAAACCGTTCTACGGCAAATTGAAATTCCAATTTATAATTTTAAGGTGAGGGAATATGTCAAATCAGGATGCTTATAACCGATTTAAAGAAATGCAGGCAAAGATGTTATTGGGTGGTGGAGAAGATAGAATTACAGCTCAGCATGAACGAGGCAAACTTACAGCCAGAGAACGAATTAACTATCTTTTAGATGAGAATTCTTTTACAGAACAGGAAACATTCGTAACTGTAAGGTCTACAGACTTTGGTATGGATAAGAAAAAATTTCTTGGAGACGGTGTTGTAACTGGAAGTGGAAAAATAGGCGGTCGCCAGGTTTTTCTATCTTCACAGGACTTTACTGTACTTGGTGGATCTCTTGGAGAGATGCATGCAGAAAGGATTTCTACGGCCCAGCTTGATGCAATGAAAAACGGAACTCCTTTCCTTCAGATAAATGATTCCGGTGGTGCAAGAATCCAGGAAGGAACTTTGTCTCTTGATGGATATGCAAAGATTTTCAGGGCAAATACACTTAGTTCGGGTGTAATTCCCCAGCTGTCTGTTATTCTTGGACCTTGTGCGGGTGGTGCTGTTTATTCACCTGCAATTACCGACTTTATTTTTATGGTAGACCAGGTCAGTCATATGTATATTACAGGACCTGATGTTATTAGAGCAGTAACAGGAGAAGAGATCTCTCACGAAGACCTTGGTGGTGCAAAGGCCCATACCTTCAAAAGTGGAAATGTCCATTTCAGATTCAGCTCTGAAGAAGAATGTCTGGTTTTTATTCAGAGACTTTTAAGTTACCTTCCTGCAAACAACAAAGAACTTCCACCTGTATGGGAATGTGATGATCCTATTGACAGAGCAACTCCTGAGCTTCTGGACCTTCTTCCGGACAACCCAAGGAAACCTTATGATATAAAAGACCTAATTAATTCTGTTTTTGATGTTGGTTCTTTTATTGAAGTACAAAAAGATTATGCTCAGAATATTGTAATTGGTTTTGCAAAACTGAATGGACATACAATTGGATTAATGGCAAACCAGCCAAAAGTTATGGCAGCTGTTCTGGATATAAATGCCTCTGATAAAGCAGCACGATTTGTAAGATTCTGTGATTCTTTTAATATTCCTTTTATATCATTTGTTGATGTACCTGGATTCCTTCCCGGAACAGGCCAGGAACATGGTGGAATAATTAGACATGGGGCAAAACTGCTTTTTGCTATTGCAGAAGCTACAGTTCCAAAGATCGCTCTTATTGTTAAAAAATCATATGGTGGTGCATATATTGCAATGTCATCCAAGGCTCTTGGTTATGACAGAACAATTGCTTATCCAAGTGCAGAAGTTGCTGTCATGGGTGCCGAAGGTGCTGCAAATGTAATATTCAGAAGAGATATTAAAGCAGCCGATGATCCGGAAGCAATGAAAGCATTAAAAATTGGTGAGTTTAAAGAAACTGTTATGAACCCGTTTATTGCGGCTGGGTTTGGTTACCTTGATGATATTATTGATCCTGCAGAAACAAGACTGGAGTTATGGAAATCTCTGGAAATGTATTTAAACAAGAAAGAAGATAGACCAAAGAAGAAACACGGTAATATGCCGCTATAAGGGGAGAACGGAGAATTTATGTCTAGAAAAAAGGTACGTGAAATAGTATTAAGCGCAGGTTCCTGCCAGATGGCAACCAGCGTTGACGGTCAGCCGAGGGTAAGACCTATGAAATTTGTAGTAACAGATGATTTTAAGTTCTGGTGTACTACAGTTAATATAAGTGGAAAAGTGAAAGAACTTAAAGATAACCCGAAAGTTGAGCTCTGCTGGGTAGCTAAAAACGGGGAACACCTGAGAGTAGCTGGTATTGCTGATCTAACGGGTGATGCAGCTAAGAAAAAGAAACTTCTGGAACTGCATCCTGGTGCTCTTGGATTGTTCACAGATGAAAATGATCCGTCTCTTGTGCATGTGGAAGTTGTTCCTACAAGAGTGCGTTGGAAGGGTCATTCTTTTGGTGAGTATAACGAAGTGGAATAGGGTTTTTTCTATTTATTATAAAAGCTGTCTGTATTCAGGCAGCTTTTTTATATTTTTTGGACTTTAAATCTAAGCTTCTGCTTCAGGTATTCAGTAGGAGGTTTACCCATATATCTGGAAAATTCCCTGGAGAATTCATTAATCCTGGAATAGCTTAGATAAGCAGCAATTTCAGAAATGTTCATTCCCGTATACTTTAGCATGTTTAATGCTTCATTCATCCTTATCTCTTTAATTCGTTTTTCCGGTGATTTTCCGGTAGATTTAATACAAAGCCGGTATAAAGAAGAAGGACTTAATCCAAAACGGGAAGAAAGTTCGGCAGATTTTACTCTAAAATTACGTTCAGTTTTAATAAGGATCTCAATTTGCACCCACCTGGAACCCTCCATAGAACTGTTTGTATCAGTCTCTGCAAAATAAATATTTCTCAAAATTTTCGACAAGCTATGGAAAGCAGATAATGATACAAGGGCACCCTCAGGTTGATGGAACCCTTCATAGATATTCCTGAAATCGGTCGCAAACTTTCCTGAATCCCTGAACACTCTTTCAGATGTGGAAATGGAAGGTAATCGGTCTGCTGAAAAATTAATTGAATACATCGATACAGAGTCTCCAGCCCCTCTATACCTGTGAGGTTCCAGACCGGCATAATAGACAATATCACCCTCTTTTACCAGATAATCAATATTATTCAGTTCGAGAGAGTAGCTGCCCCTTGTCATGTATTGAAGGGTATGTCCTATTGGTGAAAGAGTAGAAGCAGTATGATGGGCTGGCCATTCGTAGTGCCATACATAGTGGATATCATCCAGTACGGAACGCATAAATAAATATCCTTGATCTGATTGAATTTGCGAAACATTTGAAAGAAAACACTAAATATTTCCCTTCCTGGTCATGATAGTGTAATTACATTAATGTGGTCAATCAGAATTGCTGATCAATAAGGAGCATAAGAGTGGAAAAAATAAAACTGGCTGGAATAGGATGCGGAAACAGAACAAACGTTTACATGAATCTGGCAAGTAAACTGATGCCACCCAAATTTGATATTACAGCATTAGCAGATCCAATAAAAGAACGGCGTGACATAATAAGCAGCTATCAGCAGGGAAACAGGATTAAACATTTTGATTCCGCGATGAGTTTTCTTAGTGAAGAGAAGTTGGCCGATGTGGTTATAATCGGTACCCAGGATGATTATCACTTTAAACCTGCCATGGAGGCTATGGAAAAGGGATATGATCTAATTCTAGAAAAACCAATTTCCAACAACCTTGAAGAAGTCCTGATTCTGGCGAAACGCGCGGCTGAGTTAAATAGGAGAGTTATTATCTGTCATGTGCTTAGATATACACCCATTTATAACAAGATAAAGGAGATTCTAAAATCCGGAATTGTCGGTGAGACAGTAAGTCTTAATGCGACAGAGGGTGTCGGGGCTTGGCACCAAACCCATTCTTTTGTAAGAGGAAAATGGTCTGATACCGGTAAATCATCTCCCATGATTCTTGCCAAAAGCTGTCATGATATGGACATAATATTCTGGCTTGTCGGTCAGAAATGTATTTCCATTTCCAGCTTTGGAGAACTGAGTCATTTCTGTAGTATCAATGCTCCTGAGGGTGCACCAAAGCGGTGTACAGACGGATGCCCAATAGCAGACAGCTGCCAGTACAATGCGCTGTTGTATCTGACCGAACGCCGGAATCCATGGCTGGAGGCGGTATTCGACACAGAGAAGTCCAGACTTGATGAAGGCGGAGCCAGTGACAGCGAGATTATTCAATGGCTGAAAACCAGTCCATGGGGGCGCTGTGTCTATGACTGTGACAATGATGCGGTGGACCATCAGGTGGTGAACTTCAAATTTGAAAAGGGAATTACTGCTACTTTTACAATGACTGCATTCGATGAAGGGAGGAATATCGAGATTTTCGGGACAAAAGGAACCTTGAAAGGAGGAGAATTTATTAAAAAAGTTACAGGACACGATCTGATATTTTACGATAATAGAAATGGTATAGTACAATACTGGGATATCGAATTTGATCCTGATGGTAATGCCTCCCACGGCGGTGGTGATTCAGGATTTGTACAGAGCCTGTACAATGAGCTTAAAATGGATAACCCTGCAGATATGAAATCATCTATTCAGATATCGGTGGAAAGCCATGTAATGGCCTGGGCAGCAGAGGAATCCCGCCGCACAAACAGAGTTATCAATCTGCTGGAATATCGGGAACAGACACTAGACAAATCATCCTGAAAAATGAGTACTGATTGACAATCCACCAGTTTGCATCAGCCAGACTTGGTTCCGGCAGGCTATAGCTCTTCTTAACTTTTTTGTGCTCCCGTTTGCAGGCATCATAAAAAACTTACAGGAATGGCTCCAACGGAGTACAGACAGAGAAGTTAATTCATTCATGTCAGGGTCTTAAAATCCTACCCTATTACATCTTCAATATTCTTCCAGTTACAAACATGAACATCGTGAAACATACAGCTATTATCTCCCCCGTAGATTATGTGTTCCTTATATTGGAAATTATCTATTTCAGGGAAGTGTTTAAATCCTTTTAAAAAGCTTGTGTTTAAGGTCCTGGATAGTTTTACCTCAATTAAATCCAGATCAAATCCATTGTCCAGAATTATGTCCAGTTCATTCCCCTTTTGGTCTCTGTAGAAGAAGAGATTATCCCTCTCTCCCCGGTTAAGTTTTTTCTTTAATAATTCAGAAACAACATAAGTTTCAAATAAAGAACCTTTTAAAGGATGATTTTTTATATGATCAGCAGATTTAATTCCAATTAAATTGGCAGCTAATCCTGTATCCAGAAAATAGAGTTTAGGGGATTTAACAAGCCTTCTGCTTATTCGTTTATGATATGGTCTAAGCAGTTTAATAATATAACTCGCTTCCAGAACAGAAATCCAGGACTTTACAGTATTATGGCTAACTCCTATTTCATTACTTAAAGTATTAAAATTAACAAGCTGTCCCGTTCTTCCGGCACATAATTGCAAAAAAACCTCAAATTGCGTCATATCCTTTATATTGATAATTTGTCTAACATCCCGTTCCAGATAAGTATTGATATAGAATTCAGCGACATCGGAAGGATTTATATTTTTATCAAAAATTCTTGGTAAAAAACCTGTATACAGTACTTCATCTATCTCAAGGTTTTCTTTACCGGGGTAAGCTTCTTTTAAGGTAAAAGGAAGAAGAGTTACAAGTGCAGTTCTGCCTGCCAGAGACTGAGTAATTCGGGAAATCATCTCAAATTGCTGGCTCCCTGTAATGATAAATAACCCCTCTTCATTTTTGCTGTCAACAATGGTTTGAATATACGAGAACAAATCCGGTGTCCGTTGAGCCTCGTCCAGAACAGCTCCCTCCGGATACTGTGCCAAAAACCCTCTTGGATCATTTTGTGCATAACTCCTGTTATCTACTTCTTCCAGAGAAACATATGGTTTATGGGGAAATAAAGCTTTTACAAGAGTTGTTTTACCGGATTGCCGGGGACCTGTTATTGTAACAACAGGAAATTTTTTGGCGTATCCCAGTACCTTTTCCGATATTTCTCTTCTAATCATACATACTAATATAGATCTTTAGGTGTAAAATTTCAATTCAATTTACATTTTACACCGTCTTGATTAGTGGAATAAAAAGAATTATTATCCTTATATGGAGGAGCATATGGAGCTTTCTCATAAAACAATAATCCTTTTCTCTGAGAATCAGTTTTCGTCCCTGAAAACTATGGCCAAAGCAAAAGGCAAATTCATTGGTGAGCTTATCCGGAGTGCCTGTGAGCAGGTATATGCCTCAGATGACAAAGATTTTGATGTTTTTGATGGCTTAACCAGGATTGAACCTTAGATATAAAATATTACATTCTTATAATGGAGGCCCCAGATGATAGAAAAAAAACAATTCGGTGCAACCG
>DAOWEB010000377.1 GCA_030638735.1 Spirochaetaceae bacterium
AGAAAACAGGGAACTTTTTTCTATGAGGTCCCGGCCTCTATCTGAACCTGCTTCTACAACATAACCGTCGCCTATATCAGAAAGATTGAGATCAAAACCGTTTTCAGGATATGGTTTACCGTGAAGGTTAAGGCAAAAGCACACATCCAGAGCGTCTGTACAATCGGCAGATATTATTAGAGTCCGGTTTCGTTCCCGTGTATAATACGGATCTTTGTAATCACCTTCCGAAAATACGCTGTCCAGTATATTGAGACCTCTGAGATCGCAGGCTTTTGCACCTACAAGGCAAATTGCCTTTTCCCTATCCGCCAGTAAATTGTCGTCATAATTCTCTGCGACCTGTTTTCTTGCGTTGAAGAAAAATGATTTTAGTGGCTCCGGTGAACGAACTCCTCCGATATTAAATCCGGGGAGCATACCACTATCAGGATTCTCTTCACTTCTTTGGGTTTCAATGGAAAGCTTTCTGAAATATTGAGTGTCTCCTTTCCGGAAAGGAGCATAGACAAGAAACTCATTTTCTAAATCTGCCAGGAACTTATGCAGTTCTTCGGCGCGAATAAATTGATACTCCATTTTCTATTGCTTTCCTTTTTGTGTTATGATTAGATTTTTTTCTAATAAACTCAGGTTGGCGGAACAATAAAGAGAACAGAAAGTCGGGGGATACTAAACTAAAATACTCCGATAAAGAAAAGCGATTGTTATGAATAAACGTGAGGTTTTTTTGATTACTTTTAGAAATCGACCAGAAATGAATACCGATGTAAATAAAAACTGCCTGCAACAACTTTGTCTTGAAAAACCGTTTGTAATAACCTCTTCTTCTGACTGATTCCAACAAAATAATAAACATTTGTTTTCCTTTACTGGAATCTTATATGCCGGTAGATTTTTCCAGAGCTAATCCTCTTATTAATAGAATAATAGCTGTAGAACCGGTTGTCAAGAAAAATCCTAGTAAAGTGCAATATAATGAATATTAGAGTAATATAATGTTTGTTTGTGTTTTTTTATACACCATTATGTCACGAAGAATCTATTGACGCGGTGTTATTAAGGGTTTAAGCTTGATATATGAAGTGATGTCTGAATATCACCCTGTCAATTATACCACTTTTTATAGGAGCAGATATTTCATTGGTAAATTTTTAATATTTGTTTTTACCCTGTATATAACAGTTTACCTTACTTCGACAATTGCGGACAATCTGCATAAACACAAGCTGGAGCTGGCTTTGGCAAACATGCTTCTGCAGAAACATGATAAAGTCAAATCTAAATATATATTGGTGCTTACCCATGATATAAAGGCAGATTTATCTTCCATCCAGAGTTGTCTCATGGTTGTAACCCATGGAATTACCGGAAGTATTTCAAAAAAATCGAGAGAAATGATCTCAAGGGCTGAACGCCGCAGTAAGAAACTTCTTGAATTTGTAAATGATCTGCATTTCCTTTCTATCTTGCGTTCATCAGAAAATCTTATTATGGATGATCTTAATTTATTGGAAATTGCCCGGGAGGAATGGGAAACTGTTCAAAAAACTATTATAAAGAAGGGGGTAGAGGCATCCATAGCAGTTGAAGGATTCGATTTTTTTTATACTGGTAATGAATTTTTAGTCAGGAAAATGTTTATGCATCTTTTGCAGAATGCTGCCAGCTATACACCAAATGGTGGAAAAATTCATTTTAGATTAAAAGAAAACCGTCAAAAGGAATTATTCCATATTCTTATTTGTAATACAGGGGAGCGAATCCCGGAAGAAAATATCATCCGTATTTTTGATGATTTTTTTAAAGGTTCCAACATACCTGAAAACGGAAGGAACGGTCTTGGATTAGCGCTGGTAAAGCAGATTGTCAACATCCATGGAGGAAAAGTACAGGCAGCCTGGGATAATTCCAGCGGAAATATTTTTGAAGTTGTTTTTCCATGGGATCATACTAAAAGATAGTAAAAATTATGGGAGAGTATTATATTTTTTTAGTAGACCAATATGAAGAGGGAGGCTGATAATGGCATATATTATAGTTATTGAGGATGATGTCGATATGGCAGAGGCAATCAGGCTGATTCTGGAAGCAAATGAACACCGGGTTCTCATTAGAGATAACCCGGCCTCTGGTGTTGAAGAGGCGGAAAAGAACCTGCCGGATTTGATTATTCTTGACATTATGTTCGGTCAGAAACAAAAAACCGAGGGATTTGACTACGCTATTGAAATCAGGAGGAAAAAAAATATCTCATCAGTTCCCATTCTTATGATAACCGCCGTTAATACTCAATATCCAAATTTCGACTTCTCAAATAAAACAGATGGAGAATTTCTTCCTGTAGATGGCTTCATTGAAAAACCGGCCCAGCCTGATGATTTGATCCGGAAGGTCAATGAGTTACTGAAGCTTAAGACCAGTCCATGGATAAACTGGCCAGATAAGAAAGATTGAGGAACTGGAATCGGACAAAATCACCATATTTTTGTGCTTTTATAGTAATATTTATCATGGAGAGGATATTTTTTTTATTTTTGTATCATTTTTCTTGACAAATAGCTCTGTTTGCACTTAGAATTTTGGTAAGAATAAAACAGGCTGGTCGCCTATGCCTCCAAAGGAGAATAAGATGAGTAAGATCTACATTATTGATGATGACAGAGATATTGTTGATGCTATGACTATGGTACTTGAGAGTGAGAATCATGAAATTGCCTTCCAGAATGATGAGGATGATGTTGTAGGGAATGTCAGTGATTTTGGAGCCGATTTAATAATTTTAGACGTAATTTTTCCCGAAAATGATGGAGCAGGGTTTGAGATTGCCAGGAAGCTTAAGCATGATGAAAAAACAAAGAATATCCCAATTGCAATGCTTTCTGCTGTAAACGAGAAAGGACAGTACTCCGGGAGCTTTTCTAATGCCGATAAAGATGATGTATACCTGCCTGTCGATGAATTTGTAGAGAAACCACTTGTTCCTGCGGAACTTGTCAAACTAGTTAATAAGCTTTTAAGCTGAGTATTATGATTTCAGGTAGTAATATCATTGGAATTGTCGGTGCTGGTACAGGAGGAGAAGCAATTCTTGCTAACCTTCTGGAAATTCCAGGAATAAAAGTAAAATATATGTGTGATATCAATATAGATGCTCCCGGATTCCAGCTGGCGAAGGAAAATCATATTCAGTGCATAACAGATATGGATCTGAAAATACTGTTGGAAGATGAGGATGTTGATCTCATATTTGAGTTAACCGGAAAAGACAAAGTTTTTGACTATCTGCAAAATAATAAACTAACCAGTTGTAATATAATGGGTTCAGCTGCAGCCAGGGTAATGTTTCATATGATCGATACCCAGCAGAAAATTACTACTGAACTGAAGGCTTATAAACTCGAGCTTGCTGAGAGGGTTGTTGAGAGAACTGATGAGCTCGAAACAGTTAATAAGGAACTCCAACAGCAGGTATACAGTTTTCAGTTGCTTACTGAAAAGCTTCAGGATATAAATGATGAAAAAACAAAGTATTTGGTTAATGCCACTCATCAGCTTAAGGCTCCTTTTGCAGCCATTCAAAGTTATGTGGATATTTTACTGGCCGGTTACGCAGACAATTTATCCGATAAAGTTGTAGGTATAGTCGAGAAAATAAAAATCAGATGTGAGTTGTTATCCAGGTCTATTCGAGAGATGCTTGAATTGGCTAATCTTAATTCCTGTGTTGAAGAAAATATTAAAATGGAATATTCATGTCTAAATGTAATTGTAGACAGTGTTATTGACATGGTTTCAAGTATCTCCGAGCATAGAAATATTGACATCTCCTTCACACCATGTACAGGAAACTGTATGACCAAATGTAATCCTGATCAGATAAAGTCATTGGTTCAAATTCTGATTGAAAATGCACTTAATTATTCAAATGACAATGGGAGTATAGAGATCAGTCTTGTGGAGGGACCCAGCACCAGGACAACCCTTACTGTAACAGATCATGGTATAGGTATTGCTCCGAAAAATCTTAAAATTATTTTTAAAGAATATTTTCGTACTAATGAAGCAGTAAAGAAAAGCACCAACGGAACTGGTCTTGGACTTTCTATTGCTAAAAGAATTGCTCAGATTCACAGGACTGATATACTTGTTGACAGTACTCTGGGAGAGGGTTCTTCATTCAAGGTTTCTTTTTCTCTTGCAAGGGATTGATGTATTGTAGAGACGTTGCCTGGTCGGAAGCTAGCTTCCTGCTCGGCTATGCAACGTCTCTACAATACTACCAGTTAAAAACTTCTTCTCCAGCTTTTTCCAGATTTTCTGCAAACCAGTCTGCTCCTGTTAATTGTTCTTTTGAAAAACTTGTTGTTAGTCCCAGGCATTTTGCGCCGGAAGCTTTAGCAGCTTCTACACCATTTACAGCATCTTCTACTACCAGACATTCTGATGATTTTAACCCTATAAGTTTTGCCGCCAGGATATAAATATCAGGAGATGGTTTTTTATGTTTAACATCAAGCCCATTCACAACTGCATCAAAGCTGTCTTGTGTTATTCCCATTTCAACTAAATTTGCATCCATTTTTGTTTTATCTGCACTGGTCGCAAGAGCAGTTTTAAGTCCTCTTTTTTTACATTCTTCCATAAAAGTAAAAACACCTGGTAATGGCCCAAGATTTCCTTTAATTAGTTCAAGATAAATTTCATATGTTCTTTTTTTACCTTTAAGCAGATTAAATGGGAAGTTATATTTTTCTGCAACTCCTCCAAGAAATTTGTCTTCTCCTGCTCCTATAAACTCAAAAAAATCTTCTGGTTTTGGTTCCAGCCCAAGTTCCTTAAACATTAGGATAGCTGCATTTCTAATAAATTCTTCTGAATCCACCAGAACTCCATCCATATCAAACAGTACACCTTTTATCATTGTTTCTCCTATGGTTGCATAGGCTGGTCGCTAACTTGTTAGCGACCAGCCTTAGTTATTCTTTCCAGGTTGACTATTATCCAGACATCCTTCACTTTTTCAAGGGATAGTGTATCTTTTACAAAAATCTTTGTAGGGGGTAGTATTTCTCTTGAATCCGCATCTTCAGGAATATTTGGATACCACCTGATATAGTCCGCCATAAATGTAATGTTATCAGATTGAGTTAGTACAAGATCGGCTATTCCGTACACCTGTTCACCCGGTTCCAGAATAGTTATAATTCCATCATTCCAGTCCTGGGCGGATATTAGTCCGGATTTACCTTCATAGCCGGTTCTAACTCTTGATATTACAAAAAGCTGTGTAACTTCATTGATATCATTTTTACCTATACCTTTTTCTACACAATCTTCCATAATTTCAGTATCCATATCTACTATGCCTCTGTAGTAGGTCTCTACAACTTGTTTTGCAGTCATGCCTTCTGTTATAGGTGGTTCCATTGCATTCTTAATAGGGCCTATGCTAAAAGACACAATAAATGCAAAAAAAGCAATTATTACAGCAATAGTTTTCCAGTTACGTGAAAAGAATTGATCTCTTTTAAATTGTTTCTGTCGTTGTTTCTGTTTTTTTTCTGCGACTTTTTGTATTTGAAGATGTGCTTCTTCGCTAATGACACTTACGGCACCGCCCAGTTTCCATAGTTTAAGATCTTTTATCCAATCTTCCAACTTAACCTCTTTCAAAGAGAGAGCTTTATTAATTAAAGCTGCAATACTGTTATTTATTCCCGGTTTAAGCAGTTTAATATCAACTGGTTTGCTTGTACGCATTTTTTCTCTTATTTCTGTTATCTCAATCCCTGTATATGGAAGATTTCCTGAAAGTAATTTATATGCCAGGACACCCAGTGTAAAAGAAAATTGTAAATTCCCGGAAGCATCCGGATGATTATAAGGTTGCCAGAAATTTATACTTTCACTTTCTGATAGTTGACTTGTAATATAATTAATAAGTTTAGGAGGAAAGATTAAAATACTGCCATCTTCAGGAATAAAAATACCAGGGGTGTAGAAACCCGTTACAGGAATATTTTTTTTTGTAATAGCCTGAAAAGCAATAGCCAGGTTTAGTAAAGTCTCTATATCCGGATCAATGTCTGCAAGTGTTTGTCCGCTATAATAGGGACCAGGAAATATAAGTTTTCCTTTATGTTCAATACTTTCAGTGCATTCCCATTTTGCTGATATTCCATCTTTAATTATAATACCGGGTTCTGATAATAACTCCTGTCTGGATATTTGTTTATAGATTTTACTGCTAAGGGTTGTTAATATAGCAAGTTTTTTACTTCCATTAACAGTTATCTCTGCTGCTCCATTTCCTGACTTTATAACCTCTGCTTTCAAAATAATATCCTCCTGAGATAGGGCTGTAGGATACAATATATCTAAAAAATAAAAAAGCCGCCGTAGGGAACGCAGATCTGCGTTCCCTACGGCGGCGGGATTTCAAAAAAAAGGATAACTATATCCCCAAATAAGCCTTCTTAACTGCATCATTCTCACGTAGATTTTTAGCAGTATCACTAAGTGTAACTCTTCCTGTTTCCATAACATAACCTCTGTCGGCTAGTTTTAGGGCCAGGTTTGCATTTTGTTCTACAAGAAAAATAGTTGTTTTTTGTTCTTTATTTATTTTTTTAATTATACTCATTATCTGCTGAACTATAATCGGAGCAAGTCCAAGAGATGGTTCGTCCAGGAGGAGTAGTTTTGGTTTTGCCATTAATGCTCTTGAAATTGCGAGCATCTGCTGTTCTCCACCACTTAAAGTTCCACCTGCCTGACTTCTTCTTTCTTTTAGAAGAGGAAAGAGGCTGTAAACATATTCTATATCTCTTTTTATTTCTTCCTTATCATCTCTTAAAAAAGCACCCATATCCAAATTTTCAGCAACAGTGAGATACGGGAAGATCCTTCTCCCTTCGGGGACCTGAATTATTCCAAGTTGAACAATCTTATCAGGATCCATATGAGTAATATCCTGGCCTTCAAAAATTATTTTACCGTTTCTTGCCTGTTCAACTCCGGAGATTGACATAAGAGTAGTAGATTTCCCGGCTCCATTAGCACCAATAAGGGTAATAATTTCACCTTCTTTAATTTCTATACTAACATCATGAAGTGCCTGAATATTTCCGTAAAATGTCTGTATTCCTTCGACTTTAAGCATCGCTGTCATCCCCCAGGTACGCCTTTATTACTTCAGGGTTATTTTTAATCTCATCCGGAGTTCCTTTGGCAATTAGTTTGCCATAGTCAACTACAAATATTCTTTCGGAAATACTCATTACCAGACTCATATCATGTTCAATAAGAAGGATAGATATTTCGTTTTTATCCCTGATATTTAAAATCATTTCATCAAGTTCTTTTGTTTCCTGTGGATTCATCCCTGCTGCTGGTTCATCAAGCAGTAAGAGAGCAGGTTCAGTTGCCATGGCTCTTGCAATTTCAAGTCGTCTTTGAGCTCCGTACGGCAGATTTTTAGCAAGTTCATTCACATACTGTTCCAGACCAACCTCTATAAGTATTTCGTAGCTGTCCTGAATAACCTGTTTTTCTTCTTCTCTTGTTGATTTTGTCAGGAATATTGCTCCAAGAAGCCCTGATTTAAGTTTTGTATGTCTTCCTATCATAACATTTTCAAGTACAGTCATATTCTGAAAAAGTCGGATATTCTGAAAAGTTCTGGCAAGACCTTTTTCTGTAACCTTATTAGGTTTTAAGCCGTTAATTTTTTGCTGTGATTGTCCATTTGTTGATATCAGTATATCACCGCTGGTTGGTTTATATACACCGGTTACGCAGTTGAAAAAGGTAGTTTTACCTGCTCCATTTGGACCGATAAGTGCAACAATTTCTTTTTGCTTAACTTTAAAGTTTATATTGTCAACAGCTGTTAATCCTCCAAACTGCATTGTCAGGTTTTTTGTTTCAAGTATAGGTGTCATTATTTCACCCCTTCCACATCAGCATTTGGAGATTCGTTAACAGGTTCAAATTTGTATTTTTTTCGTATATTGCTAATTATACCACCTGGTCTGAACACCATCATTAATACAAGGATTAATCCGAACATCAGCATTCTATATTCTGAAAATGCTCTTAAGTATTCCGGAAGCAGTATAAGAATTAGCGCACCAACAACTACTCCAACAACTGAACCCATTCCTCCAATTACAACGACACAGAGTATCATGACAGATTCCCAAAGTGTAAAACTTGCAGGGTTTATAAAGGTTGTTTTTGCTGCAAAAATAACACCTACCATCCCGGCCCAGAATGCTCCAAGGGCAAATGTCGTAATTTTAGATCTGGTAATATCAATACCCATAGATTCACTGGCTATTTCATCTTCTCTCATTGCAATCCACGCTCTTCCTATTCTGGAGTTTTCCAGGCGCCGGACTACAAAAATTGTAAAAATAACCATTGCAATCATAATAAAGTAGATATAGATGGTTGCTGTCTGAAGTTTAAAAGTCATTCCAAAAAAACCAGGACGTGGAATTTGTGCAATACCACTTGGTCCAAAAGAAAATTCATTCC
>DAOWEB010000027.1 GCA_030638735.1 Spirochaetaceae bacterium
GAAAAAGAACTTTGGACTAATGCGGGTATTATTCCTTCCGGCACATGGTACAAGGAAGCAGGTCAGGGTATGGGTGCGGTTATAACTATGGCCAATGATCTTGAGGGTTACACTCTGTCTGACCGGGGGACTTTTTTGGCAATGATGGACAAGATAGATCTGGTTGTTCTTGTAGAAGGGGACAGTAAGCTTTTTAATCCATATGGGATAATAGCTGTGAATCCGGCTCTTCATGAACATGCAAATTATGAAGGGGCTATGAGTCTGATCACCTTTCTTACTTCAAGAAAAGGTCAGGGTATTATTGGAAAATTCAGAAAAAACGGGGAACAGCTGTTCTACCCTGATGTAATTAAGTAATAGGGAGACTGATAGTCTAATGGTTTTTACAAAGGCTCTTGCCTTAATTTTTTCTGCTGATAAAGAGGTTATTTTTATATCTATGACTTCTCTTAGTATGGCTGTAACATCAACTATTATTGCAGCGGTTCCTGCACTTCTCCTGGGAACAGCATTGAGCATAAAAAAGTTTCCGGGGAAATCTCTTATTATAATTATTCTTAACAGCCTTATGGCTATGCCCACAGTTGTAATTGGACTTTTAATCTATTCTATGATCTCAAGATCCGGCCCTCTGGGACAATTTGGTCTTCTATTTACACCCGGAGCAATAATTATAGGACAAAGTGTTTTATCTTTTCCAATTATTACTTCTCTGGTCTACAGTGCTCTTTCCAAAATTGATACTGAACTGCCCGAAACTCTGGATACTTTTGGAACAGGTAAATTTACAAAACTATATATGATTTTCAGGGAATCGAGAATTGCTGTACTATCTGCAATTCTTTCCGGCTTCGGAAGGGTTATTGGAGAGGTTGGTGTTTCCATGATGCTTGGGGGGAATATTCGCTGGTTTACAAGAACAATTACCACAACGATTGCATTAGAAACAAGTAAAGGAGAATTTGAACTTGCCCTGGCACTGGGGCTAATACTTATATTCATCTCTTTTATTGTAAATTCTCTTCTTCATCTGGGAGTAAAAAGTCATGCATGATTCTTTTATAACCATGAATAAACTGGGGTTTTCCTACGATTGTAATGAAGCCTTATCCATAGATTCGCTTTCCATAGAAAAAGGGATTACTTCTGTTTTTTTGGGTTCCAACGGATCAGGAAAAACTACTATTTTAAAAATCCTGAGCGGTCTTATTAGTCCGTCCCGGGGCTCAATTAACAGGACTTATTCAGAACTTATAAAAGATACGATAATGGTGCATCAGATTCCCTGGCTTTTTTCTGGTTCTGTTAAATACAATATTGATTTCGTTTTGAAAAATAAAAAAGTACAAGCAAAGGAACGTACAGTAATTATAAGGGAAGTTCTTAAACAGGCCGACTTACTGCACCTTCTAAACAGAAAAACTTCAGATCTTTCCGGAGGAGAAAAACACCGCCTGGCGATTGCAAGAGCTATAGCTGTGGAGCCTGAAATTCTTATACTGGATGAACCTTTTGCTCATATTGATATTGAATCAAGAAAACTAATTGAAAAACTTATCTGTATACGATCAGATTCAGGCAAAACAACTATATTAAGTACTCACAATCTTTCATCTGCTTATAGACTGGCTGACAGAATAATCTATCTTGAAAATGGTAAAATTAAAGAACCGGAATATAATTTTTTAAAGGGTTTCGTTTCCAGGAGAGATGATCATTTCTGCAGTTTTTCGGCAGGGTCTAAAAACAGAGAAGTTACAATATTGGCGCCTGCATCGGATGATAATTATAAGGCAGCTGTTATTCCATACAGAGATATTTTCCTGTCAGAGGATAAAATAAAATCCAGTGCACAAAATCAGCTTAGTGGAATAATTACAAATTTAACAAAAAAAGGCAGCCAGTATTTTGTAACTATTGACTGTGGTATAGATATAAAAGCAGTTATTACAGATCAATCTGTTAATGAGTTTCAGCTTACAGAAAAAAAGGAGATTTACATTAATTTCAAGGCAACAGCCGTAAGGCTATACTAGAAGAATGAAGGAGAAACGGAGGATGGAGACGGGAGTACGGAAGAATTCAGGATCTTCCTTTCTCCAGTTTTCGGTCTCCAGTCTCCTTTATATAACTGAATGAGTAAAAAGAAAGAGGTTACTATGATAAAAATAGATGAGGCAATGAAAATTATCAGGGATCAAAAAATTGTATGGCCTGTAGAAAAGGTTGCACTTATAGAGGCCCTTGGAAGAATTATGGTAAAAGGAATGACAAGCCCACTTGATTCTCCCCCTTTTGCAAAAGCAGCTATGGATGGTTTTGCAATAGATTCCAAAGATAATTCCAGTAAGTATAAAATACTTGAAATTATAGGAGCTGGTGATACTCCTACAAAAAAAATAAAAGAAGGAACCTGTTCAAAAATTATGACTGGTGCAATGATGCCGGCTGGAGCAGATAAAATAATAAGAGTTGAATTTGCTGATGAACAAAACGGATTTGCACTACCTCATACACCTGAACCCACAGGGAATGTCATTGCAAAAGCAGAAAATTTAAAAGCTGGTGATATTGTTTTAACTCCATGCAGACTGGAAGCCAAAGAAATTGGAATAATTGCAAGTTTAGGATTTCCGAAAGTGGAAGTATCTAAAAGGCCTGTTATTGGAGTTCTTACTACTGGTTCAGAATTAAAAAACCCGGGAGAAAAACTGGCTCCCGGTCAAATATATAACAGTAATGGATTACAGATGTCTGCTCAAATTATATCAGCAGGTTGTATTCCAAAATATTATGGAATAATAGTAGACGATAGAAAATCATTATCTGATGCTGTGGCAAAGGCATTTAGGGAATGTGATATTGTCCTTCTTTCCGGAGGGGTTTCCAAAGGTGACTATGATTATGTTCCGGAAGTACTTGAAGATAATGGTATGAAAACTCTTTTTCACAGAGTTGCAATTAAACCTGGACGCCCCCTGTTATTTGGAAGGAAAGATGATATTTTTGTTTTTGGTCTTCCGGGAAATCCTGTCTCCACCTTTGTTACTTTTGAAGTATTTGTCAAAACACTTATTTTTCACATGGCGGGTATGGAATATAAACCGACTCTATATAAAGGAAAATTATCCAGAAAAGTAAAACGCCGTGATACAGAAAGAACAGAATTCCATCCTGTAATTATTCGTGGAGAGAGTGTTGAGCCTATTAAATATCTTGGGTCATCTCATTTGAATGCTATGGCTGAAGCCAATGGAATGATGACCATACCTAATGGCATTGCAGAATACAAAGAAGGAGAAACTGTAAGTGTTAGATCAATTTAACAGGGAGATCCACTACCTTAGAATTTCTGTAACTGATAAGTGTAATCTTCGATGTACATACTGTATGCCGGAAGAGGGTGTTCCTTTTAAACCACATAGTGAAATAATGAGCTTTGAAGAAATTGTAAGAGTTGTAGAGGCAGCAGCAGAGCTTGGAATAGATAAGATACGCCTGACAGGAGGGGAACCTCTGGTAAGAAGAGATGTTGTAGAACTTGTCCGAATGATAAAAGCTGTTAAAGGAATTGAACATCTGGGAATGACAACAAATGGAGTTCTTTTAGATAAACTTGCCCAGCCCCTTCGGGATGCAGGGATGGACAGTGTAAATATTTCCATGGATACACTAAACCCGGAAAGATATAAAAAAATAACCAGAATTGGTGATATCTCCTATACACTAAAAGGAATTGATGCAGCTATTGCAGCTGGCTTCGAGTCGATAAAAATAAATGTAGTAGTTATGGATAATACTCCGAATAGTGAAATTAAGGATATGCAGAATTTTTGTAACGAGAAAAGTCTGACACTTCAATTGATAAATCATTATGATCTTTCCCATGAGAAAAAAAATACCTATAAATTTGACAGGCCTCCCAAGTGTGCAATTTGTAATAGGATAAGACTTACTGCTGATGGAGTTTTAAAGCCATGCCTCCATTCCAATCAGGAGATTCCAGTTAATCCTACAGATATTATCTCTTCACTTAAAGAGACTATTTTAGATAAGCCGGAAAACGGATCAGTTTGTACAAACAGAAATATGATTGAGATAGGAGGATAGGATGGAATTTTCACATTTGGATAAAGAGGGAAATGCAGTAATGGTTGATGTTTCTTCAAAACCTATGGTACGAAGAACAGCCCGGGCCGCAGGAAAGATCTTTATGAGCCCTGAAACTATAAAACTAATTAAAGAAAAACTGATAAAAAAAGGGGATGTTTTAACCGTTGCAAAAATTGCAGGAATTACAGCCGGTAAAAAAACATCAGATCTTATTCCCCTTTGTCATAATATTTCCATTGATCAGATAAGTGTAGAATTGGAAATAAAAGAAAAATTTATACTCATTACTGCAGGTTCTGTCTGCACAGATAAGACAGGTATAGAAATGGAAGCACTGACAGCTGTTTCTGTAGCTGCTCTTACTGTTTATGATATGTGCAAAGCTGTGGATAAAAAAATGAAAATAGGAGATATCATACTTCTTAAAAAGACAAAGGAGACAATATGAAAAAAATATTCAAAATCCTGTCTTTAAATATATCAGAGGAAAAAGGGGAACAGAAAATTCCTGTTAAAAAGGCAGTCCTGAAAATAGATCATGGTATAGTTGGTGATGCACATGCCGGGAACTGGCACAGACAGATTTCTCTTCTTGCGAATGAGGATATTGAATCTATGCGAGGGAATGGAATTGACCTTGATTATGGCGACTTTGCAGAAAATATAACAACAGAGGGAGTTATTTTACATGAACTACCTATAGGAACAAGACTAAATATGGGCAACACAGTTCTTGAAATAACACAAATAGGAAAAGAATGTCATCACGGATGTGCAATATATGCAGCTGTTGGTGATTGTGTAATGCCAAGAAGAGGTATCTTTGCAAAAGTAATTGAACAGGGAGAAATTAGCAATGAAAGCAGCTGTTATTACAATATCTGACAGAGCATCTAAAGGTATATATGAAGACCTTTCCGGACCGGAAATTGAAAAAATATTAAAGGAACTGGTTCCTTCCTGTCAAATTAGACGTACAATTGTTCCGGATGAAGAGAAAGATATTCTAAAGGCTCTTAAATTATTTGAAGGATATGACTTTATACTAACAACAGGGGGGACAGGCATAGGCCCAAGAGATATAACACCAAATGTAACTGAAAAATACTGTGACCGGGAGCTTCCTGGTATCTCAGAAACACTTCGAGCAGAATCTCTGAAAGAGACAAACTCTGCAATGCTGTCCAGAGGATATTCAGGCATGAAAGATAATACAATTATTGTCAATTTTCCTGGTTCAGTTAAAGCGGTAAGACTTTGTACAAGTGTAATTGCACCAGTAATGGTACATGCAGTAAAAATGATTTTAGGTGAAGGTCATTAATATAAAAATTTTAGTGTTAATTTCATTAACATGGGGTACAATTGGGGTAGTGATTTCTATTCAGGAGGGTTTTTATGAAAAAACTGATTTTATTTGGAATTATTATTTTAATGGTTATTCCGGGAGCTTTTGCTCAGTTTAGAATCGATCTGGCAATTGATGTACCTGTAAAAATTGGTATTACCGTATCTGACTTTGAAGGTGGATCGACAGATGAATCTATCGATGTATTGGAATTCGGTACATTCCCTGTTCCTGAAGCACTGTTTGCTTACCAGACATCCCTTGGGCCTGTAAAAATAGGTGGTGGATTACGGGTTTTTTCTCTAATTCTTGAAAGTATAGCCTGGCCCCATATCTATACAGAACTTACTTTATCTCCGATTCCCATTGTTATCAATGCAGGAATTGGCGGTGGTGGTTTCATGATGTTTGGACTTTTCAATGATATGAATACAGCAAACCTATTTATACCGGATATGCATATTGCATATAAATTTGGAGATACCTTCAGACTGGGAATTGGAGCTATGGGGTTTGTAGGCAGTGAAATAGGTCCGGATGCAAATCCATATATGATCTATCTGACTGGTCGTTTTTCTCTTATCTTCGATTAATAAATGAATTAGAACCAATCTTTAATAATATGATTGGTTCTAAATAGAGCTATTTGCGATGTACAACATTTTCTACTTTAAAAAGTACCTCTTCTCTAATTGAAGGCTGATACACTACGCAAAATAGCCTTCAAATCCTAAAAACAAGACACATCGCAAAAGGCTGAAATATATTATTGATTAAATTTCTCAGGCAGTATACTTTGATTGTATGAGTTTATCTTCATTACAACTGGATGCATTTCTGGCAGCGGCAAAATCTCTAAATTTTTCAAGAGCTGCGGAATCTTTGTTTATTACCCAGTCAGCACTTTCCCAGCGAATTAAAAATCTGGAATTAACTATGGGGGCAACTTTATTCATACGGGATCCCACACAGATAAAGATAACAGAAATTGGGGAAAAATTACTTGGATATTGTCAGACAAAAGATTCAATGGAAGATGAATTATTATTTAACCTTACCTCTAAAGAGGATGGAGAGCTTGCAGGAATTATAAGAATAGGCGCTTTCTCGTCAGTTCTTCGATCTGTAGTAATTCCCTCTATGAGTTCTCTTTTGCGTAAAAATCCAAAAATTCAATGTGATTTCATTCATGAGGAGACCCCTGCTCTCCCTTCCTTACTGGACAGATCAGAATGCGACTTTATAATACTGGATTATCCTATGGATTCCTCTTCAATAGAAAAACATCTTCTGGGTTATGAAGAGTATATTGTAATAGAAAGTCAGGAGTATAGTTGCCCTGAAAATATTTATCTTGATAACTCTCCTGATGATACAGCAACAGAGCAGTTTATTACTGCCCAGGATGAAACAGCTCCAAAATATGAAAGACGTTTTATGGGTGAAACATATGGAATAATTGCAGGTGTAGAGGCAGGTCTTGGAAGGTCGGTAATGCCCGTACATCTTCTGTCAGGAAGACCTCATTTAAAAAAAGTTGAGGGTTTTAAACTTTATAAAAGAGAAATAACCCTCCATTATAAAAAACAGAGCTATTATTCCTTGCTTCATAAACAAGCTGTTGAACAATTGACTGACAGATGTGGAAAATATCTTGGTTCTCAAACAGAGTAATTAACTTAATTGATATCCTTATAAATTAAGTTAATTTTACTTAAATGCTAAATTTTGATACTAATTCACTACACACATTAAAAGAGAGGAAATTATGGAAAATAATAAGGTTATATTAGCATACAGCGGAGGTCTTGATACCTCAATTATACTTCATTGGCTTATGGAAAAAAAATATGATGTAATTGCATATATTGCAGATGTGGGACAGGAAGAGGACTTTGATGCTGCAAAAGAGAAAGCTCTGAAAATTGGAGCAAGTAAGGTATATGTTGAGGATCTTAAGGAAGAATTTGTAACAGATTATATTTTTCCCGTTTTTAAAGCAAATGCCCTGTATGAAGGAAGATATTTGCTTGGAACAGCTGTAGCCCGACCACTTATAGCAAAAAGACAGATTGAAATAGCTGCTATAGAAAACGCAGCATATGTAGCCCACGGAGCAACAGGAAAGGGTAATGATCAGGTAAGATTTGAACTGTCATGTTATGCACTTAACCCTCAGATAAAAATTATTTCCCCATGGAAAGACAGGGTTTTTCTTGACCAGTTTAAGGGAAGAACAGACCTTATTAACTATGCTGAAAAATATAATATTCCAATAAGTTCTACTCCAAAAAAACCATACAGTGAAGATGATAATCTTTTACACATCAGCCATGAGGCAGGCTTTCTGGAAGACCCTGCTGCCGAAGCAACAGAAGATGTTTATTCTAAAACAGTATCTCCTGAAAAAGCACCTGATAAAGTAACTAAAATTGCAATTACATTTAAAAACGGCATTCCCGTAAAGGTAGAGAATACAGATACAGGTGAATTTAAAACGAAACCTTTGGAACTGTTTAATATGTTAAATGAACTGGGCAGTACCAATGGCATTGGAAGATTGGATATGGTGGAAAACAGGTTTGTAGGAATTAAATCCAGGGGAATTTATGAAACTCCCGGAGGAACAATACTCCATGAGGCCCATATGGATATTGAAGGTATTGCAATGGATAGAGAGGTTATGAGACTTCGTGATATGCTCAGTGCAAAATTCTCCGAAATTGTTTATAATGGATTCTGGTTCAGCCCGGAAATGGATTTTTTAATGTCTGCTATTAACACCAGCCAGGAAGTGATTGACGGTACTGTTTATCTTAAACTTTATAAAGGAACAGTTATGGCTATTGGAAGAGAAAGCAGCAGCTCCCTTTACAATCAGGATCTTTCCAGCATGGACATTGAAGGCGGATTTAATCAGGAAGATTCAAGGGGATTTATAAAAATTCATTCTGTAAGATTAATGGCTCATCACGCTATTATGAATAAAAAAGCTTAATACTTCCAGTTTTTATAAAGGAGGCAGAGTTATGACAAAGAAAAAAGTAATTTTTATATGCATTCATAACTCTGCCAGAAGTCAAATGGCAGAAGCCTGGTTAAAACACCTGGCAGGTGATAAATACGAGGTATACAGCGCCGGACTTGAACCTGGAAAACTAAACCCCACTGTAGTACAAGCCATGAGTCTTGAGGGTATTGATATTTCCAAAAATGAAACAAACTCTGTAAATGAGTTTATTGACGGTCATATAAAATTTGATTACGTAATTACAGTTTGCGATGAGACTTCAGCAGAGAAATGTCCGTTCTTCCCGGGACAGGTAAACAGACTCCATTGGGGTTTTAAAGATCCTTCTGCAATTCCAGGGAACTCTGATAATAAGTTAAAAGAAACAATTATTATTAGAAATAAGATAAAGGATCGTATAGAACAGTTTCTTAAATTGTAAAATTAATTAAAATTTTTAATATGCATTAATTAGTTACCGAAAAGTATACTATGGCAGGAATAAATCAATTACAGGAAGAAACTCTTCAAACTTCCAGTGAACCACTCCTTAATGCAATCCGGGACCTGTTTTTTTCCTATTTTGATCACCCATGGTTAATAAATATTATTGATGAATTGCCGGAAAATATGGGAAACATAGGATCAATTCGTACATTTCTGGCACTTGCTTCCATACATCCAATAAAGGAAAGTATAGTTCTAAATGGAATAACCGGACTTAAAACATTGGTAAGAATTATTAATATCTGGTTAATTCCTGAAAGTACTGATATTTTTGGAGTTTCCCCTTTTACAGCAAAAAAAACTTTATCAAATCGTACATTTAGGAAATGTATAGCATATACACTTCCTACCAATACAATGAATCTTTCAATTTTGATAGAAGAATTAGAAAGAGAGATAATTAGAGAATGCCTGTTACTTAATTAATCAAGCATGCTTACTATCTGTGATTCCCCTATTGCACCTGCCATAAATTCTTTGATTATTCCACCCTCAACCAAAACAATTGAGGGGGTTCCAAGTATCCCAAGCTTTCGGGCAGTATCCATATCCTTTGTAATATTTATACTGAAAACATTTTTATGTTTTTTTGATAATCCTCTAAGGACAGGTGTAAGTGTTTTACAGGCACGACAATTGGAACTGTAAAAATACATTAATACTTTGGAACCATTTTTTACCATACGTCCATGGGCACCTATAAGATCAGGAACATTTTTCCCCTTCTTCATCTTCATTTTTAATCCCATAAAAAACTGTAAAAGAAAAAATGCAGCTACAAACCCTAAAATTATATATACAAATATCATTTTTTACCTACCTTGAATCTTGAACATTCTATTTTTGCAGAAAAAATAAATCCTAAACTAATTAACACACTTGCAGTTATAAATACAGGAGTAAAACCTATTGTGGTTATTAAAACTCCTGCTGCTATAGGGAATATTATAGTTGAAATACTTCCCGCACCACTTATTCCTGTATAAACGGCTCTGTTTTCATTGTTGGAAATTTCAAGAAGTATCCCGGGAATGGCAATCTCTTTAGTTGCAAGCACCAGTCCTGATAATGGAAAAAGTAACATAAACAAGGTATGATTATTCTGAAAAAGTAATGCAGCAATGGGTAAAAGAGCTCCGGAAATTATATGAATGGCAAGGATCCCCTTATATCTCTGCCCTTTTGACAGGAATTTAAACAGGATATTTACAACTATCATTCCTCCAACCTGTAATAATAGATAATTCCCAATATCTGTTCCGGAAAGTCCAAAATTTTTCTTTGCCAGAGCTATAAGAAAAGGAATAACTGCAATTCCCAGACTTGTAGTATTTACTGTATACAGATAATTTCTTAGATTTTTATCACCTTTAAGAGCAATACCAAACATCTTGAATCGTTCTTTTTGACTAAGAGTTTTGGAATAAATCGATATTTTTTCTTTTATAGCCCAAAAACCGGCCGTACCTACAAGAAGAAGTCCTCCCGCAAGAATAAACAGAATACTGTAATTTGAAGGATAGGAATAAACACTTAATATTTTACGGGCTAATAAAGCAGAAGCCAATACAGCCGTACTTGCAAGGGATTGCTTGAGAATAAAAAAACTTTTCCGGGAATCAATATTGATCGATTTCCCAAGTATATCGTTATAAGCAATTCCGGCAAATGCGCCTGAAAAAGAAAATATGGTCATTAATAGAAGTATAAAACCAATTACATAGTTCCCTTCCAGTCCACCTGCAAAGGAAAGAAGATATCCCAGAATGAGCAATGCTCCTACCCTTAAATTAATTCCAATTAGAAGGTATTTTTTTGTCCGTTCTTTATGCGTAAGAAAGGATGCACAAAATATCTGCATGAATCCTGTACCACCAACCATTATGGCCGTGAGGATTCCCAAATGAAAAGATGAACCTCCTGCCTCAATAAGCATAGTGGGTATTACTGTATTTATATTAACAAAATTCTTGGTAAGGGCAAGAAAAACTGCATGCCAAACCAGGGAGTTAAAGTTTCTTTGAGAATAATCTTTGTTAGTCATAGTTATCAGGACTCTACTATTAATATTGATTAATATCAATATCGTGATAATTATATATATACATAATTATCATATACAAGATTGATAAACTTTATCCCTTATTAAAACAATAACCACAATTGTCAGACAGAGGCCAGATTAAGGGAGCAAAAGCCTGGGCACACCTGCTTTTTCTACAAGCTCCTGATTAAATATCTGATGAGGATATAAACCTCATCAGCCAAATCATATTATTCATAATTTAATCCACATTTTAGATTTGGAACTTTCCACAACCTTATCACAAAGTTTAACTTCCAACGCACCCTCTTTAAAAGTTGCAAAATCGGGTTTTCGTTCTGTAAAAAGATCAGGATGACGTACAAAAGAATAAAATTCTTCATTAAACTTTTTTATAGCATCTGAAAAACCTTCATTATGTGATGCAGGCAGATCTGTATAATTGAAAGTCTGATTATTAATAACAGATGGATCCCTGAAGAATACTTCATTAGGTTTATCACGATATCCAATATTTAATTCATCCGGCACTTCAGAATTCCAGGAAATAGAACATTTCTCACCATAAATCTCAAAAGCCAAACGATTTTTCCGCCCCGCCGCCATCTGATTAACAATAAGATTACCTATTGTATTATCTCTAAATTCAAAAAGAATAACCGCCATATCTTCTGTATCAATTGGAATACTTTCATACTCATTCTCTAAATCCATTTTACTGTTTGAAAAAGTAGAAATCTCTTTTTTGGGACGCTTCCTCTCAGGATGCAGAGTCTTCATTTCAGAAAATACTTTTACAATCTCTTTACCTGTTATAAACGAGATCATATCTATCCAATGGGTTCCTATATCTGCAAATGCTCTTGATTTTCCACCACTACCTGATTCAAGGCGCCAGTTATAATCTGTTTCCAGAAGCAGCCAGTCCTGAAGATAAGATCCATGAACTGTAAAAAATCTCCCTAACTTACCTTGCTTTATCAGATCACGCGCATATCGAATTACTGGATAGAATCTAAGATTATAATGGACAGCTGTAACCAAAGCTCTATCAGATGCCAGACTTGCGAGTTCATTCGCTTCACTTGTAGTAACTGCCAGAGGTTTTTCACAAACAACATGTTTACCTGCGAGAAGTGCCGCTTTTGCAATCCGATA
Source organism: Spirochaetaceae bacterium (assembly GCA_030638735.1). GTDB lineage: Bacteria > Spirochaetota > Spirochaetia > B11-G9 > B11-G9 > JAJRQE01. The sequence continues at coordinate 12,184 of DAOWEB010000027.1, forward strand.
ATGGAGGTTATTGGGTACACAAATATGCACTGATTGAATTTCAGGATCCTCTATCAAATCAGTATAATTATTATATCCCCTTGGAATAGATAGTTCCTTCACACTTTTTTCCAGCTGCTCACGATTCTGTTCAGCAACAGCCCAAACCTCCAGTCCGGGTACTCTGCGAATTCCTTCTATATGAGCTTTACCTATAAATCCTGTACCTATAACACCAACCTTAATAATATTCATGTATATTCCATTCCTTGTAATTTTATAAAGAAAGAACAAAAGCCTCTCTTTCCCTGAAGTAACTAATTGATTTTTTAACAAGTTCATCCATAACAGCAGTATCGCAAAGTTCATTCATCAAAGTATAAGGGTTTGGATTAGGACCCAATGGTTCGGGGGTCACAAAATGACCGGGAGTGTTAAATCCAATAAGATACAGAGCCATAATTACTGTATCAAAATCTATCATTCCAGAGCCTGGTGCATCCCTGTTACTGTCTGCTATATGCAGATTAACCAGCTGATCCTTACATTTCATAATAGTTTCACCAATATGCGATTCCTCCAGGAGCATATGATATGTATCTGCATTTATATGGTTTATTGATTCACAATCTACAGCTTTGATATATTCCAATGCCTGATCAACAGAATTAATCAAACTGACCTCTGCTGACCTTATTGGTTCAATAGCAGCTTTTATACCAGAGGCTTTAAATGAATCTGCACATTGACGGAGAGAGTTCACACTTCTGTGGAACTCAGAACAATCCAGAGCTTCAGGCCTTCCAACGGCGGATGGAACAACAATCATATATTCCCCGTCAACAGATTCAAGAAACTCAACTTCTCGCTTTATGTAATCTATACCACGTTGACGAATATAGGAATTATTGCTGGATAAATCATTTTCAGATCCAAATAAACCACAGGTTCCGGATATCCTCATTTCATAGGTTGATATTAGTTTTTTAACATATTCAATAGACAAACCGGAAGATCTTGTATGATGATCACCTCTCAATTCAAAAAACTTCAATCCTGATCTTCTCAACCTCTTTAGAGAAAAATCAATCGATTCAGTACCGAACATCCAGACACTCCATGAAAGATTCATAGTTTGTTCAAATTTTTCAGGAGATTTTTTCTTTGCCTTAATAAATGCATCTTTTATTCTAAGGCTTTTTATTTCATAATTTTGCACATTCGACTCCACAGTTAGTGAGCTTTTTTTATGGTACTGAACATACTTACTGCCAGAGCTGCAATTACAAGAACACCAAACACAATATCCTGAAAATATGGATTAACATTGAGCATATTAAGAACATTTGAGATGACTCCCATTAACAGAACTCCAAAAAAAGTTCCTATTACTTTGCCTTTACCGCCATTCATCGGGGCACCACCTATAACGACAGCTCCAATAGCTTTTAACTCAATTCCGGAACCGGTTGAAGGTTGGACCGCTCCTACTCTTGATAATAATAATGTAGCGGCCATTCCAACCATCAAACCACTGATAGCAAAGAAAACCATTTTATTAAATTTTACATTAATACCGGAAAGATACGCTGCCTGAGAATTATTCCCGATTGCATATACTCTTCGCCCCAGACGGGTATAAGCAAGAATAAAGTGAATAAAAAAATAACCTATAAGACTTATAATAAAAAGAAGCGGTATAAAACCAAAAAGACGTGTTGCTCCAATAATCTCAAACTTACCGTAAATAGTCTGTATTGTACCTTCAGTCAATGCAAGGGCTATTCCTTTAAAGATTCCGACACTCGCCATTGAAATAATAAATGAAGGAGCATTGAATGCTATTGAACATCCCCCGATGAAAAGGGAAGCCGTAACAGCAACTGACAAACCAATCATTATTGCAGGGAAAGAGGCCATATCAGTTTTCATCAACATTGCCATAACACAAGCTGTCAGACCGATATTTGCGCCGACAGAAATATCAAAATTCCCCGATATAATCAGTATTGTAGCTCCTGCCGCTACAAGTCCGAGAACAGATATCTGTTCAACAATATTTATCATATTTCTGGCCGAAAAATACTTTGGATTAATAATACCCGTAATAAGCGATAACACCAGTATTACAAAAAACAGAACAGCCCACTGTTCTCCAATCCATTTCATTTTATTAGTAAGAACAATCTTTTCCACAGCATTCAACTCCCATATTTCTATTTGACACCTATAAAGTATTCAATCAACTCTTCTTCCTTCACATTTTTACCCGGTAAAATATATGCCATTTTACCATTTCGCATAACACCTATTCTGTCACTCATAGATATAAGTTCCGGCATATCAGAAGAGATCATAATTATACATTTTCCTTCTCCTGCAAGCTGTACCATCAGTTTATATATTTCTTCTTTAGCACCAATATCAACACCCTTAGTCGGTTCATCAAAAATATATATATCTGATTTACTTAAGAGTAATCGTGCAATTACAGTTTTTTGCTGATTCCCGCCACTCAGACTTAATACACTTTGCTCCTGATCTGAAACTGCAATCTGAAGCTTTCTTATCATCTTCCCAACAATTAATATCTCATCTTTTTTCTTAATCATTCTTCTATTAAATACTTCATTGTAAACAAGAATCACATTTTCCCTTACAGAACGATCCCCAAGCAGAGCAAATTGTTTTCGATCTTCTGTTATTAAACATATCCCGGCATTAATTGCCTGAGAGGGATTTTTAATCTCTACATTCCTGCCTTTAATACAGAGTTCTCCGGAATCCTTTTTATCAATACCAAAAATAAGATTGATCAGTTCTGTTCGGCCGGCGCCTACAAGGCCGCCGATTCCAAATATTTCACCCCTGTGAACCTGAAAAGAGACATCATCCACAACACCATGACGTGAGAAATTTTTTACTTCAATCATTACTTTACCTATTTGAACCGGGGCACGGTTAAAAAACAGCTCTGCATCCCGACCCACCATTTTCCTGATAACCTCTTCTACTGTTATCTCATCTGCCCTGTAAGTGCCTTCATAATGACCATCTTTCAGAATTGTAATCCTGTCTCCTATCTCAAAAACCTCTTCCAGATAGTGGGAGATATAGATTATTCCAATTCCCCTTTTTTTTAAATCTTTGATCATCTCCATCAATGCTTTGGTCTCTTCCTGCCCCAGCGAACTTGTAGGTTCATCCATGATAAGAACCTTTGCCTGCATATGAAATGCTTTTACTATCTGAAGAATTTGTTTCTGAGCTGCCGAAAGATCTTCCACAAGAAGTGTTTCATTTAAAGAGATACTTAACCGATCCATAATCTCACGTGCTTTTCTGTTCTGACTGTAGGTGTCTATTTTTCCAAACAAGCCAGTAATCTCATTTCCCAAAAAAATATTATCTGCAACAGTCAGTGTTTCTATCAACTCAACATCCTGATACATTGTCGAAATGCCCAGACCCATAGACTCATCAGGAGTGAAATGGCTATATTCTTTACCCTCATAAAAAATTCGACCTGAATCAGGACTGAGAGCACCGGACAGTATTTTTATAAATGTTGACTTTCCCGCCCCGTTTTCACCTACAAAACAATGGATTTCCCCGGATTTCAGATCAAATGAGAATTCATCCAAAGCCTTTTGATGACCAAAAATCTTTGTTACACCTTCCACTCTTAATAATACTGACATCATATTCACCTTAATATCCGGAAGGAGATCATCTTAAAAAGAAGTCTCCAACCTGATTATTTTTTAGTAAACCCTATCAAACTATACGAAAAACTATGTAATTCATAAATGGTTATACTAATTTTCTTATTGATTGAAGCTTAACATCTATATCAGAAAAAAACCGGGATAGCACAATAATGTATCCCGGCTTTAAAAAACTAATTAATAAAGGCCGTCATACTCAGGGAAAAACTCATGAGTAAGAGTAAGCCACACAGGATCAGCATCCCATGGAACAACTTTTGTTTTATCATCAATTGTATCCATATTTACAGGCGTAATTGGAAGCATAATCTGCTGGTTTAATGTTGTATTGACACCTTTAATATAGGCATCGAGTGCTAAAAAGGAGATCATTCCTTCCCAACCTGGAGAAGAGGCGATAGAATATTTCAAACTTCCATCTTTGATTAAAGGGATACCAACGGGAGAACCATTTTGAGAAATTACTTTTATAGGATTATTAAGAATATTTCGACTGTTCAGCATACGAATAACCGCAGCAGCCATGTCTTCATCTCCTACAAAGCGAAGGGAGAAAACAAGACCGGACTCTACAAGATTCTGAGCCTGGTCTACAGCTACACTTGGATTGTATTTTCCATCCCGTATTGCAACAATTTTATTCTTTCCAAGCTCTTTTACTTTTGACTCAAAAGTACTGCGGTACATCTGCACCGGAACATGTTCAAAAATTCCTGTAACCATAGCTATGTTTTCGCCAGGGTATTCTGCAGCTATGTATTCGCCCCAATCCGTACCCATTGCCTTCCAATCAAAATCAACACAAGCGACAATGTCATTGCTCTGTTTTAATACCTCTCCTACATTATCGGTTACAACAAGTGGAATTCCCGCATCCGCACATTTTTTTGCAGCGATATTTGCACCACTCTCATTGAATGTAAAGACACACATTCCATCAACACCCTGTGTAATGAGAGAATCGATATTAGCAATTTCTTTTTCGACATCATAGTCGGAATTCAAAACTATAACTTTAATACCTGCCAGTCCTGCAGCATACACAAAACCGTCCACATCTTTCTTGTACCATGTATCTGGTCCAGGAGTGACATACCCATATACCAAATTACCCTCAGATTTTTCGGAGTCACCACCTGCAAAGACCGTACCAATACCAACACTCATCATAAGCATCAGACACAGAATAAAAAATGCCGGTGCTTTTCGAAACCTAAATTTGTCCATTTTGGACCTCCCCTTATTCATTGACTTTTACCACATCTATGGCAAGATATAGGTACAACTTATACCTATATCTGCTTTACTATACAATACTTTTTTTTTGAGTGCAAGGGTAATGATAAAGAAAAGGAGAAAATATAGATTTTAGAACCACAAAACCGAATGGTCCAAAATTCTACTATCATATAGAAGGGTATAAGATTCACTCATTTTAGATTTATCAGGATAAAATTTTACAGAACTATTCAATTTTTCAGCGTGGAATGAGATTGATACGCTGTTCATGAATATCAGATCTGTTGCATATAAACTCCGGTTCTATTCCTGAAAACACATCCAGAACAGCCTGTGCTGCCTGTGCTGCAATACGGGTTTTACTTTCATAAGTCAGTGCAGCAGAATGAGGAGTAAGAATAACATTACTCATACTCATTAGCTTATCATTTATTTCAGGAGGCTCATTTTCAAATACATCAAGACCTGCTCCTGCAATAAGACCTATATCCAGTGCTTCAGCAAGTGCATTCTGATCGACAATTCCTCCACGGGAAGTGTTAATTAAAAAGGAAGAGGTTTTCATACAGCTGAGAATCTCTTTATCTACAAGATGACGGGTACTTTCAGTTTCAGGAATATGCAGAGAAACAATATCCGCCATGGAAAATAATTCACCAGGACTTTTAACTGTTTCAATTTCTGCATGTTCAGTAATAAATGGATCGTACCCTATTATTTTCATTCCAAATGCTGTACGGCACATATGTGCAACCCTGGATCCAATATTCCCAATGCCCATTACTCCTAGAGTCTTTCCAAACAGATCTGATAATTTACCATTTCTCCGCTCCATCCAGTCTCCATTCCGTACAGCTTTATCCATGACAACAAGATGCTTTGAAAGTGACAGCATAAGCATAACTGCATGCTCTGCAACAGATTCGGTATTCATTCCGGAAGTATTACAGACAATAATACCCATATTCCCAGCCGCTTCAACATCAACATTACTCGTTCCGACTCCGGTACGGGATATAACAAGAAGACGCGGTGAATTTTCAAGTACCCCCCTGGAAAGGGTGACATTTGTTCTTAAAATAACAGCATCAGCATCTTCAATACTCTCCGCCAATGTATGTTCTGACGAATCTTTCATAACTATAATATCTGCTCTTCCCTGCAGAAGATCCATTCCAGCCCTATCAAGAGGCTGAGTAATAAGTATTTTCTTCATCTTTTATTTCAATCTCCAATTAAAAATAGCTGAAAAAATCTAATTCCGTTAAGGATTCCTTCATCTTTTGTCTCTGTTTTTCATTAAATACAGCAAGGGGATGGCGTGGATTACCGCCATGAAAACCTGCAAGATCCATTGCAGCCTTAACAGCTGACACACCACCGCTGCCTGACACAGCTTTGTTCATCAAGTAGAGACTAGTATGCAGACTACGTGCCATATCAAGATTTCCAGCACATACAGCAGAGTAAAGATCACAACATATATTGGGAACGGCATTAGCAAGAGAAAGAACTCCACCAGTAGCCCCGGTTAATAACGCAGGAAAGAAAAATCCGGCCGATCCAGCCAGGATATGAAAAGCATCATTCCCGCCAGTTGCAGCCAAATAACTATTCATACCTGCTGGTGAACTGTCCTTCATTCCAACGATGTTTGGATGGTCGGCTAATTCTGCTGTCACCAAGGGAGGAATCTGTACTCCACCTGCAAAACCGGGGGCATTATACAAAAGAATGGGGACAGTAACTGAATCCGCTATCTTAAGGTAATAACGCAGCAGTGTTGCACCGTCAATACGTTTAGCGAAGTAATGAGGAGTAAGAATACTTACAAAATCAACTCCAGTATCAATAGCTTTTTTTGAAAACTCGATTGTTTCCAGGGTAGATTCACGTGCACAACCGGCCATAACGACTTTATCTGCTTTATATTTCTCAAATATCCTTAGGATATCCAACTGATCCTCATCATTCATACCAGCCCATTCACCATTACTTCCCAGAGCCAGATAGCCTGTCAGTTTTGTATTTCCCAACTTTTCAAGATTATATTCAAGCCAGTCAGCCCTTATTTTATCCTTATCAAAGGGAGTAACTACAGGTGCAAATACTCCTCTCAGCTTCTCTTTTACAGCTTTCTTATCCATGTTTTACTATCTCCTTTAATATTTTCAATGTGATCTCCCCGGATGAAAGATCAATATGGCAGCCACCCAACCGGACAGCTTCTTCTTTGCCACGATTACCCAGAGATGTAACTCTTAAATCTGCTTCCGTTAAATCTTCATTCTGTGTGTACCTGTTTACTGTAACCAGACATTTTATCCCGGCAGACTTTGCAGCTCTTAACCCGTTCTGACTATCTTCTACAACCAGACAGTTTTCCGGAGCCAGTCCAAGTCCAAGAAGGGCAAGCTGATATATTTCAGGATCAGGTTTTTTATTATTTACAACATCTCCTGCCAATATTAAGTTGAATCTGCTTTTCCTGGTTTTACCAAGCAGCATTTTCATAAGAGTATTTACTGCAAGTTCATTTGAAGTTGAGCACACAGCAAGTTTCAAATCAGCCTCAATAATCTCATCCAGAAGTCTTATAACTCCAGGTCTTGGAATTATATCTCCATGTTCCAGCATTTCCATAAAGATCTCTGTCTTTCTTTTATGTAACTGTGGAATTATTTCCTCTATATCAAAATCTAACTGCCTTTTTAAGAAATCATACTTCATTCGTTCTTTACCGCCACCAACTTTCAAAAGCGATCCGTAATAGTTCTCATCCCATTCAATATCAAGATCAAATTCCTTAAATGCCCTGTTAAAAGCTACACGATGCCCATCGCGTTCTGTATCTGCAAGAACGCCATCCTGATCAAAAATAACTGCCTTTAATTCTGCCATATTTTCTTCCTTATGCTTTATTCTCAGAACCGAATTTATCCATAAATCCGGAGACAACTGGGATAAGCTGTTCCTGCATGAAACCCATCACTTTAACTGGTTCTCCGCAGTTCGGATCACTTGCAAGAAACTCTTTTACAGAATCTAGAAATGCCTTTTTTAACCTGGTGGATATATTTACTTTACACCCCCCAAGGTCAATACATCTGTGAAAAATCTCATCTGATAAACCTGTTCCTCCGTGTATTGCAATAAGTGAATCAGTCTTATCTGCTATTTCTTTGAGTATGTCAAATGAGACTCTGGGAGTACCCTTATAATACCCATGAGCCGTACCGATGGCGGGAGCCAGGATATCGATTCCAGTTTCTGCAGCAAAGGAAATAGCCTCCTGAGGGTTTGCCAGATTTGCCTCATTCTGATTCACATGAATATCATCCTCCACCCCCACAATAGCACCAATCTCACCCTCAACAGCTGCACCAAAGGGTATTGCCATTCTAACAGCTTCTGATGTCAACCGAAGGTTTACTTCCATAGGAAAGCTGGAAGCATCAATCATTACCGATGACCATCCTGCCTTAAGACAGCTTCCAAGGATATTGAGATCTTTACAATGATCAAGATGAAGAGCTACCGGTACCGATACCTTGTCTGCTGCTGCCTTAACTGCAGCATAGAGACATTCAGGTCCATATAACCTTACAGTCTTTACCGAAGTTTGAAGTATTACAGGTGAATTTTTCTTTTCTGCAGCTTTAATAACCGATACAGCAGAAAGGGGATCAAGAATATTAAATGCCCCCACCGCATAAGATCCCTTTCTGGCTTTTTTAAGCATTTCAATGGGGTTTACATAACTCATTTTTATCTCCTTTTTGCAAGTTCACGGTATACCGGTTGTAATACTTCATAGAGACTATGATATATACTGTATAAATCTTCATACAAACTCTTTTTAGATTTATCGGGAAATGTTTCTGTTTCTTTTTTAAGAATTCCAAGTGCTTCATCTACACTACTCCAGATGCCTACTCCCACACCGGCTATTAGAGCTGAACCAAAGGCACCACCTTCACCACTCCCGCTTACAGTTGTTACCGGACACTGAAATACATCTGCCTGAATCTGTCGCCACAGAGGACTTATTGAACCTCCACCTGACGTACGAATCTCTGAGATAGAACTTCCCATCATGGATATCAATTCATATACATCCTTAAGACTGTATACAACACCTTCCATAACAGACCTTGTAATATCAGAACGTGTATGCTGTAAACTCAAACCGATAAATGCCCCCCTTGCGGAGGTATCAATATACGGACACCTTTCTCCTATTAAATAGGGAAGAAACAGTAAGCTTTCAGATCCGGCTTTTGCTCCTGCTGCGGTTTCTTCCATGATAGTATAAACATCTTTCCCTGTTTCGAGAGCTTTGAGTTTCTCACCTTCTGCAAATGTATCCCTAAACCAGCGATAAGCTCCCCCCGCATTCAGGGTTACCCCCATAGCATGCCAGGAAGATGATGTATTATTGCAAAAAACCTGCAGGAGGCCTTCATGGTTCTGAAAAAATCGTTCCATTCCCATTGCCACAATACCTGCCGTACCAATAGTTGTTCCAATAATACCGGTTTTTATAAGGCCCATCCCTGTGGTCTGAATAACTGAATCTCCTCCGCCTCCGGCAACACTTAATCCTTCCTGTAATCCAGTTAAATCTGCAGTTTCTTTATTTATCCTGCCCGATATTTCAGTTGATTCATAACAGGCCGGTATTATTCCGGAAGGAATATCAAGAATCGAAAGAAGTTCTTTAGACCAGACTCTTCTTTTCACATCAAAAAGACCCGTTCCTGAAGCATCTGAAACTTCAGTTACTTTTTCTCCGGTAAGCCGGTAGCGAATGTAATCCTTTGGGTTAAGAAAAAGACTCATTTTTTCAAATACAGAAGGTTCATTTTCCTTCAGCCAGAGAAGTTTACTGCCAGTATACCCCGGCAGCATCCTGTTATTTGTCAACTTAAGAAGAGCCTCAACACCTCCGGCTCTATCTGTAATTTCCCTGCATTGCTGTTCCGAACGCTGGTCATTCCATAATATTGCCGGCCGTAAAACCGATCCTCTTTTATCAAGTGCAACAAGTCCATGCATCTGTCCACTCAGTCCCACTCCTGCAATATCTTTGGAATTGATACTGTTCTCTCCCAACAATTGTTTAATTCCAAGAACTACAGCCTGCCACCAATGCTCAGGATTCTGCTCTGCCCAACCTGCCTTCGGAGTAGACAAGGAATACTCATTTATTACAGATTTGATAATTTTACCTGTATCATCAATGATAATACTTTTACACCCGGAGGTTCCAATATCCAGACCCAATAAATATCTTCCAGTCATTTCCTTAACTCTCTATTTTGATATTTAATACGTATATGCTTTGCCTTCAGGTATTCAAAAAGCCCTTCCGGTCCATGTTCATACCCATTACCGCTGTCTTTCCATCCTCCATAAGGAGCATTGATGGTGCCGGCATCAACATTATTTATGGCAACATTTCCGGAAATAAGATTCCTTGCCAATGTATCAGCCTTTATCAAAGAATTTGTATAGGCATAACAGGCAAGACCAAAGGAAACATCATTTGCCAGAGCAATAGCTTCATCAAGAGTATCATAAGCCATTATTCCCACTACAGGCCCAAAAGTTTCTTCCTGCATTACAAGCATGGAATGATCAGCATCCGCAAGGATAGTTGGCTCAAAAAAGAACCCTTTACTAAAATTTTCAGGTCGCTTACCACCAATAACCAGCCTCGCCCCTTTTCCCAGCGCATCCCTAATATGCTGTTCCGATTTACAAACTCCATCCTCACTGGCCATAGGTCCAAGATCACAGGAATTATCAATAAGTCCGTTACCAATAACCAGAGTTTTAGCTCTTGCCGCCATAGATTCGATGAAGCGTTCATAGATATTCCGCTGTACATAAATTCGATTAATTGCAATACATATCTGGCCCATATTCCGAAAAGAACGCCGTACAGCACCTGCTACAGCTGCCTCAAAATCGCTGTCACAACACACAATTAAAGGGCATTGCCCTCCCAGTTCAACAGAAACTTTTTTAAACGCTGATGCACACATCTGCACCAGCTTCTTTCCTACTTCTGTAGAACCTGTAAACGCGACTTTCTTAATTCCAGGTGATTCGACCAGGATTTTCCCCACGTCACTCCCTGACCCAGGACATACATTTATTACTCCTGCCGGCAAACCGGCATCAACAAGACATTCAATAAATAAAATTGGAGAAAGTGGTGTTAAAGAAGGCGGTTTAACCACGAGAGTGCACCCAGCTGCGAGTGCACCACCTATCTTCCATGCCACCAGTTCAACGGGATAATTCCATGGCGAAATGGCTGCACATGGACCAACCGGATGATATATAACATGACTGTCAATTGCTCTATCTGAGTTGGCTATTATACGTCCATACACACGCTCGCCCTCTTCCGCGTAGTAACGCAGAATATCTGCTCCCTTCTGAACCTCACCAATTGCTTCTTTAACAGGTTTTCCCTGCTCCTCTGTCAAAATCAGAGCTATCTGCTCCTTGCGTTCTTCTACAATTTGAGAAGCTTTCCTTAAAATACGTCCCCGATCAGAGGGAGAATATTTTGACCATACCTTAAAAGCCTGTTCTGCAGATTTAACAGCATTATTTACATCATCAGCTGTTGCCCTGAATAGAGAAGCTATAACTTCTTCCGTAGCAGGGTTTTGGACTTCAAAACTTCCGACATCACCGGAATCAATCCATTTCCCATTTATAAGCATCTGCCGGCAGTATGGATCCTTGTTCATTTGTCCTGATCCTCTTGAGAAACACTACATGTTACCCAAATTAGAACCAGCGGAATATTTCCTGTTTGCCGGGTAGTATGAAACTCACCTGGAGGTACATACTGGGCATCCCCGGTATGAATGGGATATTCATCATCCCCCACCTGCATAACACCCGATCCCGATACAACGTAATAGACCTCTTCCAGATCATCATGGCTGTGACCAGTAGTCATACCTGTGGGGTAAATAATAGTTTGACCAAGTTTAAGTGAATGAGAAGGTGAAGTTTCAGGATCAATCATGAAATAAGTATCGCGAAGAATCGATTCCGGTCTGTTTTTTACCTGGAAACGAAGGGACCGCTTGTCATTATCCGGAGAACAATCATTGATATTGATTTTGAATTCCATTTCTACTCCTCACCATTAAGCAGACTAACCTGAAGCTTTTTATCATATTTTCGATGGAGTTTGAAATCATTGAATTTAATTATCAGGATTTCTCCTAAGTACAATATCTCAGAACCATCTTCCAGGTGTCCGCCATAAGCTTCATCTTCCCCACAGGTAAGCGCAACATGTAGATGTGGTTCTCCATTTGCAATCAAGCCATCTACAGATACCAATTCCAGAGGTTTTTCCAAAGTAAAATAATTATTTAACGGTGGAAACTCTGTATGTGTAATATGATGCAGATTGGCATTTTTAAGAGTTCCTATACCTGAAATAACTGCACCATTAATAATATTATGTTTTTTAATCGCCTCACGAACTGATTCAAGCATCATATCACCCGGCTCAAATCCTATTGCAATAAATTCATAATTTCCTGAATAATTAAAACTTTTCACTTAATACCTCTTTTATAAACGGAAAATTTTATCCTATAATGACAGCTGATCCTGCATGTCAACTCTTATAAATTATTTATAGCAGCTAAAATGCCTTCAGCATCTTCCTTCATAGTTCTTTTTGAATTTGTGTACGGGTTATTGACAGTTGCTTCTTCAACCTGCTCAATCCATTTTTGAGATATGGCTCCAACTCCCCTTAATGCACCTGAAAGCCCCCCTGCAGAAGCAGCAAGGCAATCAGTATCACGGCCGAAATTCGATGATACAATTACGCTCTCATTTGGATCACCATCTGTTGCCTTGAATACGGCTAAAGCTTTAACCACATTCTCATTTATCATCGAAATTGCGTATGGGTAGTTGACATCACAATATATTTCATTTAGTTCTTTTCTTATCCCCATAGGGTCGGAATACCTGCCTACCAGTTCAAGCGCTTCCTCGATTAATATTCTTGGTGATTTATGATTGCAGCTGGCATAAGGGATTTTGCTGCTTGCCCGCTTCAAAGCAGCTTCCAAAACTGAATCAACAGTAGCAGTGTCTTTAAGAGCTTCAATTATTGCAGCCCCATAGATCGCACCCCACTCAAACGATTCACTAAAGTGCGGCTGATATACACTTCCAATCTCATTGAGATCCAATTCTGCAGCTTCCGTATTTCCTGCATTAACCAGATAAACAGGATGAAATGAACGTGCTGTCACTACAAGATTCGGATATCGACAGAAACTTCCCAAAGCACGAGGCTCAACAAGCCCGGATTTGGCAATATAGAATATTTGAATATCATAGGGTTCACTTATATATTTCATTTTTTCAGGATCCAGAACTTTCAACCAGGTATCTACCAAATCTTTTGAACTAATCCTTCCTTTTTTCTCTATAATTGCTGTGCAAAGCAATTTTTGACGCTCTATTCCATCTTCCGTCGAGCCTGCCGGTCGATCCCAAACTCCTTCATACTGAGCATGTACATAGGGATAAAGATCATCCATAACTCCATACACTTTTTTAATTTTTTCCAGACCCCAGCCTTCAACCAGAGCACCCATTGCTGAGCCGATTCTTGATCCGGCAATACAACCATATATTCCTGAAAGTAATTCTGTCATTTTTAGTACCTATCCTTTTACCGACCCTGCAGTAACTCCAATCTGGAGATATTTCTGAAAAACAAGATATACAACAAGAGGAATAAACATGGCAATCATGACTCCTGCAGTTAGTTTTACCATGTGGATACCATGTTCTCCTTTCATCATAGCAATACCCAGAGTGACAGTTCTCATACTATCCTTGACAAGCAGCAATAATGAGAAAGGAAGCTCACTCCACATAGTCCTGAATCCGATAATAGCCAGGGTAACCAGCATTGGTCTGCCAATGGGCAGCATAATCCTGAACATTATCTGATAGATGCTTGCTCCATCGATTTTCGCTGATTCCATCAGTTCCTTTGGTACCGTCGCATAATAGGTGGACATGATATATGTACCAAAAAGGGAAAAATACGACACCCATACAAGTATGAGTCCCAGGTAATTGTTAACTAATCTCAGTTTTATACAGATCAGGTATACCTGAGAAGCAATAATTATTTGTGGAAATATCATCATAAAAAGAACCAGCAGAAAGATCGGTATTCGACCTGGAAACCTTAATCTTCCGAAAGCAAAGCCAGCCATGCTGCAGATTACCAGATAAAAAATAAGGGCCAAAGGAACAACAATAATACTGTTTCTTAAGTAAATTGCCATTTTTGCCTTCGTAAATGCATATACATAGTTTTCCAGAGTAATATCTTTAACCATAGCAATGGGGGAATCAACAAATTCGCTCTCACTTTTCAATGAGGTATTTAAACTGTATACAAGTGGGATCAGAGCAAGGAATACAAAAAACATCATAATAATATACATAGGTAGTTTTGTTTTTAACCACCCCAATAATTTCTGCCTATTCAATGATCTATGAAACATTAGATCCCTTCCTTACCAGATAAATTTGGGCAACTGCTATAAGAGAGCAAAAGAAAAAGAGGATCACTGCCCAGGCACTGGCATAGCCCATATTCGAATACCTAAATCCATAGATATATATACCAAACTCCATAGTATACGAGGAAAACCCAGGACCTCCTCCGGTAAATGCATATAAGAATCCAAACATCCTTGCAAATACCTCTATAAATGAAAGTACAACCCAAAACTGAATACCAAATACCACCCCTGGAACCGTCACTGAAAAAAAGGAGCGCCACCAGCCTGCTCCGTCAATCCTTGCCGCATCATAGAGAACAGGGCTGATTCCACTCATGGCTGCCAGAAAATAAATACAACCGAATCCCAGCCTTGACCAAACTACAAACATTGATCCGACAGTATGTATGACTGTTTTTGTGCTGCTGATCCACCTCACAGTCAGCATATCCAGTCCTGCAGATCTAAGGATGTTATTCAGCACCCCATAATCACGAAAGAAAATATTCAGCAAAACTCCAAGTATTACATAACCCAGAATATTTGGAAGATAAATAATCGACCTAAAAACACTCCATCCCTTCAATCCATCCCGAAGAATCGCTGCAAGCAATACAGTTATAAACGCACTAATTGGAATATACAGGACAAGGATCAGAATATTTTTTAGTGAATACCAGAATATTTCATCATGAATAATTTTCCTGAAGTTTTTAAGACCTACCCATACAGGTTTACCAAAGCCTTTCCACTCAGTAAAGGCATAGTAAAAGTTGGATAATACCGGAACTATAATAAAAACAGAAAGCAATACCAATAAAGGAAGTATTAAAACATAAGCATCCCGGGTATCTGCCGACACATATTTATGATTGTGGCTAAATCTTTTCATTGTTGAACTTACCATATCCTTGCTGTATAAGATAAATGATATGCGAAGCAAAACTGCTTCACATATCATAATCAATCAATTTCACCGGCTCTAGCGTGATGATTCCAAAATCGCCTGAACTTTCTTTATATACTCATCAACACTAAGTTCATGGGCATTGAAAATAAGAGAATCATAATCAATAGATTTCTGCCTAACCTCGGAAGTAATGTACCGCTTCAGGTCGGGTGTACTATTGGTTTTAAGATAACCGAGAATTTCCATAAGCTGAGGATAACCCAAACTACTAAGATCAACATTGACATTGGGAACCATAGCACCGGTTTCATTAACAAGGATCTTAGGCCCCTCTCCGGAAGCATATGCTCTTAAATATTCAGCAGCAAGATCAATATTTTCTGAATAGGAAAAAATACCATATCCTATACCTGCTAACTGATTCATCTGCCTGTCTTTATACTTTGCACCTGGATGATTGATATTAGGAAAATAACCAATATTATCTTTACCCAGTGCATCAGCATAATCCTTCCAATGGGCAATGTCGGAAATCAAACCCAGATAAAGTGCGCCTTTCCCAGCCTTAAACTGGTCAACAGAATCCATAAAAATAGGCTGTCCTGCACCTCTGGGGTCCAGATACTCTTTAACACTAAGCTCATTAATCATCTCTATAATAGTCACAAACTCAGGATCACTAAAATTACTAATTCCGGTCCTAAATCCCTCAATACCTTCTTTTCCATAGAAATTCGTCGCAAGACTCCTCCGGAGCCATTCAGAACCATATGAAGGCGTATTCCCCCAAATAATTGGAGTGATACCGGAACTTTTCAGTTTTGCACATGCACTAAGAAAATCACTCCAATCTGTAGGGGGTTGATCTGCATTCAAACCAGCTTTTTCAAACAAAGCCTTATTGTAGTACCAACCTAATCCCTGCACTGTTAACGGAACAAGTTTTATACCTCCATTGAAATCATTATCAGTTGTACAGGAGAGCCAAACATCCTCAGATATTTCATCTCTCCATTCATCAATGTAAGAATCCAGGGACACAAGATAATCTGCAAATACCCACATTTTCGGATCAACTGCACCCATAGCTACATCAGGTCCTGATCCGGAAGCAACGGCAGCTCTAAGTATATCATAGTATTCATCATGTGGTTGAGCAACGTGTTCGATAATAACATTTGGGTGTTCTTTAATAAAAAGATCATCGATAGCTTTCATAGCACTACCCATCTTCTCTTCACCATACTTGTAATCCCACACTACCAGGGTTACAACTCCCTCCCCTTCCTTTTCTTTTTCACCTGCTGAGAACACATTTACTGGAATCATTATTACCAGTATAAGGATAATCAGCCCTTTAACTTTGTTCATATAGAACCTCCAAAAGGATATTTTTTAACCAGACAACGTCCGGCATTATTACACGTGACTACTTAAACCAGTACAACCCGATTAAACATACTGCAAAACCATCCATTACAGTTGTTTCCTGTTTTCATCACAAACAAGCACACATTTATTATGTTCATTATGTGCATTTATATTAAGTTTTGTCAATATATTTGTTTGTTTTTTGGTATTATTTTCTATATTCTTAAGATATAAACATTTGATCTCCTGTATGACTTCTTGAAATAATATTAAAGAGGGAGTAATGTTAGAAAAAGAGATCCCTGAATATGAAGGATAAAACATGAGCAAGAAAAGCAATCGTATAAAGGAAATACTAACCTTCCTCCACAATCAGGGTGAAGTCTCTGTCAAAGAGCTTGCACAATACCTGTTGACCTCTGAAATGACCATCAGAAGGGATTTGAACTTTTTAGAAGAAGAAAAGATTGTCAGAAGGATCCACGGGGGTGCAGTCTTAAACAGCTCCTATCTTATTAATACAGATATTCGTTACCTCTTCGGAGAAGAAATCGAGAAAAGTATTGAACAAAAGAACCTGATAGGTCATGCATCATCATTATTGATAAAAAATGATGAAACTATTGGGTTTGATATCGGTACTACCATTCCCTTTATTGCAAGAAATTTGAACAGAGACATCAGTATAACAGCTGTATGCACTACTTTTGAGTGTGCAATAGAGTTATACAACAAGAAGAACATAAACCTCCTTATTACCGGTGGATTTCTGCACCGGGAATCAGATGTATTTCGAAGTGAAGAAGGTGTGCAAATTTTAAAGAAAACCCGTATGGACAAAGCATTTATATCCGCTGGTGGAATCGATGCTGACCTTGGCTTGACCTGTTACCATGAATTTCATATAGAAATAAAAAAATTACTAATGGAATCCAGCAAACAAGTTATACTAATAGCAGATTCGAGTAAATTCGGACATGTCAAACCTTCCTATTTCGCAAATCTCTCCGATATCGATACACTGATTACCGATAAAGGCATTCCGGATACTTACAGAAAACTAACAGTAGATCTGGGAATAGAGTTGATTATTGCCGGGGAGTGATATTCAATTTCTGAATTTATGTTTACTATTGTATACTTATGCAAGAGAGCCCAATCCCACACTCTAAAGACATATACTTTTTTACAATCCAAAGAGTTCTGCCATGTTCTTTCCTAAAACCCATTGTCTGTCTTCCTCTGGAAAATCTTCAAGAATGGCTTTCATCTTCGCTACTTCTGCATGCATCAGAGCAAAGGGAGTGTCACTCCCAAAACAAACCCTTTTGGCACCTAGAACCTTTATTGCTTTAAGCACGGCAACATCCCTTACCGCACTTGCAATCAGGATCATGTTTGGACACTCCTGAGCAAATTCTATTGCTGCATTGCTCAAATCGGCAAATGCAGCACCACCCATATGGACTACAAGGATTCGGAGTTCCGGAAATCTCTTTGCTATCTTGGCAGCACGGAATGGATGAGTATGTTCATAGGCATCCCCACCAATATGGAAGGCTAGAATACCCCTTAATTTAACAATCTCTTCAATCACCGGCAGTGAAAGGTCAGGATCATCTATGTAGAAAGAATTCTGTGCACCATTTAGCTTCACACCAGGAAACCCGTATTCAAGAATAGATCTCCTTACAGCATTTCTTGCATTTTCAATACCAAGATTAGGATCGGCCCATCCAAACCCCACAATTCTCTCAGGATACTTTTGCTGAGCTTCATATACATACTGGTTAGCCTTATCAATTTCCCGAAGGTAGGGGGGTTGTAACCAGACAAGAGCTTTATCGACACCAGCCCTATCCATCCTTTGAATCAACTCATCATGAGTAATACTATTTCCACCTTCCGGAGTTGGAGAGATGTGACAATCGGCATCTAATATCATCTGAAACCTCCTGCAATATTTCATGCTTTTGTATCTTCTATAAAACTAAAAAACTCACAAAATATTTCAATTATCTACAAGTCTTTCGATTCAACCAGGCAGTTTCTGCTGAAACTTCCTTTGATTTCCTGATCGTTTCCCCTTATAATGAATCCCTTTGCCGGGAGAATATCTCCATCCACTATTTTGTAATTAATTATTCCAAAGTTCACAATAATAGAAGTTCCGTTTGCATAGCTCGTCATCTGCACACTATAGTCATCACTCAAAACCTTGTGCTCTACAAGTTCAACAGTGGCCGTCTCCCGATGTAAACTCGATATAATTTCATACGTGGTAATAAACAGAGGTTTCATTGTCGGCCAATGCTCTGTTGTAATAACCCAATAAGAGGGATTCCCCTGAATCAGATCAGCAAGGAAATGATCTACATGATCTTCCCGGCCATACGGCATTCCGTGCTGCCAGTGGCAAACTACAGCATCATGATAGACTAAAGGGAATAACGGGATCCGAACACCAAAGTCATATGCAATTACCGGATTATAGAAACCTACGGATTCCCCCGGAAGCCCTTCAAAATAATCACTCTCAAGAACAGCCCAATCGTTACCGAATTCAGCACCAACCACAAGCCCCCTGTCTCTAAGAGATTTTAACAAATGCTTACGATTTGCTACATCCTGCTCCCTTGTCATTGGATGATCCAGACTATAACACTCAATAGGAGGATTTGCTGCTATTGTATCGAGATAATGTGCATTTGGCTCCAATTCTCTTTGAATCAAGTCTAAATTATAATCAGCAAACTCAATGGCTTTGCTTGAACAAGTTATGACAACAGGACCTCCTGCCCACATACCTCCTTCAACAGGACTACCGTCACTGTTTCTCGTAACAACCCTCTCAACCTCTGTTATTAGAGGAGAATTGAGGAAAAAATCCTGATAATTATCATCCAGAGCAATCACATATCCAAGTTTCACTGCTTCATCGCAAACTTCCCTAAGACCCTGCAGACCACCAGCTGATTCGTGAGGCGGCCAAATATCAGGATGCATATTGCAGAATCCATTTCTCTGCCATCCTTCAATTGAAATTAATGCACGATCAACACCCATGTTCCACAGCTCTGAGACAACTTCCTTTGCAGATTCAAAAGAAGTCAATACATTATTGTATCCATCAAGTACCGGATCATCCCAACTACGAAATTCAGGTTTATTAATCCGGTTGTAAGCAATAAATATCTTTACATTCGGTGCGCCAATTAATTTCTCTACATTAGGATTTTCTGATATTTTTTCCTCCAGGGATTTATAGCGACCAACTTCCCTGGCATATTCACGGTATCGCTTTGCCATATCCACATATGTCCCCTCTAAAATAAGTTCAATGGTGCACTTCCGTGCAAAGCTGAATTCACCATGAGATGATCTCCAAACAGGTGTCAAAGCTGAAATTCTGGCACCTCTCCCTACCTCACGGGGTTCACCATGAGGACCGGTTTTTTTAATTTCTCCTTTTACAGAATTACAAACAACCTTCAATGAAGCATCCTCAAATGTATGAACATTAATGAAAATTCCAGAACTTTTCCCATTTTCACACTTATAAGCTCCATACCAGGGCATACTAATACAATTAGGAGCTCCACCCCCAAATGGAAGAATCTGAGTAATATCTACAATATTTGCCCAAAGGTTATGCATATACCGCATAAAACCACCCTTCAATGTTGATGGAACAATACATCCATAACCCTTTGGCACTACAAGATATCCATCCTCTTTGGCAGAAAGAAGATGGACCAGACAGCTTGGATATAATAACTCGATAAACTTATATCCAGGTGGAAGTATAAGAGATTCTATCCGGACATCCACCTTTGGAAGATTTTCGTGTACAGTCAGATTAACAAGAAGCTGGATATCGATAGAGCCATTATCACACCGGGCATCTTTAAACTGAATAACTGCTGATTCTTCTGCAGAATGAGGTTTTTTTTGAACGTCTACTTTCCCTGGGTTTGTTCCGAGAGCAAAATCCAATATGCGCCCCTGATATTCAATTTTAATAAGGCCGGAATATTCCTGATACTGTGGTTTTCCCCATTCGAATCCATCTACCGGATCGCTAACCGTAAACTCACCTTTGTTCCCAATCTCAACTTTGATCCGTGAATTCTCTAATAACACTATCTGCTCCATATTTTTGTCTTGCCTCCTACAGTACAAATCCAACAAAATTTCTAACATTTTGACCATTACTTACATCATAATCACACATTTTATCATATTTTGTCAATATATTATGTTTGTTTGTTCTATATCATCCTTCAGAAACACAATCATTAGCAGATTGAAGCTGCAACATATATGCTGATTGATACTAACTTGCAAGCACTCTCTATTACAGAAAAGAAAAATTCTTATAGTGAATTCCATTTTTCCAGGGTATTCAAACAATTCACTGGGTTTGCACCACCTGTTTACAGAAAGAATTACACACTGTTTACGATAAAAGATTTTGATATGTTTCCATAAGGAGATTTTTCATATTACCTCCCATAATTCTGTTTGTATTTAGTTCATTCCTAAGTAATGAAGCTTCCAGTTCGTGAATAAGAGATTTAAGCCCACCAAAATTCCAGACCTGCAAGCCATATGGAAAATCACTGGCCCATGCAAGATTTTCAATAATTGAAGTTCCTTTATTGGAAAAGTACAACAGATCATTTCTTATATGTGTATCGTGTTTTGCACTCTCAACAAACATTATATTAGAATGGTTTTTACCAAGAAATAAGCTATCCTGATATACATCCTCAGCATCAATATAGGAAGCACCCCCTCCTCCCATATGAATTGCCAATAATTTTGAATTTTCAAACTTTTCTGCAAGAAAACGCAATCCCGATACTGAAGTATATTTAGTATCAGCTCCAAATTGAAATGCAGGGACCGCCTTTTTTTTTATAATATGGGTTACAATCTCAACTACCTGCTCACTATTTATCATAAATCGGTTCTGAGCAGGATTTATTTTTATTATACCAAATCCAAAATGATCAACACAGATATCTACCATTTCTATTGCCAGATCTTTTCCAAGAGCAGCCGGGTCTGTCCATCCTGCAGGTATAATCCTTTCCATATATTTTATAGAAGAATCATAGATATATTTATTTGCAGCAAAAAGAGATTCAAAATTATGCTGCTCATCTTCTCCAAAATATTGTGTTACCGAAGGATTCTGCCAGGATAAACAGGATAAAGACATATCGATTTTTGACAAATCCATGCTGAAAACCAGCTCATCCATATCAGCTGGTTTTCCATGGAAGTATAAAAAATCCTGCTTTACTTTCTTTGCCATAGACTGACTCAGAAGATTGCTATTGCTGATATGAGTATCTGAATCTATAATTAATTTATCATTACTCGAAATTAAATAATCAAGTTGACTGGAAATTCTAACTTTTGCCTGTTTTGCACCTTTGCGAGAGACCTTTTTAGTTTTCTCCACTTGGGATCACGAATCCTTTCCGCCAGTAGCAGAAACTGCCTATTTCTCC
>DAOWEB010000111.1 GCA_030638735.1 Spirochaetaceae bacterium
ATCTGTATAAACGAAAAGAATTGCAAAATATATATTTAAGTTGGGACATGAATAATCCTTCTTCAAATAGGGTAAAAGAAACTTTGATGAAGTATTGTTTAAGATAATGAAACAATAATAATATTGATCAAGTGTATGGAGTAAATATGATCAAAACAATGTATGCTGTTTCCAGAATGAATGAATGGAAAGATATCTCTATAAGACTTAGACAAGATTATAATATTGAGCCTGTCTATTGGATATGCTCTGCAAAATTCGAGAATGAAATTAAAGAACAATATCCTTCTATTATTTACCATGAAACATTATTGGCAAATAAAGGGATACCAGTAAAACCTTATGAAAATATAAGTTATAACTTAGATAAAGAAACAATTTCGCTTTATTCTAATATTGAAAGAGAGTTTTATATTATGCTTAACAGGCATGATTTTGATGGTTCTTTTAGTTTTGAAGAAAGGCGACGAATTTATTACAGACAGTTAAAGTATTGGTTATATATAATTGAAAAAATACAATTCGATATGCTGATACTATCAGAAACACCTCATTCTCTTTCACATTATATTATCTATTCCATTTGTAAAAAGAAAAATATTAAAACACTTATGCTTTCTTTTACAACAATACCAGGAATACTTTATATAAAAAATAATTTTCAGGATACTCCCCAATATTCTATAGAGGGAAATAAACATAATGTTAAAATGTTAGTAGAAGCAATTGTTGAACAAATGACTGGAGAAAATAATAAACTTTGGTATATGGTTGGACAGGAGAAACGTTTAAGGCAGCAAAACAGCCCAAAAATGAAATTAAAACTTATATTTAATTTTATTATGTACTTATTGGAAAAAATCTACATTATAAAAAGGAAATCATATAAGGATTTCTACAAGAAAGAGTTTTTTACCTTTGAAGAATCTTTTTACACTAAAGCAGAATATGTAATACAGATGCAAAGAAATAGAAAAAAGCAGAAAAAAATGCAGAGTGTTTATAGATCTCTTTGTGAAGAAGCTTCGTTAAAAGAAAAATATTTATATTACCCTTTGCACTATCAGCCGGAACGTTCTTCCTGCCCGGAAGGATCAGTATATACAGATCAAATACTGGTAATTGAATTAATTTCTGGATTACTTCCGGATGGATGGTTATTATATATCAAAGAACATCCTTCTCAATTTATGATGAATAGAGGAGTATTGGGTAGAGACGAACGCTTTTATAAAGATGTAAATAGTTTTAACAATGTTGTTTTTATTAAAGATAGCTATTCTTCAATGAGTCTTATTGATAATTCAAAAGCTGTTATTACCTTGACTGGAACTGCTGGGTTTGAATCTATACTCAGAGGAACACCTTCATTTGTCTTTGGTTATGCCTGGTATAGGGATTTACCAGGAGTTTTCTATTTGCAGAATAAAGAAGATGTAGAAAAAGCATTACTGGAAATCGAAAAAGGATATAAACATAATATTCAAAAAGTGAAAGAAGAATTAGAAATTTTTTATAAATACTTTTTTACTGGATATCTTGCACAGTATAATAAAAAGGCAATTGATATTTCATATGAAGATCATGTAGATGAACTATATAATGGTTACACAGCTCTATTAGATAATATGGGCTATAGGAGAAATAAAAATGAATAAAGATATTAAATACAAAAAACCAAACGTAATAGCAGAAATCGGCTGCAATCACCGTGGGGAAATGGAAACTGCAAAGGAACTTATCAAAATGGCCGCAATATTTTGCAAGGCTCCGGTTGTAAAATTCCAAAAACGAAATTCCCGGGAGTTGTTAACATCCGAGCAATATAATGCTCCACACCCAAATCCTATTAACTCATATGGTGAGACTTATGGTGAGCACAGGGAATATCTGGAATTTTCAGTAGACCAGCATAAACAGTTAATGGATTATTGTGATGAGTTTGGAGTTCTATACAGTACTTCTGTCTGGGATATGACATCTGCCAAAGAAATTACTTCCCTTAAGCCAAAATTAATTAAAATACCTTCAGCCATAAACACAAATATACCTATGCTTGAATTCCTTTGTGATAATTATGGTGGCAAGATACATATATCAACCGGTATGTCTATAGAAAAAGAAGTTGATGCTGTAGTAGATCTTTTTAACAAAAAGGGGAGGGCAAAAGATGTAGTCCTGTATGCCTGTACTTCAGGCTATCCTGTACCCTTCAAAGATGTAAAACTCCTTGATATTCCTGATATGATTGAGCGATACGGATCTGTTGTAGATGAGATAGGTTTTTCAGGGCATCACCTGGGTATAGCTATTGATATGGCTGCTTATGCTCTCGGAGCCACCTGGATTGAACGTCACTTTACTCTTGATCGTACATGGAAGGGTACCGACCATTCTGCATCATTGGAACCAGATGGATTGAGAAGATTAGTGAGGGATCTGACAGCTACCCACCTATCTATGGATCGAAAAAGCGGAAAGCTTCTTAATATTGAAATTGAGCAGCGTGATAAGCTGAAGTGGAGAGAAAAATAGACATGGCAATAGCTTTTATTCCGGTCAGAGGTGGCAGTAAGTCTATTCCTCTTAAAAATATCAAATTATTTTGTGGTAAACCCCTTATCTATTGGAATTTGTGTGCACTTGAAGAAGTTGATAGAGTGGAAAAGGTTATAGTTGCAACAGATAGTGATGAAATTGAATCTACTGTAAAAAGCTTTGGGTTTAAAAAAGTTGAGATATATAGAAGAGATCCATTAAATGCAACCGATACCGCTTCTACAGAATCA
Source organism: Spirochaetaceae bacterium (assembly GCA_030638735.1). GTDB lineage: Bacteria > Spirochaetota > Spirochaetia > B11-G9 > B11-G9 > JAJRQE01. The sequence goes on from DAOWEB010000111.1 coordinate 2,790, forward strand.
GTAATGCTGGAATATCTTTTATTAAATCAGTATGAAGATGATGAGTTATTTTTTCTTGTTCAGGCTACATCTCCTCTGACTCAAAGTAATGATTTTAACCAGGCTCTGGATCTTCTTGAAAATGAACAATACGATAGTCTTCTTTCCTGTGTCCGCTCCAAACGTTTTTTCTGGAATGAAGGTGGAACACCTCTTAACTACAATTACCTTTCACGACCCCGTAGACAGGATTTTGATGGACTTCTTATGGAGAATGGGGCTTTTTATATAAACAGAGTTGGAAATATAAAAAAGAACAATAATAGACTTTCAGGGCGTATTGCAACCTATGAAATGGAAGAATACACTGCTGTGGAGATTGATGAGGAGGACGACTGGATTGTAGCTGAAGCTATTATGCGCCGTCATTTTCTTAAACCTGAAGCTTCCCCTTCTGTACCCGTTCAGCTTTTCTTAAGTGATGTTGACGGTACCCTGACTGATGCTGGAATGTACTATGATCAGAATGGAAATGAGTTGAAAAAATTCAACACTCATGATGGGAAGGGTTTTGAATTATTAAGAAATAAAGGTATCAAAACAGGGATTTTAACAAGTGAAAATACAGCAATTGTAGATCGACGTGCAAAAAAACTTAAAATAGATTTTCTTGTTCAGGATGTTAGTCACAAGGGTAAACTGCAGGTTACAATGGATCTGTGTAAAAAACTGAATATCTCATTATCCTCTGTTGCATATATTGGCGATGATATAAATTGTAAAGAACTTCTTGAAGCTGTAGGATATTCAGCTTGTCCTGCTGATGCTGTTCCATCAATAAAAAATGTACTAGGAATTAAAATTATGAAAGCTGCCGGGGGCCATGGTGCTGTCCGGGAATTTATAGAAGAATTATTATAAAAAATAAGGAACTCTGAAAGGATATATATAATGACCACCAGTACACCATTGGAACAATTAAGTGATAGATTCCAAAAAAATTGAAGTATTAAAAAAAACTATTAATTTTTTAGTCTCCGAGAACAGGAATTCTGCTCTTGCAAGTAAAGATCGTTTGGAAATCCAGAATAAAAAACGTTTTGGTAAAATCCTTGGTTTTTTATACCCTTTTGGTTTCTGGGGTGGAATAATTTATTGTCTTTCCGCCCTCTGGAAGGGGGAAACCGTTACTATGTTTCGGGACATGATTTTTGAAGATCATGCCAGTAAGGTTGTACATAACTCTTTAAAAAGAACCTGGGGTGAAAACTATGATCAGGATAAATCCAACCTGCCATTATCCAGGTTAAAAGTTTTAATTACTTTGTTAAAAAATATTTTTATAGTACGTAGAGCCTATAAATCAGTAAAAATAGATCATGTTACAGAGTTTGTTAGAGTGTTTCGCTTAGTTCATTTTTATTTTATGAGGAAAGCTTTATTTTCCAGTAATCCTCCTGCTTCTGTACTCTTTGTCCGGACCAATGATCCAAAACGACTGGCTCTGGGAACTGTTGCAGAAGAGTATGAAATCCCTTCAATTGCTTTTACTGTAGATCGTGTAGCTCTTCGGAAACCCGCTCCTTTTGCCATTGATACCTTGCTCTGCTGGACAATGAACCAGAAAAAACTGGCTGAAGAGAGGAATATACCGGTAATTAGAATGCCTGTTCCATCAATAAAGGCTATTAAACTGCCAGTTCCTAATTCCAATTCCGGGGTCTATGGTCTTCTTCTAAATGCAAAGTGCGATCCTTTAATGGTTGCGAAATGGGTGGAAGAAATATCCTCAATGTATAATATAAGCTCTTTACAGGTACGCCCCCATCCAGGGTATGCAGTAGAAAAATTATCTATAATACCTCATTCTGTAATATGTGACTGGCATCAGCCTCTTGAAGAATATCTGGATGGTCTTGATCTGGTTTTTGCTCTTAATACCAATTCAATTATTGATGCTCTGTTGCACGGTGTTCCTGTTGTTTATGTGGGTGGGCTGGATCCTTATGACTATGATTTGCATCGATTTGTAGCTGATGGAATTGTATTTCCATATTCACCGGAAAACTCCTCTATTAAATCTATTATAAAGTTCTATTCATCTGAACCATTTAAGGAAATGTGGAATCCTAAAGAATTTATAACTGATAATACTGAAGAGTATGATGTTCTTACACAACTTACAGGAGCCATGAATGATAACATTGTTAAGACATAAACTCGGTGTAAGCAAACAATTACTTAAAAACCGCCTTCGTAAAAACCGTGGAAAACGCCGATATATACATCCTAAGTTGGGAGTAGAAGGGTTTTTTAGAGAATTAAAGAAAAATAATATATCCTATTGTGTACTCAGATGGTTCGAGATACTTCCCCATGTGGAAAATGGAGAGGATATAGACATTCTTGTTGCAGATAAGGATATTCACCGCCTGGAACCGTTTTTAACGGGTGCAAAATCCTATGGAACTCCCTGTGATATCTATACAGCAAGCGGTCTTCCTGGTACTTCTTATCGTGGAATTGCTTATTTCCCTGAGCATCTTGCACAGGAACTGCTTGATACTGCTATCTGGCAGGATGATAAAATACTGGTTCCGGATCCCGGAAGGCATCTGCTTTCCATGTCTTATCATGCTGTATATCATAAGGGGTATGAATCCGGAGTTCCTTCGGATACCGGTAAAAGCCTTAAAGCAGGATCTCTTGATCATAACTATCCCCTGGTTCTTCAATCCTGTGCAGAAAAAGCTAAGATGAAACAACCGGAAATGACTCTGGAAGGTCTTGATCGATATCTCCAGGAAAATAACTGGAGTCCTGCCCGGGATGCTCTGGAAAAACTTTCTGCCCGTAATGATTGGGTTCATGATCACTTTTTTTCTGATATCCCTGATTTGGAATCTTATTGGGATGGGTTTTCTGCATTTATTGTACGGGAACAGGGACTGGATTATCTTGATCTGGTCCGGAAAATGCTTTTTGAAGCCGGCTTTGATATCCTTTTTGAAAAAGAGATAGATGGAGATCAAAGGAAAGAAGCCGGTAAAAATCTTAGAGGGGGAAACTGGAATCGTGGTCCATGGCCTGTTAGTGGTGGATTACCAGCATATCTATTTGCTGTAAACGATTGTTTTCCTATTATTCCGGAAAAAAAACTGGCGGAAAAACATACCGGATTGGTAAACAGTCGTCTTTTGGACACCAAAATTAGAATTCGCAATGCTGTAAATAGTCTAAAAACTCATCATCAGAGATCTAATGTTATTCACTCTGCAGATAATCCTCACCAGGGTTTGGAATATTTTCATACAGCAGTTCCGGACTGCCCGGAGTTTTCCGGGATAGAGAAGAAGCTTAAGAAAATACATGGCAGTATGAAGAGCCCTTTTCCGGTAATTAAGACTTTGTCCGGTCATGGGAGGCGTGCAAAAGTAGAACTTATACATTATGGTGATGGTAAAGCTGTATTAAAGACATATCGCCACGGCAGAGAGCGTTTTTTAGAACGTGAACTGTTAGCCAGAAAGTTGGGAAAGAATCTTCCTGAAATGACACCGGTTCTTGAGTCCGGGGAGAACTATCTTGTTCTTCCTTTTTACAATGATATTTTAAACAGATCTAAACCTTTGCCTTTTAAAATACTTCGCAGAACACAAAATATTATCAGCCATTTTCATAGTCTTGGTTTTGAACTTATTGACTTCAAACCAAAGAATATAATTCTAGATTCTATAGAGGGAATGAAAATAATTGACTTCGAATTTCTCCAGGAAGGAGGAGTTCATACAGATTCTCTTGCAGGTAATTTCTGTTGGTATACTGTTGGAAAAGATTTTGATGGTGATGTTCCTCTTGGAAGAATGCTGCGTAGAAACAACTACTATCGATACTGGTTTGCTTCTACCGGGGTTCCTCTCTTCTTTGCAGTACGAAACGTCCCGGTTATTTTTCTGTTTCCAATCAGGTTATTTGGACAAACAGCTCTTTTTTTCTATCATCTAATTGGAAAAATAAAACATCTGCTTCGTAAAGGAAAAGTTCTCTTAAAAAGGGCAGTAATATCAGTTTTAGGAAAAATAATTGGATAAAAATAATATGGATAAAACACCAACTGTCTCTGTAATTATCCCTACATTTAAACGTCCGGTAGAGCTTTTAAGAGCTGTTAACAGTGTTTTGGAACAGGACTATACTAATTTTGAAATTCTGGTAGTTGATGATAATCAGCCGGAAAGTGAGTATAGGGTACAGACAGAATCAGTTCTTAAAGACCTTGATTCCAGAATAATCCATCTTAAAAACAGCAGTTCTCTTGGTGGTGCCGGGGCCCGAAATGTGGGGATAGAGTCTGCCCGGGGTTCGTATGTTGCTTTTCTCGATGATGATGACCAGTGGCTGCCGGGAAAGCTTGGAAAACAGATGGCTCTGTTTGATACCCTAAGTTCTGAGTTCTGCAGTGTAGATACCGGTTTTTTTGAAATTGATGAACGAAAGGGTTCAAACAGAGAGATTCTGCCTGCTCTTAGAGGAGAGATCTTCGAAAAACTACTGGTTAAACATAAAGGACGAGCTCCCAAACTATCTTCAATGGTCTGCAGGACTGCTGCACTCCGGGGAATAGGATTGTTCGATTCTTCCCTTCCCTCCAGGCAGGATCTTGATCTCTACCTGCGGCTTGCACGACTGTATAAGTTTGAATTTATTGCAGAGCCTCTGGTTAACAAGTTTATTCATTCCTCGGGACGTATAAGTTCTGTCAGCAGTAATAAAATTCGTGGTTTTGAGATGCTTTATAAAAAATACTACGATGATCTGGTTTCGCGGCCGGTTCTTCACCGTAAATATTTAAAACGCCATGCCTTCTGGCTTGCAAAGGGTGGAAAGTTTTTTCAGGCGGGTACTAAAATTTTGAAAAGTTTGATGGTTCGCTAAATCATGGTTAAAATAAAACAGTTTCTCAGGTCAATCCTGCGTAGTCAGGGACTTGATATAGTAAAAATATCCCATAAGGCTGGTACTGAACCAGCTCTTACGGAGTATATTACCGATCACTTATTTACCATTGGTCAGGGAAATGTTCCTGCTTATTCAGTTCCTGTATCGGATATTACCTGGGACAATGGTTTTTCTCTTCATCCTGATGGATGGAATCCCTATCTGCAGACTGCCGGAGAGTATCTTTCCGGAAATGTCCAAAGGTATGAAGATTCCAGTCTCTACTCATTCTATACTGCTTTTACTCCGGAATCTGCAGGAGCTTATCTTTCTCCGGATCTTTCTTCCAGCGAAACTCTTTTAAAAACACCGGCACATTCCTATATTCTCCCATGGTCTGTTATCTCACCTGAAGAACGTCTTAAAACCAGACAAAAACAGAACCGGGAGGAAGAACAGCTTTCCTCCTCTCTTTTTAGAAAAAGTAGAAAGTTAAGCGGTATAAATAAAATGGGGCCGGTTTCTATTGATAAAGGGCGCCTTGAGTTTGAAAGGATTACAATTCTAGTAGATTCCATTAAAAAACAAGGCTATAAACGCAGTTTTGTTATGGATGCAGAGGCAGTAGCTCTTCAGCATAAAGGCAGAATAATCTATGTTATCTCTTCAGGATTTCACAGGTCTGCTGTTCTTGCAGCTCTTGGGTATAGCAATATTCCTTTGCTTTTTAAACCTCGGCTTATTGTTAATATGGATTTACTTTTACAGGGGTCAGCTGTTCGAAATGCTTACTGGACTAAGGCAGATGTTGAAATATACCTTAATTATCTTTTTACTGAAAAAGGCAAAGACCGTGCCCGTTCAATGGGGCTAATATGATAATTGCCTATATTACCAGTCAGTTCCCTGTTCCTTCGGAAACTTTTACTTCCGGTGATGTTCTGGAGCTGCAGAAACTGGGGCATGAAGTTTATGCTTTTGGGTTTCGACCAGATCACCCTGAAATGGATAAAATGATATTACAGCGTGGTCTTAAATATATACAAATTGAAAATTGTTCATTTTTCGGACAGGTTCATGGATTTTTTAGAATGCTGTTTTCTCCTATGTTAAGTATTTCTTTGTTCCTCTGGCTTTTTAAACTTGAAAAGTCACAGCCGAAATTTCTTTTAAGATCTCTATTACTTGTTCCGGCTTTTTTTCATATCCTATCCGGACTTAAACGTATTAAACCCGATCTTATTCATCTTTTCTGGGGACATTATCCAAGTATTCTAGGTTTTCTAATTAAGAAATCTATGCCCCAAATTCCCCTTTCCATGTTTTTGGGTGCTCACGATCTTGCCGCAAAAATGAATATTAGTTCATATATGGGTAAAAAAGCTGACTTCATGTTTACTCATGCAGAGGCCAATTTACCTCTTCTTGAAGAGATGGGTATCTCCGGATCTACTGTTACTGTTGCTCACCGGGGAATTGATACAGAATCTCTGGATAAACTCCTTTCTGAGCAGCCTGATAAAAAAGATTCCAGACTTGTTCTTTCTGTTGGCCGCCTTCAGCCCTACAAGGGTTTTGATGATACCCTGCGTATCTTTGCTATGCTCTTGAAAAATCATGAAGATCTTAAACTGGGAATCCTTGGTGATGGACCGGAGAAGGATAATCTTATTCGATTAGCTGAAGAGCTAGGAGTAAATAAATCAGTTCATTTTTACGGTCATCTTCCTCATAACGAGGTAATTCGTTTAATGGCCGAATCCCGGCTTTTTCTGTTTATGTCCAGGCATAATGGGGAACGCCTTCCAAATGTGATAAAAGAGGCAATGTTCTGCAAATGCATCTGTATAAGTTCTGATACAGTTGGAATTGAAGAGCTTATTGATTATGGAGAGACTGGTTTTATTGTATCTAAAACTGATATTAATACAGCTTTTTCCCTTGCTGATCAGGTCTTTTCCGATAAGTTCCCAAAATTACCCAATGCTGCGAGGCAGGCAATTATCAATAATTTTTCCAGAAGTAAATCAATTCAACATTATCTTGATAGATGGTCTTCCAGGGAGTATCCAAAATGAAGACACCAAAACCAGTTGTATCTGTGGTAACAGCTCTTTACAATTCCGCCTCTTTTATAGGAGAAACTATTGAAAGTGTTTTAGCCCAGAGCTTTTCAGATTGGGAAATGATTATTGTTGATGACTGTTCGACAGACAACTCTGCTTCTATAGCAGCTGGCTATAGTGAGAAGGATTCCAGAATTGTTATAATCAGTTTAAAAGAGAACGGCGGTGCGGCAATTTCCAGGAACACAGCCATTGAAGCAGCAAAAGGAAGATATATAGCTTTTCTGGATAGTGATGATCGCTGGCATCATGATAAACTGGAAAAGCAGCTGGCCTTTATGCAGAAAAGTAACTTTGCTTTTACTCATACCTGGTTTGAAAAATATGATGAAGAAGGTAATTCTCTTGGAGTAATAGTTACTCCTCCGGAAAGTATGAATTATAAAAGTTTATTAAAGTCCAATCGGATTGGCTGTCTTACTGTTATCTATGATACCGAAAAACTGGGGAAGGTTTTTATGCCCCTTATTCGAAAGCGTCAGGACTACGGTCTCTGGTTGAAAATACTGAAAAGTGGTACAGATATTCATGTTTTACCGGAAAATCTTGCTTTTTACAGTGTTAGATCCGGCTCAATATCCGATAATAAACTGGAGATGGTAAAATATAACTGGATGCTTTACAGAAAGGTTGAAAAGTTTGATATTTTCCGCTCAACCTACTATCTTTCATGGAATGTATTCCGTAAATTGAGAAATGGTTAGATGGTTTTTACTCATAACAATTTTTCTCTCTTCCTGTTCCATTTGGGATGATCCTGATGGTATTAAACCTATTCGTATAAGTGATCCTGTTCAATATGATAGTGACGATCCTGCTATCTGGATAAACCCTGATAATCCGGACGAAAGTTTAATTCTTGGTACTGATAAATCTTCTTCAGGATCCCTTTATGTATTTAATCCTGAAGGTAAGAGCATTCCTGAAAAGAAAGTGACTGGTCTTTCTACTCCCAATAATGTGGATGTTGAATATGGGCTGTTTCTTAATGGAGAGCTGATAGATATTGCTGTAGTAACAGAAAGAGGAGCAGGACGTCTTCGTGTTTTTCAGTTACCGGATATGACTCCTGTCGATGGCGGTGGAATTCTTGTTTTTGAAGGAGAGAGTGATCGCAGCTGCATGGGAATTGCACTTTACAAACGTCCATCTGATGGCGCTGTATTTGCAGTAATCAGCAGAAAATCAGGTCCGTCAGGCTCCTATCTCTGGCAATATCTTCTTTCAGATGATGGAACAGGAAAGGTAAAGGGAGATCATGTTCGTTCTTTCGGTATTTTCAGTAATTATGGTGAAATTGAAGCAGTAGCCGTGGATGATGAGGCGGGCTATATATACTATTCTGATGAAGGTTCCGGAATTCGTAAATATTATGCAGATCCGGATCATCCTGAAGCCGATATTCAGCTTGCCTGGTTCGGAATGAGTGATTTTCGTAGTGACAGGGAAGGTATTTCCATATATGACACGACTGGTGAAAATGGCTATATCATAGTTTCAGACCAGAAAGCCAACAGGATGAACATATATCGCCGTGAAGGGGAACCTGGTGACTCTCATAATCACCTGCTTCTTAAGCAAATCTATATTCAGGCCGAAGATAGTGATGGGAATGAGGTGACAAATGTATTTTTATCCCCACTCTATCCCGGGGGTCTTTTTGTCGCTATGTCAGATAACAGAAGATTTTATTTTTATGCATGGAAGCAGCTGGCTGAGGCAGAAGGAATGCAGCTTGATATTGTATATTAAAAATAAGGAGAAAGAGAAATGAAAAAAATACAGTTTGCCCTTTTGGGTTTTATACTTATCTATATGGCCCTGCCTCTTTTTGCTCAGGACCAGGTTTCTGATGAATCCTTCACCTTCCTGGCCAACGGTTCTGTAACAGTTAAGAATCAGCCTGAAATGCTGGAAGGTCAGGGTAAGCTAAAAAATATCTATGAAACATTATGGGGTGTTCTTGACTATCAAAATTCTCCATTTCGGCTCTATTGTGATATAGCTCTGGTAGGTGATTCTAAATACGATCCCTCGGAAACCTATATGCTGGGTCGATATGTTTATATTAAGGATGCCTATGTTGATCTGGACCTGGATCGGTTTTATTTAAAAGCCGGACGGACAACACAAAAGGATGTTATAGATTCACCCTATACTCTTTTTGTTAACTCCGAACCTCATCCCTCTACCCAGATTGAAGCTAAATATGAAGGTGACATCTTTTTTTACACCAGCCGCTGGGTTAGTCTGAACAGGAACTCCGAGTTTACCTATTTTGGATATGGACCTGATGATACACCTTTTTCAGTTGATCCAAATGAAGCAGATTATAACTTGTTTTATCCTGATGGTGTTTATTGGCTGGACCGGGGTTCAAATTTTCATGTCTATGGTATAAACCTTGGTGACTGGAGCTTTGGTCTTCAGGAAAGTGCTGTCTTTCTTCATGATGATTTTAATACAGAGTTATTTTTCTCTCCTATGATCATGTACCTTACCCAGCTTGTGGTGAACGGAGGAGCAAAACCCTGGAACGAGCTTGCCAACAGCAAACATGTTATGGGTTTTTTTGCCAGCAGAACCACAGAAGACAGTTACTTTGGTTCCCAAATTCTGGTGGATGACTTAAATCTAAGCTTTATTCCGGGTATCGACACTAATGATAACCATACCCGTCTTGCATGGTCTGTAACCGGAGCTAAAGACTTTGATTTTGGCCGTTTTGGCTTTTATCATGCCGGAGCTACAAAAGAGACATTTGCCAGTACCTATACCCATGATGATACCAAGACATATGAGTCCTATGATACTGATCAGGTTCCTGTTTACTACAGTAGTCGCCCTTACTCCTACACTTACTATCCTGCAGTTCAGTATTCTCTTGAAGATGGTACTCCTATGCCCATAGATTATACTCAGAATTATATTGGTTATAAATATGGGGAGAACAACCTTGCTTTTATGATGGATTATACTAACAGCTTTTATCTTCGGACAGATAAGCAGTTTTCTCTTTATGCCGCTTTTGAGTATGTACTTAACGGTGCTAAAAGCCCGGTTAATCCCTGGCATGAATATGATAACTGGGAGGATGCTCCCGGTGCCTTTACCATACTTGACGGGACTATTGAACATATTGTAAGTGCAAAAGCCCGGCTGGATAAACCTCTGCCGTTTTTTGGAGAAGTATTTTCTGTTTTTATGGATGTTGAACTTGGAATGGCCTTTAATGCCATTGCCCTTGAACCTGCCTCGGTGGGTACTAAAACTACAGAACCCTGGATCTACAGACCTCAGAAAGGGGATTATGAGCCGATATTTGGTCTTACCATTGGAGCGGCCTACTTATGGAGGATGAAATAAGTAAACCTTTACAATATCTGGATTGTGTGGGAATTTGATTCCCGGCACATCCTAATTGACATATCATTAAAATCCTGAAACAAAAGTCCCATAGGGACGTACGAACCCAGACCGGCAATTTATTGCCGGGAAAAAGATAATCAGTATCAGTCCCGTAGGGACGACCGAAATCATACTTTCCTCATAATCCTTTTATATAAATCAAACGTCTCTACGAGACTGATAATCTTATTCATTATGTATTCCCATCAATAAATTGATGGTCTGTTATCTTATAATCCCTACGGGATAACTCTTCATACTTATATATATAGGGAATAAGTGATTATTAATTCAAATAATTATCAGAAACCCCGCTTCTCTGCAAAAATCAGCTCAAAAAGTGTTTTTAGATGTTATAGCTAATAAAAACCGGAATTGGAAATCACACCTTTCAGATTGTGAAGGTTGGAGAACTGTGTTATATAATATGAATATGAAACCTATGTATCGATTTTTATTTGCTTTACTTCTATTTGTTACTATACTGATATCTGGAATTTCTGCTGTAGAGCTGCCCTTCAAGGATCTTTCCTCTACTGATATAGCAGCTCTTCAAAGAGGAGAGGCTGTTTCCCAAATTCTTAACTCCTATAAGGATATTCGATTAAAAAATGTAGATGAGGAAAGTAAAAAGCTCCTGGAGCTGATGAAAAAGGTTAAACCCAATTTCCTTTCAGAAACTCTTATGGTTATTCCTATAGAGAAGGGTCAGAATTATCTGGACTATATTCAAACTACTCTGATGGATGTAGAAAAATTTGATAGTATTACAACCTGGTCAATTAGAAGGGAAAAGGAGTTTCCTCTTTTTGAAGATACAGAAGTTCTTTCTGTTAACTCTTTTTCCAATGAGATAAACAGTGTGGAAGCGGCTCATACAATGAGACCCTTCCGTCCCCACGAGAGCATGTATGAGTTTTTGTTAAAGGGGAATACTTTTTTATTTACCAGTACAAACAGTACTCCCATATACTATAATATGTTCCGGGCAGTGAAAAAAGGTAATATGATCAACGTTTTATGGATTAAGGATATGGGTGATACTCTACTTGTTTATGGTGCCGGGGGTGCTTCAGTTTCTCCCTTTTTCACACTATTTGGAGATAGACTTGACGATTCTTTTACCGGAAGAGTACAGGCTTTTTTTTCATGGTTTTATGAGACATCAATTAAAGATATAATGATACAATAGAAGAAAGGTATATATGAACAGACGACTTCTTAAGTTTTTTGTAGCACTTGTAGATTATTCTCTACTGCAGCTTTCTCTTTTTCTGGTACTCTACTTTCGGTATGGAATGGACGATCTTATGTTTCAGTGGGTTCGCCATTTTCAGTTATTTGGTTTTTTTGCCCTTATCTGGATTCTGGATTTTTACATAGCTGATATATATAATATTACTCAAAAATTGGACTATAAACGTTTTATTGTAAGTATGACAATTAATGTGGGGCTGTCTGTAGCATTCTTTTATATTTTTCCAAATATTCCTATTACTCCAAAAACAAATCTTGGTCTTATAGTTGCTGTTTATGTATTGTTTTTTCTTGGATGGAGAAATCTTCTCGAATTTTTTCTGGATAAACTGGGAATCCGTCGTTCTCTTATATTTATAGGTCTGGATAATCACTCTCTTGAGCTTGCCCGGAAACTGATGGACACTCCCCGTTTAGGATATACACTTTCTGGTTTTGTAGTGGGTAATGAAGATTTTGCTTCTGATAAAATGCCTGAATGGCTAAAGGATGGTTCTATTCATCTTATGCATAATATGAAAGAACTTTCTAATTATCTGGAGACTTCCGGAACCCATTCTATTGTAGTAAACGAAAACTGGTATCGTGATGTTTATCTTCATCTCTACCAGTTCTTTCCTAAAGGGATAAGAATGTACCAGCTCTCTACTTTTTGGGAGAAAATTGAAGAGACAATTCCTGTTAATGCAACCGATGAATTATGGTTTTTACAAAATATGAGCAAGGGGCCGTATACTATATATCATAAGTTAAAGAGATTTTTCGATCTGTTTATCACTTCAATCTTTCTGCCAGTTTTCCTTTTATTCGGTTTATTTACAGCCATACTTGTAAAAGTTACAAGCAAGGGGCCTGCTATTTACAAACAGGTTCGTGTTGGTCTTGGGAACCGGGATTTTACAATATATAAGTTTCGCAGTATGAAAGTTGATGCGGAAAAAAATGGAGCTGTCTGGGCCAGTGAGAAAGATCCCCGTCTTACCATTGTAGGTGATTTTATACGAAAAGTTCGTCTGGATGAACTTCCTCAGATTTTCAATGTACTAAAAGGTGATATGAGTTTAATTGGACCCAGACCGGAGAGGCCGGAATTTATTGAGCAGCTTGCTCAGGGAATCCCTCATTATAATCTTCGCCATCTTGTAAAACCAGGCCTAACCGGCTGGGCACAGGTTAAATACCGTTATGGCGCATCAATTGAGGATACAGAGATAAAACTTATGTATGATCTGTTTTATGTAAAAAATATATCTCCAATACTTGATCTAAAAATTACTTTGAAAACGATTCTTACAATTCTGAGCAAGGGCGGCAGATAAACTGGTACTGCTATGGTCGTACTAATTAGTAGATTCTTTCTGATTTTTTCTATACTCATATTATTTTCATGTCAGAGTTTCCCTCAGGGAGAATCTTTGTCTGATCTGGGGAATCCGGATAATGATGGTGCCCCGACAGATTTTTCCACAGTTGATCTATACCGTTATTTTACTCTTTGCAGAGCTGTCTGGAGAGAGGGTGATAAATGGCAGAAAATTGGCTGGGATCTTGATTATTTTTATGATAAGAATTCAAATACTCTTGGGCTTTCACTTCTAAGAGAGGGAGTACTTCATATTGCCTTTCGGAGTTCTATGGCTCTGGAAAACCAGGTGGATCTAAAATATAACTCCAAATTTGGTTTAAAAAAAGTACCCTTCCTTGAGGAATCCAATATAAGGGTTTTTAGTGGTTTTCTTGAAAAATATTCTGCTATAAGAAAGGATGTTCTTGATAGAATTGAGAATACCGAAGCTGATAGAATAATTTTTATTGGCCATAGTGGAGGTGGTGCAATTGCAAGTATTGCATATCTGGATATTGCTCATCAGTTTCCTGAAAAAGATCTAAAAGGTGTAGTCTTCGGTCCTGTACGTACTTTTAATTCTGCTGGTTATAAATGGTTCCTGGATTACAACGATAGATTTATCCGGATTGTAAATGGAAGAGACCCTTTTTCTAATCTTCCACCAGCTTTTCTGGGGTACCGGCATGTAGGACGATTGGTACGAATTGGTCACAGATCATGGTATAAGGTTTTCTCTTTTAAAGATCATCATCCCGGATACCGTACAAGTCTGGAAGAACTTCTTGAACTTGAGGGCAGTGATCTAAATCTGCAGTATTAAATATTTTTTTATTGATAAATTGGAGATACTAAAGTATTGTTGTTAGAGTAATTAAGTGACAAAGGAACATTCATAATATGTTAAATAAAATAATATTTTTGCTTCTCATTTTTATTGCAGTTTTACCTCCTTTATTTTCAGATGGAACTGATTCTGATGGACAAACTGATACAGGTTTTATTATTCACAAAATAAATTACACAATAGATGGTACGACCCGGGAATCTGTACTTAGTCACTATCTAAATTTAAAATCCGGTCAACGTTTTACCAGTAAAGAGGAGCTGATAGCCTGTCTGGATTCAAAAGTCCAGCTTATTAATAATCAACGTACTCTGGCCGGGGGAAGTATTGAAGCAAGTTACAGTAAAGATCCAACTAATACTGATGTTACTTTTGTGGATTTGGATATCTATGTTAAAGATACCTGGAATTACATTGTACTCCCATATGCAAAATATGATTCTAATGATGGTTTTCTTCTAAGCTTAAGAGGCCGAAATTATAATTTTCTGGGTGGTATGGAAACTCTTTCATTGAATTTTGATTATGTTCAGACAGAGGATGCTGTATCAGAATATTCCATAAATGGAGGTTTTGAAATACCCTTCTATCTCTGGGACTATAATTGGAAGTTCGCCTTTGAAGAAGATTTAATTTTATCACCGGAACAGCCTTTTGAATTAAAAACCGAAGCAGGAATCTCTGTGGATATCCCTCTAAATAGTTTAACCTGGCAGGCTTCTATCAATCAGGAGTACCATCTTAATGAAGATGGTGAATCTGATGCAGATGGATATTATATGAGGACTGCGGCCCGTTTAGGCAGTTCAATCCCAACAGGTTTGGAACTGCCGTTTGTTGGAAACATGAATTATACAGCGGGGATTATTACCAGCTTTGCCTACAAACCCTTTGATTCTCTTAGTGAGGAGCGAAGGGGATATGAACTGGGAGGTAGTCATGGTATTTCAGCTGGACAGATTAACTGGTATGGAAATTTCCGTGACGGAACAACCTTTTCAGCAGATCAGGATCTTAGGTTTAACTTTACCAGAGATATCTGGCTTAGTAATACAGAAGCAGAGTTCCAGTTTCATAAATCATTTGGCTGGGGTGGGATTTCCTCACGACTAATGGGCAATTATTTGTATAATAGCACTGATGAAGAAATTGGAGGACCTCTACGGGGTATTCTGAATAACAGACTTGATGGTAATGCTGCTGTTTTTCTTAATATTGATTTCCCGGTAAAAATATGGATTTGGTTTCTGGATCGATGGTTTGAAGGGCATATATCTCCATTCTTTGATTATGCTTTAGTAAAACCCCAAGGTGGGGATTTTTCCTTTGATGAGGGCTGGTATGGTGCAGGTCTTGAGGGATTTGCATTTCTCAAAGCTGCAAGATCTATTTACCTTAGAATGTCTTTTGGAGTTGATCTGGAAGCGATCCTTGACGGATCTTTGCCTGGAGACTCAGCTTCAAGAGATGGAAAACCGGTTTATGCAATTTTTGTAGGACTGGGACATCACTATTAAGAAAATTATGTCCCAACTAACTCTTATACAACTCTCAAACTCAACCTACTACATCCCATCCCCTGCAAACGTAGGTTTGTTCCTCAAGAACAACAAAGCTATCCTAATAGACAGCGGCAGTGACAAGGAAGCAGGGAGACAAATACTAAAACTTTTAAAAGAACACAATATGGAACTATCTCTTATTGTTAACACCCACTCCCATGCAGATCACTGTGGTGGTAATGAGTTTTTGCAAAAAAGAACCAATTGCAGAATAGCTGCTACAGCAATGGAATCTTTTTTAATAGAAAGTCCAATTCTTGAATCCTCTATTTTAAATGGAGGATTTCCCCACAAACGCCTTAGGAATAAGTTTTTACTGGCAAAGGCTTCAATTGTAACTGATGTTATTCCAAATTGTGGTCAGATATTGGATACTTCTCTTAATGCGCTATCTATACCAGGTCACTTCCTTGACGGAATAGGAGTTGAAACTTCTGACAGTGTTCTTTTTACTGCAGACAGCATTATTTCCAAAGAGATTCTTTCCAAGTATCATATACATTTTCTTTACGATGTCAGGTCACATTTTGAAACCCTGGAAATGTTAAAAAACAGAACGGATAAGCTGTATGTTCCCAGTCATGGTAAACCTGCCAGTCAGGTAGAATTCAGAGATCTTGTTGATTTTAACAAATATAAAATTGAAGAGAATATTGATGCAGTTCTGGATTCAATATCCAGTGAAATAACAGCCGAAGAAATTCTTGCATTAGTCTGCAATCATTACAGTATAGAAATAAATGCAAATCAGTATGTTCTGATTTTTAGTACTGTCAGATCCATTTTGAGTTATCTATTAGATGAAAAGCAGGTGGATGTCAGCTACAGTGCTGGACAAATGCTTTGGAGAAGATTGTAATATGAGTTTTCATAAACTGGCAAATAAGAGATTCAGTGTTAGGAAATATAAAAATACCCCGGTTGAAAGGGAAAAAATTCTTTCCTGTCTGGAGGCTGCCCGGCTGACACCATCAGCATGCAACTCCCAGCCATGGCATTTTGTGGTTGTGGATAACCCGGAGGAAGCAGCCATTCTTGCAGATAAAACTACACTTCCTCTTTCCAAACTTAATCAGTTTACCAGGGAGTCTCCGGTAATTGTTGCAATAGTTGCAGAAAAACCTAATTTAAGTGCTCAGATAGGCGGTATGATCAAGAAAAAGCCCTATTATCTTATGGATATTGGTATGGCTGCAGAGCATTTTTGCCTTCAGGCTGTAGAAGAGGGTTTGGGTACATGTATGCTCGGCTGGTTTAATGAAAAAGCTGTAAAAGAATTTCTTTCTGTTCCTGCTAAGAAAAGTATTCCCCTCTTAATTACTCTTGGCTATCCTGAAAAGGAACTTCCTCCCAATAAAATAAGAGCAAAACTGGAAGATATCTACAGTTTCGGGAAATACGGGCATCTCGATACACCTCATTCTTCGGCACTCGATGTCCGTGAGTCACTCAAAGAGTAGTTGTCATTGGTTATCGACATCTCGATACACCTCATTCTTCGGCACTCGATGTCCGGGAATCACTCGGAGAGTAATTGTCACTGGTTATCGAGTGTTTTTGCTCGCAAAAATGTATCGAGATACCCCTCTGACTGCTCCAATCAGTGAGTTTGTTACTAGAATTATTTCTGCTTTTGGAAGATCCTGAGGCTCGATTTTTTTCTTCAAAATCTTAAACCCCTTCTGTCTATAATCCTCAACTACCTTCCCCTCCATTATCCCTGGAAGTCTGTGCTGTGATATAGGAATAATAACAGTCTTGTCTTTAACAAAAAGTATGTTACCTGTATTTGTTTCTGATAAGGACCCATCGGCATTCAAAATTACAGCTTCATCAAATCCATTCTCTTTGGCCCATTCTCCTGCCTTAAGATAAAACAGATAGTTCATTGTTTTATAATCTGCCAGAAAACTTTCCCTTTTATGTTGATAGATTCCTAAAGTAAGCATCCCGTTTTTTATAAGTGCAGGTCTCTTATTATATTTTTTGCATGTTACGATTATATACCTATCTTCAAATAACCCATTTTTCCCTTCAGATATCATTAACTTCATAACAGTGGTAGATGTCCCCAAACCATTCTTATTAATCAATAAATCAGCAATTCCCTTCCAGTCCATTTCCGGCAGTTCCATGCCTAAAATATTATTACATCCTTCTTTTAATCTTTCCAGATGTTCTTCCAGGTATTCTATTTTCCCTTTCTCAACTTTTAAAGTTTCAAATACACCCTTCCCATACTGATAGCCTTTGGACATCCCGGGGATTTTAGAATCTTTTTCCAGCAAAAATTTACCATTACTCCAGCAATAGAACTCATTTGGAAATATTTTTACAGTTTTATTATTTAAACCTGAACTGTTCTTTTCCCTATGTCTGTTCATTACCTTCATTAAACTCTGAGCCTTGTGTAAAGTTTCATCAAACTCATCTGCAGGATCAGAGTCATATACTATCCCCCCACCTACAGAAAAAAGAACCTTCCCTCCTGTAATAGTTGCTGTCCTGATTACAATAGAGAAATCCATTCTGTTGTTAAATCCAATATAACCTATAGAACCTGTATAAATATGGCGCCGATAAGGTTCTTTTTCATCTATAATTTCCATGGACCTTATTTTTGGGCACCCAGTAATAGATCCTCCTGGAAAGCTTGCTTTTAACAGATCTATACTATTCTTATTTTCCTCAAGAGATCCTTCAATAGTTGATACCATGTGAAAAACATTCTTATATGTTTCCAGAGATTTATGTTTTAGTACCTTTACACTCCCACCTTTACATACCTTTCCCATGTCATTTCTTAGAAGATCTACAATCATAGATAGTTCAGCATCATCTTTCGGGCTGTTCAGTAATTCTTCTCTAAGGATTGTATCTTCCTCAGCTGTTCCCCCCCGGGGTCTTGTGCCTTTTATTGGCTTTGCTTCAACTCTACTTCCTTCCTGTAAGATAAATCTTTCCGGAGATGTTGATACAATCTGGTGATCGCCGCAGTTGAGATAGGAAAAAAAGGCAGCCGGATTTTCTTCAAAAAGTTCTTTAAAGAGAGCATAAGGATCACCATCAAATTCGGATGTAAACCTTTGGGACATATTTACCTGGTAAATATCACCCTCTTTAATATAGTTGATAATATCAGATATAGAATCTTCATATTCATCTTTTTTAAAATTTGATTCAAATCCATTTTTGGATATA
>DAOWEB010000107.1 GCA_030638735.1 Spirochaetaceae bacterium
AAATGTACTTCCCTTTCCCAAACCTTCACTCTCAACCCAGATTCTCCCTCCATGTAGTAAGACAAGATTTTTTGTTAGTGCAAGTCCTAGTCCTGTTCCATCAAATTTACGAGTTACATCAGATTCAACCTGTCCAAATGAATCAAAAATTAAATTCATAGATTTTTCTTCAAGACCAATTCCAGTATCTTTGATGTTAATGATAATTTCATTTTTATTTGTAAATGTAGATATTATAATTGTTCCTTCATTATCTGTAAATTTTACTGCATTTGATGTAAGATTATATAGAATCTGAATAATTTTACGTTTATCTGCCAGTATTGTATCTGGCAGGGTTCCATTTTTTAAGATTATTTTAATTTTTTTATCAGTTGTTTTTGTTTGGTATATATCTATAGTATCTTTTATTAGATTTACTAAATCTACAGGTTCAAGAAATATTTTTATTTTACCGGATTCTATCTTTGCAATATCAAGAAGATCATTTATTAAAGAAAGTAGATGTGAACTGCTGTTTAGAATATCACTCAGATATTCTTCCTGAGTATTGTTTATTGGACCTGTAATTCCATCCTTAATAAGCTGAGAAAAGCCTATTATGTGGTTAAGGGGTGTTCTAAGCTCATGACTCATGTTCCTTAGAAACTCAGATTTTGACTTATTTGATTTCTCTGCATTTTCCTTAGCTTCAATAAGCTGTAATTCAGTTTGTTTTAATCCTTCCACGACTTTGTTTAAATGTAAATTTGTATTTGAATGTTTTTTTATGTTATTTTCGCTTAAAAAACTAATATAGAAAGATAGGAGTGATAAAGTAAATAATGAAAATGCAAAGCGAATTCTAAATGCTATAGAATAATCAGCTTGAAACTGAAAGTTAAAAAAACCGGAAACTATGACTACTATAATATAAATTAAAGATATTACCAAACCACGTTTTGAGCCCATTAAAAAAGAGGCTAGAATTGGCATTATAAATGACCAGACATGTCCTGTCTCAGCATTTCCTCCTGTAATAAAGAAATAGAGAAGGAAGATAAAACAAAGATTCATTCCCCCTAAACTTGCTTTTGAATAATTACCAGTTTTCTTTAATCCCATCCTTAATAAAAAAAATACTGTCGCCCCTGTCATATTAATTACTGAAAGGTATGGTTTTCCCTCAAAAAATACAATTACTGACATAATAAAAAGTATTGTAATTGCTGTAATTGCCAGGAGATTTAACAGGCGGATTTTTCTTAATAAATCCAGATTGTTTTGATCTCTTAGACCTGCTGTAGTAACAGATTCAAAATATCCTTTTAGTTTAAATATAAAAATATTGGTAACTTTATCCATTAAAGATATTTACCAATGGAATTGGCAAATGTTCGTGTATCAAGTGGTTTAGTTATATAAGCAATACATCCAGCAGATTTTGCCTCAATCTTATTTTCTTCCATTGCATGAGCACTTACTGCAATAATGGGTATATCTTTATAAATATCACTTTTTTTAAGCTGACGCGTTGCTTCAAGACCATCAGTTCCTGGTAATTGAATATCCATCAGGATAAGATCCGGATGGGAATCTTCCATTTTGTTCATCAATTTTTCCGCAGTATCAATCCATTCAACTTTAAAACTGTTAAATTCCAGTAATGTTTTCATCAATTTAAAGTTTAGGGGGTCATCCTCCACTATTAGGATTTTTTTATTTTTCAGGGAATCTTCTTTTCGCCGAAACTTATTACTTCCATTGGCAATTAGGTTTATTAGAATATCTACAATATTTTTATCTAAAAGATTATTTTCAACACTTTCCTTTAATATCTTAATTGTCTTTTCAACACTCATAGATTTTCTATATGGTCTGTCACTTGTAAGAGCATCAAAGATATCTACTATTGATAATATTCTTGAATTTATAGTTATGGAATCTCCTGTCAGACCATCCGGATAGGAGCTCCCATCAAGCTTCTCATGATGATGCCTTATAATATCCAATGCACCCCCAAGTGTTTTTGAGAGTGGAAGACAAATATTATATCCAAGTTCTGTATGAGATTGCATAATTTTCCACTCTTTACTATTTAGAGGGCCGGGTTTGTTAAGTATTTCACTGGGAACCCCAATCTTGCCGACATCATGAAGTATTCCTCCAAGACGAAGGGCAATTATATCTTTTTCAGGAAGTTTCATGGATCTACCCAGTTGTTCTGCAAGAATAGAAACTCTTTCTGTATGACCCTGAGTATAGCTGTCTTTTGCTTCCACAGCATTGGCCAGGGATAGCAGGACGTTCTCTATACTGGTGTAATTACGATTAATTTGTCTAAGTTTAACAAGAGATTTTATTCTTGCAATTATCTCTTCTCTGATTGGTGGTTTTACAATAAAATCATCAACACCAGCTTCAATTCCTTTTACCTTTGATTCAATGTCTTCAAGGGCTGTAACCATTATAATTGGTATTTTCCAGGTTTCTTCAGATTGTTTTAGTTTTTTACATACTTCAAATCCGTTCATTCCCGGCATCATTGCATCTAGTAGAATAAGATCAAACTCATGTCTTCTAACCATTACTAATGCAGATTCACCTGAATCTACAAGAAAAATATTATATTTTAATGGAGCTATCATAGCTTTAAGAAGTTTTCGATTTTTTTCATTATCATCTACAATAAGAACATTGATATTTTCGACCGATATCCAGTTCCCTGGTTCTGTGTCTTTTCCCTGGTAAGCACTGTGTCTTGAGTAATCCAGGTTAGTTAAGGCATATTGTTTTAATTTATTAATGTTTGTACCATTTTGAGGAAATGAAGCAAAACCAGTACCCATTGATATCCTGGTATTGTTTTCCTGGGATATTCTAAGCCGAATTCTATTTATGGCAATATTTTCTTCTCCTGGTTTTAAATTGAAAAAGAAAATCAGGAAAGTATTACCGCTAATTCTGGTTGCCAGATCTTTTTCCCGTATAGTATCGTTTATTATTTCCCCAAAAGATTTGAGAATCAAATCACCAGCAAGATAGCCTTCGTTTTCATTGATTGTATTAAAAGAATCCAGATCAACTA
This sequence comes from Spirochaetaceae bacterium, assembly GCA_030638735.1. Taxonomy (GTDB): domain Bacteria; phylum Spirochaetota; class Spirochaetia; order B11-G9; family B11-G9; genus JAJRQE01. Next base: position 3,068 of record DAOWEB010000107.1, read on the forward strand.
CCGTTAAGATGAAGTTTAGATCTATTGAATCCTGTTTGAATTCTTTTACAATAGTATCTATATAGTAAAAGAAAAAACCTGGAGTGAATAAGCCGGTAAGTTTTTCTATTGGATTAAAACCCAGTAAATCAACATATTTTGAAATGTATTTTTCCATTTATTATTCCTATTGGTAGATTATAAAGGATAAATTTAAAAAATACAAATCTGAAGCTCCTCTCATTTAAATTTATTAATTATGTTTTAAAATAACAGATCTATTACAGGTTTCCTTCTTTCACTCATTTGCTCAAGTATTCCTGCAATTCCAAGTAATAGTGATTCTTCCCATGGTCTTCCAATAGCCTGTAACCCTATAGGCATACCTTTAGGATCATATCCTATGGGTATTGAAATAGCAGGGTGACCTGTCAGGTTTGAAGGAGTAGCAAATCTCATTATATCAGATAGCATAGGCAGGTTGGATTCTCCTTCGGGCAGAGCCTTATGAGGAATTTCGGGTGCACATATTCCAGTACTGGGTGTTAAAATTGCATCAACAGAATTGAATGCTTCCTTAAATATATTAATAGCCCTGGTTCTCATTCTTTGGGCATGAATATAATCAACATTAGTAAATGATCTTCCCATTGCCAGATTTGTTCTGACATCAAGGCCAAAATCTTTTCTGTGTTTTTTATCATAGGGACTCATCGTTGTTGTCATCTCAGATACTATTGTAATCAGCTGGGCTACTCTCATTTCTTCAAGTTCAGGAATTTCAATTTCAACTATCTCTGCACCAGCATCTTCCAGAAATTTAAGGGAACTTTTTAATGCGGTATGCATTGTTTCTTCGCAATCGTAGAACCATTCCGGATAAATCCCTAACCTCAATCCTTTAAGATCTTTAGGAAAGGCATTATTTAATTCAGGTTCAGGTTGAAATAGTGTTATAGACTCTTTTGGATCCTTTCCTGCAATTATTTCATATAAAATAGCAGTATCTCTTGCAGTTCCTGCTATTGGGCCTATATGAGCAACACTCCAGCATAAAGGAGCCGCCCCTCTTTCACTAACTCTTCCAAATGTAGGTTTTAAGCCTGTTACTCCACATAGTGCAGCCGGTATTCTAATCGATCCACCTCCGTCAGCTCCAATTGCTCCAGGACAAAGCCCTGAAGCTACTACAGCTGCAGATCCACTGGATGATCCACCTGAATAACATTTTGAATTATATGGATTTTGTACATGACCAAAATGAGGGTTTACACCTGTAACACCTATTCCAATTTCATGCATATTTGTTTTACAAAATATAAGTGCTCCGGCATCTCTTAGCCTTCTTACTACTTCTGCATCTTCTTTTGCAGGATCTTTCCCTAAAAAGGAAGTTCCTACAGATGTTGTATAGGGCACAGCATCAATTTCATCTTTTATAGCTATGGGCACTCCATCAATAATTGAAAGTGGTTTCCCTTTTTTAAATCTATCAGCTGCGGCATTTGCCTGTTTTATTAAGTCCTCTCTGTTTAACTTAATAACAGCATTTAATGGATCACCTTTTTCAGCATCAACAGTTAATTTTATAATATTCTTTGCAATATCGACTGGAGAGAATTTTCCTGAACGATAAGAGTTTGCATAATCATCAATAGTTAAACCAAATCTATTTATATTATTTGATGAAATTTTGATTTTTTTTGATGAATTTGATTTTGCGGATGTAGTTTCAGTATAAGAGTGAATGGGAAAATATGTTGTTCCTTCTTCAATAAATTTATTTGTTAAATATGGTATTCCTGAATCATCCATAAGTTTATTAATAATCAATTTCCCAGGAAAATTAGTTTCAAGAACAGCTGTAAATAATTTTAAGGAATTGCCGGTAAGATGTGGTGCCTTTAATTTAGAAAGATTATAAGCCATTTAGTATTCTCCTTGTCCGGATCATAGCACATAATAATCACCGAAAACAGAATAATATTTGTTTCTACACAAGTTTAGAGCTCTTTTTTTCTCCATAAAATTGCTACAAAAATAATGTATGCAGAATAAGCAGTTACTTCAATAAGAGATGGATTCCCATTATATCCGAACAGACCTTTGGCAATTCCTCCCAGTGTACCTTTTTCATGAAAAAAACTATTTATATCCCATATATGTTCAATGAAAACAGGTAATAAAACGGCTTCCTGAAGTTCATGTATTCCATGGGCTAACAGACCGGCAGCAAAAAGAATTAGAAGGATATTTGTCAGTAGAAAGAAAATTTTTAGACTTATCTTTTTACTTCCTGCAAAAATAAGGAATCCGAGTATTACTGCTGAAGTAAAACCAAGGGATGCTCCTGCTAAACTGCTTCCTGAGGAAAAATTTAAAGCACTAAGAAAAATAACAGATTCAATTCCCTCACGTAATACAGAAACAAATACAAGCAGGGTCAGAGAATACAGTTTACCTTTAGATATATATCTTTCTGCTTTCTCTTCAATTCCAGAAGCTGAATGCTGCTGTTTCCTCATCCAGAGTATCATCGTAGTAAGAAGTACTGCTCCAATAAGCATAACAAACCCTTCGAAAATTTCCTCTGCTCTTCCTTCAAATCCTCCGGCAACTGCAGTAAATATGTAGGCTCCAATAATACTCATTATAATCCCTGCAGCAGTACTTAGATATATAATGGGATTATATTTGGATTGTCCTGTAACTTTCAAATAACTAAGTAAAATTCCTATTACAAGAGCAACTTCCAATGTCTCTCTGAATATAATTATGAAGCTTGAAATCATATTTTCTCCTTATATGATAAAAATAGTAATCATTAAAAGAAATATAGTTAGGCATACCTAATTTGTCAATGGTTTTAAAGAAGAAAATAGAGATACTTTTGAAAATAGAGAAAACGTAATATAGCTACAGTAATTCAATACCCTTTTCTTTACAGGCTTCAAGGACATTTCCCGGCCATTCACTTACCTGAACTTCACCGATATGATGTTTTTGCAGGATGAACATAACCAGTCTGGATTGACCAATTCCTCCACCTATTGTTTGTGGTAGGTTTCCTTCTAAAAGATCTTTATGCCAGTCCAGTTCACACCTTGCCATTTCATCTCTTATTTCTAGTTGTTTAAGCATCGTTTCCCGATCAACCCTAATCCCCATAGAGGAGAGTTCAAAAGCTCTGCCCAGTACAGAATTCCAAACCATTATGTCACCGTTTAAACCATGTTTTCCTTCTAAAGTTTCACTTGTCCAGTCATCATAGTCAGGAGCTCTTCCATCATGAATAGATCCGTCAGGTAGCTCGCCGCCTATACCAATAATAAATACAGCTCCTTTTTCCCTGGTAATTAAATCTTCCCGTTCTCTTGGTGTTTTATCTGGCCATTTTTCTACAAGTTCTTCTGTGTGGACAAAACTTATTTCTTCCGGAAGAATCCCCTTGATTCCAAATTCTTCGTTAACTCTTTCTTCAGTTCCTTTTAAGGATTGAAATATCTTTCTTACATTTGTTTTAAGAAAATCCAGGTTCCTGTCACCGGGTTCTATTACTTTTTCCCAGTCCCATTGATCAACATATACTGAGTGGATACTACTGGTTAGATCCGGCTCATCCGGTCTTAATGCCTTCATATCTGTAACAATTCCCTGACCGGGTTCTGCATTAAATCTTCCCAGGGCACTTCTCTTCCATTTAGCAAGAGAGTGAACAATTTCATAATTTATAGAGCCATTATTTTTAATTTTAAAACTGACAGCATTCTCTGTCCCATTTAGATTATCCTGAACTCCGGAATCAGCAGAGGTGAATAACGGAGATGATATTTTAGTTAAATTTAAATATGATTCAAGTTTTTTTCCAAAAATCTTTTTTACAAAGGTAATTGCTATTTCTGTTTCTAAAAGATTTAACTTTTTAGTTTTTTCCATGGTAGACGTTGGCATTTTGTTCTCCTGATAGAAGCTATTTATGTTTAGCTTATTACATGATAAATATCTTATTTGTTTTATCAATAGCTAAAATACACTAATTTTATAATATTTATCAATATTTAAACAATTAATTATGATATTGTTGTATATTATGTAGTATGAATTAAGAATTAATAAAAAATGGAGCGTTTTATGGAAGATAAACATAAAGTTGATAATTTAGATATAAATATACTGTCAATTTTACAGGAGGATTCCCGAAAATCATTTCAGGAAATTGCCAGGGAATTAGTTGTTTCGGGTGGAACCATACATGTTCGTATGAATCGCCTTAAAGAACTGGGAATTGTTAGTGGGTCCAGGATTATTCTGGATTATCCGAAACTTGGATTTGATGTAACAACTTTTATTGGTATTAATCTTCATAATGCAGGTGATTCTTCAAAGGTACTGGCAAAATTAAGAGAGATGAATGAAATAACTGAGGTTCATTATACAACAGGAAGTTATTCTTTATTTATAAAAGCTATACTTCAAAGTACCCTTGGTTTAAAGACTTTTTTAGTAGAGAAACTTCAATTGATAGAAGAAATCCAATCCACAGAAACACTGATATCTCTGGATCAACCAATATCCAGAGATATCAAACTTAAAAGTTAGATTTTACTTACCAAGTTTCTTTTTTAAATAATCAAAGAAAACCGTAACATCTTTACCAATAGTTTTTGAGGGATCCTTAAGAGGATTAAAATCCCCACCGGCAACATACCCTGCCAGTTGTCCACCTCCTGAGCCTGTTCCGGAAGAACCTCCTCCTCCACCTGAACCCGATCCACTTACTCTGTTTTCCATTTTTGCAATAGCAAGTTCATCAACATAGATAAGCTGATCCAGAGTAAGAAGTTCTTCTTCCATATAAAGAAGAGTTTCATCTGCATCATCAACTTCAATCCTGTCCAGATTTAAATATCTGGTTAATGTTTCAAAGAGTTCTTTCATCTGCTCTTTTGACAGTGCAAATTCAGGGGCTTCTTCCTCCATTGTATTCAGATAGCCAAAAAATCTACCCAGATCAAAAATTACCGCTGTTTCTTCTTTTGCCTTAGCAATAGCTGGATCAGTAGACTGCGCCATTATAAGAATTGGCATTAACACCAACAGTACAATCAAAATTATTTTTTTCATTTCAAACTCCTTATTTAATTATCATGGTTACTTCGATCACTTCGATACACGACTTCGTCGCACTCAGTGACCGAAGTAACTCAAAATTCTGCAACCGTTGTTTGCTATACCGGTTGTTGAGTGTTTTTGCTCAGCAAAAATGTATCGAAACACCGGTTTATTCATACCTCAACGCTTCTATAGGATCCAGTTTTGATGCCTGATAGGCAGGATATCCTCCAAAAAACAGGCCTGTCACTACAGAAAATCCAAAAGCCAGAAATACTGAATTGATTGATATAGCAGAAGCCATCCCTCCAAATCTATTTGCACCAATGGCAGTAGAAACACCCAGGAATATACCAATTAGTCCTCCTCCTACAGAGAGTATAATTGCCTCTGTTAGAAATTGACTTAGTATATCTGAAGATTTAGCGCCCAGAGCCATTCGTATTCCTATCTCTCTCGTACGTTCTGTAACTGCCACCAGCATTATATTCATTATACCTATACCTCCAACCAGCAGGCTTATGGCAGCAATGCTGCCAAGAAGCAGTGTAAATGTACTTGTAACTCCCTGGAGAGTATTAAGGAGATCAAGTTGATTAGCAATATAAAAATCTGCAGCATCCATATTGGGTAATTTATGGAGCCTTAGAATTTCATTTTCTATATATGTTTGCAACTCTCTCATTGAGTTGAGATCTACTGCCTGTATATTTATTAAAGCATACATATCAGAGCCGGAAATGTATTTTTGAAATGTTGTCATGGGAATAAAAATAGACATATCACTTGTGGAGGAACCTTTTTCTTCCATTATTCCTACTACAGTGAATCCTACTCCATTTAACCGAATTTTTTCTCCAACCGGATCAATCCCGTTTTCAAACAGATCTTTGTAAATTTGGGCTCCTATAACTGCTGTGGGCTTACGTGCAGCAAGATCTGTGTCTGAGAAAAAAGATCCATATATGGGATGAAAATTTCTTACATCAGGATAATTAAGATTTGTTCCAATTATTGTCCCTACTGTATTTTTATTTCCAAACTTTATTTGTCCTGATTCTGAGGATTCAGGTGCCGAAATTGCTATAAGGGCAGGAACAAGACTATCCAGAAATGCAAGGTCTGCTTCTGTAAGGGAAGGGTTTATATTTGAAGTATTTCTTCTTACCAGACTGCCCCCCTTTGGTTCTCCTGAATAAAGGATAAGAAGGTTTGAACCTAAAGATTCCAGGCTTTGTTCTACAGATTTTTGTGTTCCATTCCCCAAAGCTACAAGTGTTATTACAGCAGCTACACCAATCATAACACCAAGAGCTGTTAGGAATGATCTTCCCTTATTGGACAATATACTTCTAAATGACATTTTTACAGATTCGGTAAACTTAAAGGTTGTCATCGATTCCACTCCTCTACAGGAAGATCAACAAGAATTTTACCATCTCTTACCTGAACAATCCTTTTTGCCTGAGCCGCTACATCCGGATCATGAGTTACCATTATTAAAGTTACTCCCTCGGATTGCAGTTCCCTGAACAAGTCCATTATCTGAGCTCCTGTTTTTGTATCCAGAGCTCCAGTTGGTTCGTCTGCAAGAAGAATCTTGGGGTTAACAGCAAGGGCACGGGCAATTGCCACCCTTTGTCTCTGGCCTCCTGAAAGTTCATTTGGTTGATGAAATTCTCTTCCATTAAGTTCAACTCTCTTAAGTATCTCCATAGCTCTTTCTCTTCTTTCTTTGGGAGGAACTCCTGCATAAATTAGTGGAAGTTCTACATTTTCCACAGCACTTTCTCTTCCCAGCAGGTTAAAGCTTTGGAATACAAATCCAATATGTCTGTTTCGTATTTCTGCCAGTCTGTTTCTGCTTAAGCCGGCAACCTCTTCTCCAGCCAGTGTATATTTTCCTGATGTAGGAGAATCAAGGCATCCTATAATGTTCATAAGTGTAGATTTACCAGAACCGCTTGGCCCAACAATTGATACAAATTCTCCTTCACCAATACTTAGGTTAATATTATCAATTGCCTTAACTGTAGTTGGTCCCATTTGATAGTATCGTGAAAGATTTTCAATTTTTATCATTATTTTGACCCTGGTATCCTTACCGGGATAACGGAGGTTCCGGGGGATGATGAATCTGTTGTTGTCAATTGGAAACCTGGTGCAGTTGGTATTATAACCAGTTCTCCTTCTTCCAGACCTTCCAGAATAACAATATTCCTGCCATCATTTGCTCCGACTACAACCTTTCTTGTCTCAATTTCTTCATTTATAAAGACTTTTACATAGCTTCTTGTTCTTACACTTGTAACAGCTTTACTTGGAACTAAAAGTCCCTTATCCGCACTAATAAGAATAGAAAGATCTGCGCTCATTCCCGGTTTCAATTTCCCACCGATATTGTTAAGAATAGTGGATACTGTAAATATAGATATATTATTTATAACTTCAGCTCCCGTGCTTATTTTTTCAACTTTAGAACCAAGCTTTTCATCTCCTAATGAATCACTTGTAATGGTTACTTTCTGACCAATTTGAACTTTAGATATATCAAATTCATCAACTTCCGCTTTAAGTCTGACTCTGGAGAGATCCACAAATGATAGTAGGGTTGTTCCTTTGCTTACCATATCACCAGGTGATGCAAAGCTGCTTAGAACTACTCCGGAAAAAGGTGCTCGGATATAAATATTATCAAGATTATCTTTAGCAATATCCAGGACAAGTGCAGCCTGGGAAACGTCCAGGTTTGAGGAGTTTAAATTAAAAAGGGCAGTATCCACAGCAAGTTCTGCAATACTGACCTGCTCACCTGAAACTGCTCCTCCGTTAAACAATTGAATTGTATCTGTTAGATTTTTTTCCGCATTTTGAAGGTTTGAAATGTTTCTGTCTCTGTTAAGTTCTGCTTTTGAGAGATTTATTTTAGCCTGTTCTACAGCTATTTTCATATCATTACCATTAAGGCTGATTAATATTTCTCCTTCCTGTATTGAGTCTCCTTCTTCAGCTGATGAAGTAATAACACCCTCAATGCCTGATCTGATATTCCGGGTTTGAAAGGGTTCAATTATAGAAGGGCCTTCTACTCTTATTGATACAGCTCCTGGCACAGCTTCCACAGCACTTATACTGATTTCTTCTGAGCTGTCTGTAGTATCTTCAGACCATTTTAGTTTCCACCCTGTGGTCAGGATAATTAATACCAGAACAGCTATTGTTAAAATAATAGATATTTTTTTTCTACTCATTTATAAACTCCAGTCTATTGTAAAAAATAAAGTAAATAAAATATGTGAACAAAATGTGAATGGATTATATAGTTTTAATGACTTGACTCTTTTGTTACTCCTTATTAAGGTGATGTCCAATGAAAGGAACAGCATTTTTACTAAATTTACTACTTAATCTACTATTATCCTTGGTTAAAGAGGTGTACGGTACAGAGTTGCGTAGTAGGTAAAAATACCAGTATTGCAATTATGTGTGCCGTGGGAAAACCCAGGGCACTTTTTTTTTGCACTTAGGTACTAAGGAGAGTCGAATGAAGACAATGAATTACAAAAGTTACCAGGCATACCCGCTTATGAAGCTGAAAAACAGAACATGGCCGGATAATCAAATTACCAAAGCACCTGCATGGAGCAGTGTAGATCTTCGGGATGGGAATCAGGCTTTAGATATACCTATGAATCTGGATCAGAAAAAAAGACTCTTCAGGCTGTTATGTGATATTGGTTTTAAAGAAATTGAGATAGGGTTTCCTTCTGCCTCCCAGGTTGATTTTGATTTTGCAAGGATCCTGGTTGAAGAAAATATGATACCTGATGATGTAACAATTCAGGTTCTGACTCAGGCAAGGGAGCATTTAATTCGTAGAACATATGAAGCTCTCGAGGGAGTGGATAAGGCTATTGTTCATATGTACAATTCTACTTCAACTTTACAAAGAGATGTAGTTTTTAATATGAATAAAGAAGAAATTATTAAAATTGCAGTAGATGGAGCTTCTTTGGTAAAGCAGATAAGTGATGAGACTGGAAACCCCGGAATAAGGTTTGAATATTCACCCGAGAGTTTTACCGGCACAGAAATGGATTACGCTTTGGATGTCTGCCATGCTGTAATGGATGTATTAAAACCTACACCGGAAAAGAGACTTATTCTTAATTTACCGGCAACTGTGGAGATGTCCACTCCAAATATTCATGCAGATCAGATAGAGTGGTTTTGTAATAATATAAGGGACAGAGATTCGGTAATAATAAGCCTTCATGCTCATAATGACAGAGGTACTGCAGTTGCAGCAACTGAACTGGGAATTATGGCTGGTGCAGACAGAGTAGAAGGTACGTTATTCGGCAATGGTGAGCGTACTGGAAATCTGGATATAGTGACAACAGCGTTAAATATTTTTAGTCAGGGAGTTGATCCGGAACTTGATTTTTCCAGTATCAATTTTATTAAAGATGAATATATAAGCTGTACAAGAATGCCTGTTCATCCCAGACATCCCTATGCTGGTGATCTTGTGTATACTGCATTTTCAGGTTCTCATCAGGATGCTATTAATAAGGGTTTTAATAAGAGAGAAGAACGGAATAATAATATATGGGAAGTTCCTTACCTCCCAATTAATCCTAAAGACGTAGGTCGATCATATCAGTCTATTATTAGAATTAATAGCCAGTCTGGAAAGGGCGGGGTTGCATATCTTATGGATAGTGAATTTGGATACAAGCTTCCAAAAGCCATGCAGGTTGAATTCAGCAAAGTTATTCAGAGGGTAACAGAAGAGAGTGGTTCTGAAATTTCCTCAAGGGCAATTTGGGAAAGCTTTAACAGTGAATATCTGGAAATTAAAACTCCTTATGAACTTAAGCATATAAAGATCAGTATGGATTCTGACAGTGATCATGAAGCGACCGAAGAGGTCACCCTGGTTTCAGGATTACTTAACTATAAAGGGAAGGATCTTGAATTCTCCAGTGAAGGTAATGGTCCTATAGATGCATTTATTAAGGGGCTGAACTCTACTTTAAGTGAGCCTGTTAAGCTTAAAAGTTACGATGAACATGATATAGATGGTGGATCTGATTCTGCAGCTGTTTCTTATATAAGTCTTCGAAAGGATAAAGGCTCTGTTAGATATGGTGTAGGTACAGATTCAAATATTTCCATGGCATCTATTAAAGCCATAGTGAGTGCATTGAATAGGTTAAGTCAGTAGTTAAGCTAATATCTTTTAGCATTGTATAGAACTAAGACTCTCTTATTATTAATTCAGGACGGTAGGTGACATATTTTTCGTGAGCTTTTCTGTTTTTTATTAGTTCCACCAGCTCTGCTGCGCTTTCATATCCCAGGCGATATTTAGGTATTCGGATTGTAGATAATGATGGAGAGTAATACTGGGCATCTGTAACATCATCATGTCCCAGAATCCTTATATCTTCCGGGATTTTTTTACCTAGATCATGAATAGCTTTCATAACTCCAAGGGCCATTAAATCATTGTATATAAAAATAGAATCAATATTCTTATCTTGTGTAATAAGTTTTACTGCGGCATTATAAGAATCTTTTTGAGTTGCAGAGCAAAGAATTTCTCGTTTTTCTTTTAGAAGTATCCCTTTTTCGTAAAGACCTTGCCGAAATCCTTCCTGTCTATCTCTATTACAGGAGACTGGAAGATTAAATCCTATATAGGCAGGATTTTTGCATCCTAATGAATGAAAGTGTTCAGCTGCAATTTTCCCACTCTGAAAAGAGTCGGTAATGAAATAACTTCTGGTATTTCTATTTCCTTGGAAAAAATCTTGCTTATTTCTTGCCCAAGTAATTCATTAATTCTTAAAAGTCGTTTAGACATATTTATTAACTTTCTAATTTTTTTTCTTTCTCTTCTTCTTTATAAACTTCTAAAATATCGCCAATCTGAATATCAGTGGACCCTTCAATTTTCATCCCGCAT
>DAOWEB010000345.1 GCA_030638735.1 Spirochaetaceae bacterium
TACCAGGCTATGGGTAATTCAGCTTACCATTTCCAGCACTTCAAGAAGCAGTATCTCTTGACTGCACCTGTAGCATCCAGGCAACGTCTACGGCCTATTGATTGACCATGTGCAAGTTTTTCTTTCACATAGGAGCTATTTTGATAATCCCAGGAATTTAGAAGGAACGATATAAGACTTTCTGTTTTTTCATCATTAATAATTTGTGCATCTTTGATCAGTCCAATACTTTTGAAATAATCAGTAAACCGTTTAGCATCATTGACTGTCAATTCAGTGTGTTTTAACTTCTCAAGAATTTCATAAACTGTAAAAATTTGTTCAGGTTTCCGGGGGGTTCTGGTTCTTCTTTCTGGTATTCCTTCATATAGCCACTTATGAGCTATGTATGAAGCCTTTTCCTGATCAACTGTACCTGTAGACTTTCCAGGTAGTAATTTACCTGTAAATGGATTTCGATACTTTACATAATAGATTTGATTACGCTTATAAAAATAAAACCGGCGTGCCATCAGAACCCCTTTAAAGAATGTTTTTCCACATTCTTTCCACATTGGATTAAGATAAAACGCCGGTTTTCCGGTGGTTTTAGGATAATTACTTACCCTTTAATAATTTACTCTATAGCAGGGACAGGACTCGAACCTGTGACCTCCGGGTTATGAGCCCGACGAGCTGCCAACTGCTCTACCCTGCGACGGTTTGCCTAAGATACAGAACTTATGGGTATTAGTCAATAGAATCTGTACCAAAAGTTGCATAATGTTTGTATGAATTATTTCTTGTAATCTAGCTTCTTCCAAAAGCCCTGTCATTTTGTAATGCTAATTTATAGAGCTTCAGCAGAATCCCCCCGGAAATTAACAGAAGAGGAATTATAAGAACTGGCAGCCATGATCCATAGAAAAGAAAAAAATCATAGGAACCATGAATTAGTACTGCAATTGCTAATCCCTTATATTTTAAATTTGGATTTTCAAATTTTGATTTGCCTATGTAGTATCCCATAATTCCTGATGCAATTGCATGTAGGGGAACTGCTGTCATTCCTCTAATAATAATGGTGGAAACCGGACCAAAGCTGTAAAAAATATTTTCAAATACCGCAAAACCCAGGCTTGCTGTAATTGTGTAGACAATACCATCTGTAATTTCATCAAAATTATTGTTTGGAAATGCTGTTAACATTACTGTTTTAAGCTTTATCCCCTCTTCAACTAAGGCTGCGATAATAAATGCTCTTATTATTATATTTATTAATTGATGTCTTTCGGGAATAAAGTAGGATATTAGCATTTCGATTAAAATTGCCGGTAATACAGATATAAAACCAAAGATAAAAACCTTCAGAACCAAAGCAACCGGTTCTTTTTTCTGTTTATCTTTATTGTAGAAGAAAATGAGAAGAATAAGTGCAGGTATAACAGCAAGGCTGATATTTAGGACTAAATAACTCATTTGCCCTGTTTTTTCTTCTCTTCCTGTTCTTTAAAAAAGGCATGATCTTCACACACTTCAGCAACCATATCTTTTATTTTCCATTCCAGGTTCGTAGGCGTTGAAGTTGAGAAAGCTATCTCTCCTGGATTGCTTACAGAACCTTTAATTGCCTTAATAATTTTAAAAACATCGTCTCTTTCAAATCCATGAAAATATATTACCTTTTCTGCTGAACTGCTCTCTGACATATGTGTATCCTTTATAATTGACTGGAACTTAAAGTGTTTGTATGTTCTACTATAATATAACTACATTTAGAGACAATCAATAGGTTTTCATGTCTATAAATTTAGCTTGTTTTTGGCTTTTTTCGCCAGTTCATTGCTAATATATTAGAGAAGAAGTATTTTTTAAGTAGAAAATGTGATACAACGCAAAAAGCTTAATCAAGGAATTTAAATATGCGCTACGATAAAATGACAGTTAAAGTTCAGGAAGCAATTCAGGATGCCAGTTCAATTGCTCATAAGTATAATCATAATTCTATAGATGTAATACATATGCTTGTCGCCCTGATCGATCAGCAGGATGGTGTAATACCTCCTCTTCTGGATCGTCTTGGTGTTGATAGAAAGAGGCTTGAAGAAAATTTAAATAATAGTCTTAGATCAAAATCTAAGGTCTATGGTAGTTCTGCCCAGGTTAGTATGTCTCCGGCACTTTCGAGTGTTCTTCATAAGGCCGAGGTCGAAGCTGATAAATTAAAGGATGATTTTCTTAGTGCAGAGCATGTGTTTTTGACTATTCTGGAATTTGAAGGTGCTACAGGTCAGATTCTTAGAGATCTGGGGATTTCCAGGGACAGTGTATTAAAAGTTCTACAGTCTATCCGGGGAAATCAGCGTGTAACAGATGATAATCCTGAAATTAAGTATCAGGTTCTGGATAAGTATTGTAAAGATTTGATTGTTCTTGCCAGAAGGGACAAGCTTGATCCTGTTATAGGCAGAGATGATGAGATTCGCAGGGTAATGCAGGTTCTTTCCAGGCGGACAAAAAATAATCCTGTTCTTATTGGAGAACCCGGTGTGGGTAAAACTGCTATTGCAGAGGGGTTAGCAAGACGAATTGTATCCGGGGATGTTCCTGAATCTTTAAAAGATAAAAGGCTTCTGGCATTGGATCTGGGTTCTTTAATTGCAGGTGCCAAATTCCGGGGTGAGTTTGAAGAGCGTTTAAAAGCTGTTATTCATGAGATTGCTGAGTCTGATGGTGAAATAATTCTATTTATTGATGAGCTTCATACCCTTGTTGGAGCCGGTGCTGCTGAAGGATCAACAGATGCATCCAATTTGTTAAAACCTGCTCTTTCAAGAGGTGAGCTTCGTACTATTGGAGCAACAACCCTGGATGAATACAGAAAACATATTGAAAAGGATCCTGCTTTGGAAAGGCGTTTTCAGCCTGTTCTTACAAAAGAACCTTCTGTTGAAAATACAGTTGCCATCCTTAGGGGAATAAAAGATCGGTATGAAGTTCATCATGGTGTACGAATTAAGGATGAGGCTCTAATTGCTGCAGCAAGGCTTTCTGATCGATATATAACATCACGGTTTTTACCCGATAAGGCAATAGATCTTATAGATGAGGCTGCCAGCAGGCTTAAAATGGAGATTGAAAGCCAGCCCATAGAACTGGATACTATAGAGAGAAAGATACTCCAGCTGGATATAGAGAAGCATGCTCTTTCTTCTGAAGAAGATGATGCTTCTAAGGATAGACTTTTAAATATTGAAAAGGATTTAGCAGATCTGCAAACCCGGCGAGATGCCATGAGGCTTCAATGGAATAATGAAAAAGAGGTTATTGATGAGATAAGGCGTTTGAACTCAGAACTGGAGCATTCCAGATCTTTGGAAGCCAAGTATGAGAGAGAAGGCGATCTTAATCATGCTGCTGAGATAAAACATGGCAGGGTTCCTCAAATCCTTGAACAGATAGAAAAGAACTCTCATCGGCTGGAAGAGTTGCAGGTAGATTCTCAACTTTTAAGAGAAGAGGTTACAGAAGAGGATATTGCACATATAGTTTCTATATGGACTGGTATTCCTGTTTCCAAGATGCTTTCTTCGGAAATGGAAAAGTTTTTAGATCTGGAGAAAATTCTTTCAGAGAGGGTTGTTGGGCAGGATAATGCGATTTCTGCAGTTTCAGATGCAATTAGACGTAATAAAACAGGTTTGTCTGATGAAGCAAGGCCTTTGGGATCTTTTATTTTTCTGGGACCTACTGGTGTCGGAAAAACTGAACTTGCAAAAACTCTGGCAGATTTTCTGTTTAATGATGAGAAGGCTTTGACAAGAATAGACATGAGTGAGTACATGGAAAAACATACTGTTTCCAGATTAATTGGGGCTCCTCCAGGTTATGTCGGTTATGATGAAGGTGGACAGCTTACAGAAGCAGTCAGACGCAGACCCTATTCAGTTATACTTTTTGATGAGATAGAAAAAGCACACCCGGATGTATTTAATGTCCTTCTTCAGCTTCTGGATGATGGTCGTTTGACAGATGGTCAGGGAAGGGTTGTGGACTTTAGAAATTCTATAATAATACTTACCAGTAATTTAGGTGGAGATATTCTTTTGGAAGCGGAGGAAGTAGGTGATGTAAAGGATCAAATCCTTGAAATAATGAAAAAAACTTTTAAACCAGAGTTTTTAAACAGGGTTGATGAAACTATTTTATTTAATAAATTGGGAAAAGAAAATGTTCGAAAAATTGTTAATATTCAACTTGAGAGGTTGAAGGCAAGGCTGGCCGATAAGAAAATGGAGCTTGTTCTGGATGATGAAGTTAGAGACTTTATTAGTTCTGAGGGCTTTGACCCTAGTTATGGAGCCAGACCTATAAAACGGGCAATTCAGAATTTAATACAGAATCCCCTTGCAAAAGAGATTTTAACCGGGACTATTAAGGATGGAGACAGGATAAAGGTAGGCAAAGGGGAATTGGGTTTAATCTTTTCTGTTGTATGATACCGTAGAGACGCACAATTTGGGCGTCTCTACGGTTTTATAAACCAGTTTCATTCATAATACGTCTATATTCTTCAGGTGTATCAATGTCTCTGAATGTATCCTGTAAATTCATTTCAATATCCAGAACTCTAAAATGAGAAAATACATTTTTCATTTCTGACGAAACTGGTTCTTTAAGAATAGATTTTATTGTATTTTTATGAAGAAGAACAGGATGCCCTCTTTTACCTTTATAAATTGGCCTTATAATGTCAAAATTATTTGAATTCTTATTTCTTGCATGGAGTAAGCTTTTATAAATATCTTCTTTGATATCAGGCATATCTCCCATAGTAATAAAAAACCACTCAGATTCAATAAGACGCACCCCTGTCTGTATGGAAGAAAACATTCCGTTTTGGAATTTTTTATTTTTAACAGTAAGTACTTTGGAATTATTCTGTAGTAATTTTTCAAGTTCTTCCGAACGGTGGCCTGTTACAATAATAATTCTGTTACAAATATTCATTCCATTGGAAATACTGTTTTCAATTATAGTACTTCCTTTGTAGGGTAGTGTTAGTTTCCAGTCTCCCATTCTGGAGGAAAGACCTGCAGCAGGTATTAGAAAATCAATATCCATTTACATAGATTAACAGTATGTATTGAAAGTGATCAAGCTCTAATTATCGTTTTAATTATGTCGATAATAATTATATGGATAACCGTATTCTTATTCCGGTCATTTTACTTCTATTTCTTCCTCTTGTTTTATATGGTCAGTTTTTAGTTCTTAAGGAAAATAATCTTATAATAGAGCAAACCATTGATGGTGGTTATGATCTGTGGATTCAGGCAGTACCTGGTCTTGGATCTGTAATGATTACAGAATCCACAGCAGACCCCCTTAAACAGTCAAGCTCTTTTTCCCTGCGTAATCCTGTGTATCATACGGTAAATGGAGATGAAAAACGACTTCTAAATGGTGAATTTTTAGAAGCCCAGGGTAAAACACAGTTTGCTCTAATTGACTCTACTCCGGAAAATCATCCTGAGTTTGGGGTTGTGTATCATATATTTATTCCATATATAGTTGAGTATGGGTATAGCTGGAGCAGGTTTGGGGAGCTTCAGATCCTGGACGGCAGCTGGATCAATATTAGAACTTTTGAGAAGCCTTACACTGATTATTCAGGAGGGGGTCATGATAACCCCTATATAATCAGAGTTATTCAAAAACCATTGCCTGGACCTCCTGAGGGCAATTATATGGACGAAGCTGTAACTGCATTCGAGGAAATATCCAGTGATGGAGAGATGGTTTTTGGGTCCGGGCAGGAGGATATTATTAATAATATTCGCTGGATCCTGCAGCAGACCGATGGAGATACTCTTGATCTGGTTCTCTGTCTGGATACTACAAGAAGTATGGAGGATGATATTCCCTATCTAAAGGATTCACTTATTCCCATGCTCCTCGAAGAAACATCAGGGTTTTCAAATTTTAGATTCGGGATGGTTTTATACAAAGATTATTTTGAAGAATATGTTACA
>DAOWEB010000358.1 GCA_030638735.1 Spirochaetaceae bacterium
AATTTGTCAGTCATTGTGGACTCCTCTTGTATTACGAAAAGAGCGCAGGCACAGGGAGAGCACACAAAGACCGTTCCTTTTCCGGAACATTTCCTCTCCCATCCAGACTTGCACTGTCGGTAACGGAATTACACCGTTTCACCCTGATAAATCAGGATTGCGGACTTTAACCGCCGGTCGGGACATTTTGTCCCTCCCTCGAAGAAATTGTAATTAGAATATAAAAGTAAATTTTAGTGATGTCAAGGTGCAAAAAGCTTAAATAGGCAAACTGGAGGTTTTGATGAAATTGATGCCTCTTTTGCATCTATATATTGACCTCTAAAAAGCCCTTATGATATGTTCATTTTATACTGATCCAAACAAGATAAACACAGAAGGTATTATGAGTCCAACCCGACCAATTAAACTTGGGGTTATCTCCTGCCCTGGAGCCGAAAAAGTTACGACAGAAGTAACCCGACATTTAAAGAAACAGTACTCTAAAAAGTACAGTAGATTGGCTGTGCATATATCACGAAAATATAATATGCAGGTTGAAGATGTCTGGAGGATGATGTATTTAAACGAAGACCTTCATTCTGTCAGATTAAATCCGAATAGTAATTTTACGAAATACCAACCCCCTGAGTTTAGACTTCCTGTTAAATTTACAATGATTGCCAAGGGTGAATTTAAGGCTGAAATTAATTCTTCAGTTAAAGGGATGAATATTTTTATAATTCAGGATGTTGAAAATCACTATCCTATTAGTTTTAATGGTTCTGATGAAAAATATATTTTATCTGTAAATGATCATATTTTTCTTTTATTTGTGACCATGGATGCAGTACGTCAGGCAGGTGCTGCCAGTGTGACACTGGTACTTCCAACATATCCATACTCCAGACAGCATAAAAAAAAGGGAAGGGAAGCTTTAACAGCAAGTCGTTTTGGGCAGATATGTGAGTTTATGGGTGCAAACAGGATTATTACTATAGATATTCACTCCAAAGAAATTGAAAATAGTTTTAAAAATCTTATTTTGGAGAATCTTCATGGTTCCTATCAGATACTTCTTAAGCTGAAGAATCTTGTAGACTTTGATGACCCTGATCTTGTTGTAGTCTCTCCCGATACGGGTGCTGTTGACAGAAATAAGTTTTTTGCAGGAAACCTTAAGAAACCATTGGCTATGTTGTACAAAGAGAGAGATTATTCCAAAGTCTCCCAGAATGCCGGCAAAACAAATATTACCAATATTCGACTTCTGGGTGATGTTAAAGGTAAAACTGTTTTTATGGCAGATGATATGCTTGGTACTGGTGGTACCCTTATAATGGCTATGAAAGCATTAAAAGGTTTTGGTGCAAAAAAAATAATTTGTTCTATAAGTCTTCCTATGTTTTCCGGTGATGCTGTCAATTTTTTTGATGAAGCCTATAAAGAGGGTTTATTTGAGTATATAATTGGTACAACAGCAGTCTATCATGAGGAGGATCTTCTTGGGAAAGAATGGTTTGTAAGTGCTCCTGTTTCAGATTTAATTGCCAGAAGTATTTCAAGACTCTACCATGAAAGATCTTTAAGCCCTCTTTTGGATAATAGTCGTATGATCCAAAAACTTTTAAAGAAGAATTAGAGTGATTCTATGAATGACTTACAGCCTTGTGTTTTATCAATTGATGTAGGTACTTCTGCAATGAAGGGAGGAATTATTTCTCTTAACGGAGATCTTCGTTCCTTTGGCAGAGTGGCTCTTGCAGATACAAGTCGTAATGATTTTCTGGATTGGGATGGATTAATCTGGAACAGGGCATTAAAGAGTCTGATTCAAATTCTTTCAAAAATTACTCCTCTAAAACAATTGGAAATTCAAGCCGTTGTAATCAGTGGAAATGGACCAACTATTGTTCCCATAGGATTTGATGGAAAGCTTGCCGGTCAGAGTCACCTATGGATGGATAAGAGGGAAAATAGACTTTTCTCTCAAAAATCTTTTTTTCTACCTTCTGTTTCATGGATAAAGGATAAAAAGCCTGATCTATATGATAAAACCCGGTTTTTCCTGGGATGTCCTGAGTATATTTCCTATATCCTTACAGGCATATTTGCAGGCTTTACTGCAAATGAAGATTTTAATCCCTATATCTGGACAAATAAGGGTATTGATGCCTATGGGCTTGATTCAGATAAATTCCCGGAACTTATAAAAATAGGAATGCCTCTTGGGCCGGTCAGTAAAGAAGCTGAAATTTCTACAGGCATTCCTCAAGGGATTCCTGTATATGCAGGTGGATCAGATTTTATTATGGCTATTCTGGGGACTGGGGCTGTAGTTCCAGGACGGACCTGTGACAGAGCAGGAACTTCCGAAGGAATTAATTATTGTTCTGATATGCCTATAGATAATGATAGAATTCGTACACTTCCACATGTTATTGAGGGTTATTATAATGCAGCAGGTATTCTTTCTTCTACAGGAGCAATATTTGAATGGTTTAGACGGATTTCCGGACAGAAGGATAAGCCATATTCGGATATGATGAATGAAATTAGAGAAATAAACCATAATCAGAATATCCCCGGGTTTTATCCTTCGGTGCATAGAGGAGAAACCTGGGAGTTTTCCGGTGGATTGTTTGTTGGTCTGGAAGTGGATCATGGACCGGCGGAGATGGGCCGGGCTGTTACAAATGCCATTGCCTACGGGGTCAGGGATTTGATTGAAACTTTAGAAAAAAACAATTGCCCTATAGAAAGCCTTCGTGTTTCCGGTGGTCAGGGTCGGAGTACGGTCTGGAATCAAATGAAAGCAGATGTTACAGGTAAGCTGATTGAAGTTCCTTCTGTTATTGATACAGAATTAATGGGTAATGCCTGTACAGGGTTTACATCATCAGGTTATTTTACTTCTCTTCAGGAATCAACTGAATCTCTGGTTAAAATAATTAAAATACATACTCCCGATAGAATAGAACATGAAAAGTACAATGACGGTTATAATTTTTATCATCAGCGTTGTCTCGATCTGGTTAAAATAATACAGCCAAAGGAAAATAATAATGATAGTTAGTAAATTTGGGGGAAGCTCAGTTGCAGATGCTACTCAAATCCGGAAAGTAAAAAAAATAATTGAGAGTAATTCTCAACGGCGTCTTATAGTTGTATCAGCTCCAGGTAAGCGTAATTCCAGTGATGAGAAAATAACTGATCTTCTTTATAGATGTGATGATGAAGTAAAAAGAGGTTTAGGGGCAAAAAGCTTTAAAATTATCAGAGAAAGATATAATGAAATTTGTAATGATCTTGGTATAGATGATATATCTGCAATACTTGATGAAGTAGAGTCTGGTATAGAAGGTGGAAAAGGCCCGGATTACGCTGCTTCCAGAGGAGAATATCTTTTTGCCAGGATTTTAGCAGTTTTTGTTGAAGCAGAGTTTATTGATACTGCAGATGTAATAAAACTTACAGATGATGGAAGAGTTATTGAAGCCAGTTATGAGGCTTTAAATAATATGATACAAGGTGAAGGCAGGTATATTATTCCTGGCTTTTACGGGTCAAATTCGAAGGGTGATATAAAAACATTTTCCAGAGGAGGTTCCGACATAACCGGAGCTATTGCAGCAAGAGCAATTAATGCAGACCTCTATGAAAACTGGACTGATGTTTCAGGATTGTTGATGTCAGATCCCCGTTTAGTGGATAATCCTGGAGTCGTAAAAGAATTAACCTATAAAGAGATAAGAGAACTTGCTTCTATTGGTGCCAATGTGTTTCATGAAGAGGCTATTACACCTGTTAAAGATTATAATATTCCTATTAATATAAGGAATACCAATAAGCCTGATGCTGATGGAACTATGATTGTAACATCCAGAGATACTTCTCATTTTCCCATTGTTGGGATATCCGGAAAAACAGGTTACAGGAATATTTTTGTAGAAAAATTAATGCTTAAGCGCTATCCCGGGTTTAGAGAAAAATTTCTTTCAATTCTTAATAGAAATAATATTTTTCCGGAATTTGAGTCTACCGGGTTTGACTCTATTTCCTTTCTTGCACCAGAAGGTCAATTTGACATGGTGGAGTCAGTAATAGACGAGATACAGAAAAAACTTAATCCGGAAATAATAGAGTTGCGACCTTCTTTGGCTCTGATTGGTGTTGTTGGTAGTGGTTTACCGGAACAGATAGGAGTAGCAGCAGATGTTTTTACAGCATTAAAATCAAGGAAAATAAATGTACGGTTTATTAATTTTGGTGGTTCGGATATAACATTGCTTGTTGGTGTTGATAGTGATTGCTATCTGGATTCCCTAAGGGCAATACATAATATTTTTGGAGATAAATAAAGTGTCAGATTATTCATTAAAATCACTTGCAGCGGAAATAGAATTCGATGTAGAAGATTATATACCTTTAATTAAACTTTTTTTGGATACTACAGATTCAAATCTTATTGAAATTAGTTCCGGGGCTAAACAATCAGATAAAGAACTGGT
>DAOWEB010000361.1 GCA_030638735.1 Spirochaetaceae bacterium
CTATTCTGATGGGTTACTTACAACGCGCGAATTCTATCTCCTCGACTCACTTTTGACTGGCGCCTAACAATTGTATTGGTGATCAGCAGCTCCTGAACAATTTGAACAGATATCCGAGCGAACAGCAATGATTATAAGTAAATGGTTAAAAGAAGAGGAAAAAGTTAATGAGTGATTTAACAAATAATATTGAAGAAGAAAACGAAGTACCAAAAACACCGGAAGAATTGGAACAGATTAAAATATCAGAACTATCCAAGCGTGGATATCAGCTGTTAAAAGAAAAAATGATTCCTGAGGCAGAAGATTGTTTTAATCAAATTCTTGAATTAGACAATGATAATAATTATGCACTTGTAGGCCTTGGTGATGCAGCAAGAAAAAAAGGTAAATTTAAAGATGCTATTATTTATTATCAACGATGCCTTGATTTGTTTGAAGTTAATAACTATGCACTTTTTGGTCTTGCTGATTGCTATAAAGCACTTAGAAAGTATAATCAGGCAATAAAAATATGGGAACAGTACCTTATCCATGATAGTGGAAATATTACTGTGCTGACCAGAGTTGCAGATGCTTACAGAAAAATAAAAGACTTTAAAGGTTCCAAAGAAGTTTATTTACATGTTCTGGAACTTGAAGCTGATAATCCTTATGCCCTTATAGGCTTAGGGCACCTTCACTATGATTTTAAAGAATTTAGAGATGCTCTGCATTATTGGGAAAGAATGGTTGAAGTAAGACCTGATTCTATAGATATCAGAGTTCTCACTTCACTTGGTAATTGTCATAGAAAACTAAAATCTCATGAGAGTGGGTTAAAATATTTTCAACAGGCTTTATCGATTGAGCCAAACAATTTTTATGCCCTTTTTGGTCTTGCGGATTGTTATCGTGGGCTTAACAGAGATGAAGAATCACTGGATTGCTGGCAAAAAATTCTTAAACTTGATCCTTATAATAAGGTTATTCTTACAAGAGCTGGTGATTCTTACCGGGCAATGGAAGATTTTGATAACGCTGAAGAATATTATCAAAAGGCTCTGAATATTGAATTTGACGCTTATGCAATACTTGGTCTTGCACTGATAAATAAAGAAAAAGGTAATTTTGTAAGTGCAATAGAAAGTCTACAGGGTCTTTTAAAGAATGATAGAAAAAATCATCGGCTTTATACAGAAATTGCAGAATGTTATCTGGTTCTGGGGCAAAAAAAACAGGCCATTGAAACTCTTGAAGAATTTCAGAGACTGGGTATAAGAAATATCTATGTTACAAACCTTATGTCAAGAATTAAAACAAACTGATAAGTAGATATTAAATGAAACCATTAATAACAGGAATGATGCCTGATGAACTCTCTGAATATCTTGCGTTGAAACCAGCTTTTAGAGCTAAACAGGTATTTGAATGGATTCATAAAGGGATAACGAGCTTCCAGGAAATGACAAATCTGCCCCTGGAATTAAGGGAATCATTTAAAAATGTTCCTGTTTTAAGTTCTGAAATTTCGAAAGAAGCTGTAAGTGATGACGGCACATCAAAAATAACACTAAAATTATATGACAACAGATTTATTGAAAGTGTACTTCTTATTGATGAAAACGATAGAAGAACTGCATGTTTATCGAGCCAGGCCGGCTGTGCTATGGGCTGTACCTTTTGTAAAACAGCAACTATGGGTCTTCTTAGAAATCTGACTGCCGGCGAAATTGTTGAACAATTCCTTCACCTTCAATCCAGATATGGAAATATCTCAAATATAGTATTTATGGGTATGGGTGAACCTCTGGCAAATTTGGATGAAGTTCTTAAATCCATTGAAATTCTACATCATCCGAAAGGACAGAATATTGGACTTAGAAAAATAACTATTTCAACAAGTGGTATAACAAGAAAAATACGGGAACTTGCAAATACAAAATTACCTGTAAGGCTTGCAGTATCGTTAATAAGTGCAGATGAAAGCATCCGGGAAGAATTAATGCCTGTTGCAGGAAAAGAACCCTTAAAACAATTAAAGGAAAGCCTGATCTATTTCCAGAGAATAGCAAAAAAACGTATTACTATGGAATATGTACTAATGGCAGGTATTAACGATAGAAAAGAGGATGCAATAAAACTCAGGCATTTTGTAAATGATTTAAAGGTTATAGTAAATATCATTCCATGGAACCCGGTAGAGGAACTACCCTATCAGGAACCGGATGATAAAACTGTAGATTCTTTTATTTCAACTCTGGAGGATCTAAGTATTCCGGTTACCAAAAGATACAGGAAAGGAAGATCTGTAAATGGTGCATGCGGACAACTAGCTGTGCTCCAAAACAGCCCTGATTCTACGAACTCCAGCGGAACTTGATTGTTCTTTCTTTATTCTGAAATATCCCATACTACCTGTACTTTCAACATGAGGTCCACCACAGACCTCTTTAGAAAAGTTTCCAATTGAGTAAACCTTAACCTGTTCATCATATTTATCACTGAAAAATGCCAGAGCACCCTTCTCTTTTGCCTGTTCAAGACTAATAACTTCCATGGATATTGGCAAATTATCTTTTATTTGTTTATTTATTAGAGCTTCTACTTCTTTAATTTGAAGAGGTGTCATTTTTTCTGAATGGATAAAATCAAAACGTAACCTCTCGGGTGTTATATTGCTTCCTTTTTGCTGTACATGATCACCAAGAACAATTCTAAGAGCCTTGTGAAGCAGATGGGTGGCTGTATGGAGAGCAGTTGTAGTTTCTGAATTATCAGCAAGGCCTCCTTTAAAAACCTTATCCGCCCCCTGCTTTGATAATGCCTGATGTTTTTCAAAGGCTTTATCAAATCCGGCTTTATCAACCTTCAGCCCATGTTCTGCTGCAAGTTCCTCTGTAATTTCAAAAGGGAAACCATATGTATCGTATAGCTTAAAAGCCATTCTTCCAGGAATTATAGGATTTTTACTCTTCAATAAATTGGGAAGAAGTTTTTCAAACTCATGCTCACCTTTCTGTAAAGTAAGAGAAAATCTATCCTCTTCGGCTGCAAGTTCTTTAAGGAGAATATCTCTGGATTTTTCGAGGCCCGGATAAGTAGTCTTATACTGATCAATAACTAAAGAACCCAGCACCGGTAAAAAAGAACCTTCAATTCCAAGCTTCCTGGCATGCCTGATAGCCCGTCGTATAAGTCTGCGGAGAATATACCCCTGACCAAGATTTGAGGGTTTAACACCCTGCTCATCACCAAGAATGAAAACTGATGTTCTGCAATGATCTGTAATTATTCGAATTGAAATATCGCTGTTTTCATCATTGCCATACTTACTTCCCGATATTTTTTCAACCTGTTCAATAAGTTCTGTAAATCCTGCTGTTTCATAAACAGATGATTTCCCCTGAAGCATTGCAACTGTTCGTTCTATCCCCATTCCAGTATCAACACATTTTCTGCTCATAGGAATGTAAGAACCGTCTTCCTGTTTGTTGTACTCCATAAAAACATCGTTCCAGATTTCAAAGTACTTCCCACAATGGCAGCCAGGCTTGCAGTCAGATCCACAGGCTCCTTTCCCGGTATCTATAAACATCTCTGAATCCGGACCACAGGGGCCTGTGGCTCCTGCCGGGCCCCACCAGTTATCTTCTCTGGGAAGGAAGTAGATTCTCTCTTCAGGAATGCCCAGAGATCTCCAGACGGTCGCTGATTCTTCATCTGCCGGAACTTCAGAATCGCCTTCAAAAACAGTTACAGACAGTTTATCAGCTGAAAACCCCAGCCAGTCGGGGGAAGTCAGAAACTCGAAGCTCATTTTAATTGCATCTTCCTTAAAATAATCTCCCAAAGACCAGTTTCCAAGCATCTCAAAAAAAGTAAGATGACTGGGATCGCCTACTTCTTCGATATCTCCTGTTCTTATACATTTTTGATAGTTCACAAGTTTTTTTCCTGCCGGATGTTCTTCTCCCAGAAGATAGGGAACAAGGGGATGCATACCGGCAGTTGTAAAAAGTACTGTAGGATCATTTTCCGGTATTAGCGATTTACCGCTTATTTGTTTGTGATTTTTAGATAAAAAAAACTCAATATATTTATTTCTTAATTTATCCGATGTCATTGCTCAGCCTCTTTCATATTATAAAGGTGTGATGATTATATGTATCTCAATTATCAATTGCAAGAGTATTGTTAAAGCTTTTTGCGCTGTATTACATATTGTATTTATAAAACAGCTCTTCCCTAATATAAGGCTGGTACCTGGCGCAAAACAGCCAAAAACAAGCCGTAACTATAGACATCGCAAAAACCGCTATGATTCTATTCGGTTTCTGCCATTGGTTTTGGCTCTGTACAAGGCCTCATCTGCAGATTTTATAAGTAGAGAATATTCTGTATCTATCTCAGGGATAACAGAACTGACTCCAAAACTGAAGGTAATTATATTTGAAACGGAAGAACTCTCGTGTAATATATTATGGGCATTTATTTCATTCTGAACATCTATAGCAATCTTTACTGCACCATCCAGATCTGTCTGGGGAAGTATTAGTGCAAACTCCTCACCACCGTATCTAACAGGAATGTCAGTTGGTCTTTTACAGATTTTTTTAACAATATTTCCAACTATTTCCAGACAGTCATCACCCTTTTGATGACCATAAGCATCATTATACTGCTTAAAAAAATCTATATCACACATTATAAGGGCCATTTCTCTTTTATTTCGCATATGCCGATACCACTCTTTATTAAATATAAAATCAAAGTATCGCCTGTTATAAATATTTGTAAGACTATCAATTGTTGCAATTTGCTCAAGTTCTCTATTCTTTTTTTCAAGTTCAGAAGTCTTTTCCCTAATCTTGTTCTCTAAAGAAAAATTTAACTCATTCAATTCATCTGAAGATATTTTTATGTGCCGATTATACATTCCAAAAAGAGATGCAGTAAATTTTGCGAAAATAAGAGTTACTATAAAAACAGCAAGTATAAGAAAGCCGACAATTAAAACTGTTCTAATTGTTACAGTTTTAATTCTTTCACCAAGATTATTCTGACCTTCAAGAATTACATCCTCCAGATGGTTCATATAAATTCCAGTAGCAATATTCCAGTCCCAGTCTTTATGTAATTGGGCATAACCAATCTTTAAAATCTCCTCACCTGTATCAGGACTGGGCCAGATATATTTTACATATACTCCGGATTCACTTCTGGAACTTTTTAAATACTCTTTTCCAAACTCATAACCACTGGAATCCTTTATATTTCCTATATTTTTATTTACTAATTCGGATGATACTGGATGCATTAGAATGGTACCGCTTATATTATAAATAAAAATATAGTTATTACTCCCGAAACTATAATTTTCCAGCCATAGAAGTACTTCTTTTTTAATCTTCTCTTCAAAATAGTAAAGATATTCACCTGTACCAATAAATATATCCAAAGGTTCAAAAAGCTTTACATAGGCAAGTTTTTTTTCTTTTTCATTTTGGTTATCTAAATAAAAATAAAATGAAAGATAACCTTCACTAAATGATTCAAGAAGATTATAAGCACTTTCAGAGATCAATTTACCATCCAGATCCTTTTCATCCAGTTGGTGATTACCTTCTAATTGTGGTAGATTTGGCTGAAGAATAGTATAATCGCTGCTGTTTAGATCGTGTCGATGTATAAAATAATATCCACGTCCATCAAAAAATCGTATATTTCGGAATGTCTCTCTGATAATATCAATAATTTCTTCTTTGGATTTATTTTTAGAATTATATTCATATATTGAATTTATAATGGAATAAGACATATCAACTCTGTTTTTCAGTTCTTCTACAAGCCATTTCTCCGAACTTGATATATTAAAATCAATATAATTTATAACTTCGTTTACTTCATTTTTAATTAATATTCGGCTGTCTTCAAGTAATTTGTCCCTAAGATTGATATTTTCAACCTGAAGAAACTTATTATAGCTTATTATAAAAAGAGAGGACACAATAAATGCGGTCAGAATAATGGAGATAATTGGAACCCAGATAATCAAACCTGGAATATAACTTTCTTTTAGTCTAACTTTTTTTCCAAGATCCTTCTTTTCAGAAACCATACAATAGTCTACACTTATTTTAGATTGATTCAATAGGTAGTAACCTTTATTAACAAGGAAAAAATAATGATAATAAACTGGTATCCCGGTCATATGCATAAAACCCGGAAAGAAATAACAGAATCTCTTAGTCAGACAGATGTAATAATTGAACTTTTAGATGCAAGAATCCCCTCTTCGAGTCGAAATCCTCTTATAAATGAACTTGTGAAAGATAAAAAACGTATAATAATTATTAATAAAAGTGATCTCGCAGACCCTGTTATTACAAAAAAATGGACTGAGTATTTTAATAATCTACCTGGAATCACTGCCATTGCCTTATCCAGTACAACAGATAAAAACCTGGGCAGAATTGTAAAAATTTGCAGAGATATGTGTAAAAATGAAGGATGGTTCACCAGGAGACCAGTAAGAGCCATGATAGCAGGTATTCCCAATGTTGGAAAATCAACATTAATAAACAAAATTGTTGGAAAAAAAAAGGCAGACGTAAGTAACAAGCCTGCAGTTACCAAAAGGTTTCAGAGAGTAAGTATATCAAAAGGCTTTGAGCTAATAGACACCCCTGGAGTACTCTGGCCAAAATTTGAAGACCAGACTGTTGGATATAAACTTGCAATTCTTGGAAGTATCAAAGATAGTATTCTGGACATACAGGACATAGCCAGATTTGCATATGAATATATGGAAGAAAATTATGGTGATCGCCTTAAAACAAGATTTAAAATTGAGGAGCTCCCGGAAGAATCTCAGGAAGGAATTACTTTAATTGGTAAAAAGAGGGGTTTTCTGCTTAAAGGCGGTACTGTTGATTACGACAGGGCATGTCGATTGCTAATTCAGGAAATTAGAGATGGGAAACTTGGTCCTGTAAGCTTTGATGAGGTACCGAATCTGGAAGAAAATACAGCGTATGCAGAGATGGTTGCAGAAACAGAAAGAGAATATGAAGCCGCAGAGTGGGCGGAGGGAACAATCGGGGACAATTATAGTGAAAAGGGGTGAAATCTGGTGGGTAAACTTTGACCTGTCTGTTGGTGGTGAAATTCGCAAAAAAAGACCAGCTGTAATTATAGGTAATGACGCTGCGAATAAATTTCTGAACAGAGTTCAGGTTATACCTCTAAGCAGCAAGATTGAAAAACTCTTCCCCAGCGAAGCGTATGTAACATTTCACAACAAAACTTCCAAAGCAATGGCAGATCAACTTACTACAGTAAGTAAAAAACGACTTATCAATCGGGACGGTTACATCTCTTCCCATGAATTAAATAATATTGCTAAGGCAATTTCGATTCAACTTAATCTGTAACAATAATAATCAGTAAAAACATAATTATGTGATTGAAGTATAAAACTATTGACATTCGAATAAATATTCGATATTTTATATATCGAATATTTATTCGACACAAGGAGATAACATGAAACAATTACTAACATTAATTTCCATAGCACTACTTGCATCATGCACTTCAAACCAGCACAGGATAATTACTGAACATTCAAAAGAGATCAATTCAATGCTTTCTAAAGACGAGATTGGAATTTTGGAACTTGCTTCCATGGCCCCAAGCGGCCATAATACACAGCCGTGGCAAGTAGTGATAAAGAAAGATGGTTCCTGGATAATCCAGGTAAATGAAAAATCTCTCCTTCCTGCAGTTGATCCTCACAGAAGGGAATGTCTGCTTTCTATTGGTGCATTTATTCAGAATCTTATTTACGGAGCCGAATCCCTGGGTTATGCGGCAGACTTTTCTTTTTTATGTACAAAGATGACTGATAAGAACATTGCATGTATTACCATTAAAGAATCAGATACAACCCATCCTGAATTTAGTGAAAAAATTATGCATAGACGTACTGTAAAAAGTCACCATAAAGAAAAAGCAATATCTGTAGAAGACATAAATTTTTTGAAAACTCTTGTCAGGCAGGAAGATCCTGAAGTCTCATTTTACCAAAGTGGATCACAGGAATGTCAATATATAGATGGATTACAGATTCTTTCCAATATACAGCAGGTTAACAGAGAAGATGTTCAAAAAGAACTGGCAGACTGGATAAGATGGGATAATAAAACCATATACAATAACAGAGATGGGCTTAATCCCGATAGTCTGGAACTTACCGGTATTGCAAAATGGTTCGTTCAGACCTTTTATAATAAAAATTCTGTGTTAACTGACAGTTTCAAAACAAGTACAATGAAAAAGATAGAAGAAATGGTTTCCAAACATGGAGGATGGATGATAATCTCATGCCAAAATGATGATCCGGTCAGTCTCCTTAAAACAGGCATGGCTTTTGAAAGGATTTTTCTCCATGTAAGGGAATTGAATATCGGCCTTCACCCAATGACACAGCCTCTCGAAGAATCTCCTTTTAATTCCAACATAAAAAACGAATTGGATATAAAAGGTTTTCCTCAGTTTATACTGAGATTAGGTTACATTGATGATTATCCTGAACCAAAAAGTATAAGAAAATCCATAGACAGTTTTATAAAATTCGAATAGAATTTCATTCCATGGATATGAAAGAAAAAATTACATCTGCTGCATTGTCCCTCTTCAACAAAGAGGGAGTGCAGCCAATTACCACGAATCATATAATTGATGATCTTGGAATCAGTCCCGGAACTTTTTACTATCACTTTAAAAACAAAGAAGAAGTAATAAGATCAATCTTTCAATTAATTACTATAGATTTCTCTAAAATATTTTCATTCCCTTTGGATTCCTTTAAGGATCTGATTAATATTTTTAAGAAGACATGGAACCTGTATTACAAATACAGATTTTTCTATTTGGAAATAACTACTATTCTATTAAAAGACCCTGGTTTACATAATCTGTATATTAATAATCAGAAATTAAAATTCATACAACAACAGAGACTATATAAAAAGGGGCTGGAGCTTGGAATATTTATAGGAATAGAGGATGAAATTGATTATATCCTGAAAAACCTCTGGATAATAAATGATTTCTGGATAACCCACGAGTTTATTACTAATAAAAGGTTATCCAGAGAATGTTTTAATAATGGCTTAAAACAAACAATATATTTTCTAAAACCATACATTAATAAAAGATATTCAGATGAGATA
>DAOWEB010000250.1 GCA_030638735.1 Spirochaetaceae bacterium
CAAATAAAAGCTTCTTTTTTATATTTTGTAAGAGCTGTCTTAATTTTTGGGAGATTTGATGAAAAAAAGTATTTATTTCACAATAATTGCAGTGATTCTAATAGTAATATACACAACCTGCTCCTCTACAGGTACCGGAACAAGATCTAGCAATAATACACAAAACTCACAAGAAAAAGTTGTTTCCATTACTCAGACGGATTATCTGGGAATGCTGGAATCGGGACAGACAGAATCTTTTATTGCAGGTATTGCCTCAGAGGCTGTAAATATTGACTGGAACGATTCGGAGGGGGCTTCCTGGCTTCATCATGCAGTATGGTTTGGCCGGAAAGAAGCGGTCGCCGCCCTTATTGATGCAGGTATCGATATAAATACTAAAAGAAAAGATGAATATACAGCCCTCCACTGGGCAGCCTACAAGGATTATCCCGAAATTGCAGTACTACTGCTTAAAGCAGGTGCAGATAAAAACATAAAGGCAAACGGAACTACACCACTAATGTGGGCCGCCTCTGAAAATAATGACAGTACAGCGCTGGTGCTTATGGAACATGGCGCTAATATTTTTACAGCAGGAAACAATCGCCCTTCAGCAATGGATTATTATAAACATCGTTTTGGCAATGAAATTACTGGACTGTACAGAGTTTACAATAGTTCTGTTTTTGCAGCTGTTTTTAAAAACCCGAGGGCAGCAGAAAGTGGAAAACCATCTCTGCCTCCCTACCCGGAAGCCGAACTGGAATTTGAGGGAGTATATAATTACCTCGACGGGGCTGTTATTCTGGTGTCTGTAAGCAATACCGGAAAGGGAGCCCTTTATCAGGTTGCCGCGGAGATAAAGATAAAAACCGGACAAAAAATATATTTTGGTAAAATAGAACCAGGTGAAACCATAACACACTCTTTTAATTATAATAAACTAACTATTACAGATAGTGGTAAGGATATTCCTGTAACGATAAATTTTACAGAACTAAACGACTATGCCCCGGAAACCCTGAATGGAAAGATATCCGTTGTAACACCGGATAATACATTTGTAGTGGACAATCTTCCAAAGATGAATACAGCAGATATTAGAACCTGTTTAAGTAAAAACTTTTTTTCACAAAACGACCTGAACAGGGCCGTTGTTCTTCGTGGTTCCCATCTTAAAATGGAGCAGATAAAATCCCTGATCACTTCCAGACTTGTAGACAGAACTGTAATTGACAAACTTATCCGTTACGAAAAAATAAAGTACACCATTGAAGATATAATCTTTTTTGCAAAAAACAGGGTTATCAGCCAGGAAAATCTGGAACTGGTTCTTCTTGAAAACAGAATTCCATTTACAGCAGGAAATATAGTTGCACTTGCAGATACAAACTACATTTCCAGGCAGGTAGTGGAAGCTCTCTACCTGGAAGAAATGGAGTTGTCAAGCTCACAGGTTAGAAAATTAATTTCACTAAAAGTTTTCTCTCTTCCCGAAATTCTCTACACATATACCATCAATGACGGTGACAGTGAAACCTCCGTAGGGAATAGAGACGGTATGATCCAGATAAAAGAGGGAGTAGATTTCGATTTTATAATTAAAAACAACTCTGTTTTCGACCTTAGTAAAATCAACATAGCCCTGAACTCCGGAGAAAGACACATCGATATATTTAACAACACATCTTCTCTGGATATAATAAAGAGTGGAGATACAGCAAGAGTCTCTTCCACCATTGCTGTAAAACCTGCCTTTGCAGGGGATAAATTTTCTATCTCTATTTCAGTTAAAAACGATTATTTCGGAACCCTTGTTGATAAAAAACTTACAATTCCCGTAGGCCGTACAACCGGTTCCAAAGTACTTACCCTTAATAAAAAAATAGCATCCATAAAAAATATTATAGTCCGGAGCGGTGCTTCGGAAGGCTCCCCCCAACTTGCATCCCTCTCCGAAGGGGCCGTATTCGATGCAGTAGGAGAACTTGGCCAGTGGTACAAGGTTGGAATTTACGGCCAGTACGGATGGGTAAAAAAATCTGAAGTAAACGACTTTACACAAAAAACAGACAGTACCTTTCTTGTAGAAAACAGATCTGACTTTTCTATCGGTGAAGGGTCTGAAGAATATTCCGAAAGACTGTTTGTCAACTCACGACCGGAACTGGTAATCCTCTCCCCATCCAATAATGATAATGTCTATAACAGGGTTGAACTGGAAATTCTTGCTATTGACCAGAGTTTTGGAATTGACTCCGTAGACATTCGTATAAACGGAAAATCTATTGAAGGAAGCGGAGTAAGAGGACTTAAAGTTGTGACCAGCACAAATATGGAATTTAGAAAAACTTATTCTCTTATCCTTAATAAAGGTGAAAA
This sequence comes from Spirochaetaceae bacterium, assembly GCA_030638735.1. Taxonomy (GTDB): domain Bacteria; phylum Spirochaetota; class Spirochaetia; order B11-G9; family B11-G9; genus JAJRQE01. Next base: position 2,365 of record DAOWEB010000250.1, read on the forward strand.
TGAAGTTTCCATAACAGCATACAATGGTAAAAATGTTGCTTCGGACACAAAGGATATTAATCTGTACTCCCTGGGAGTTCAAAACCCACCGTCCCTCTATGCACTTGCAATAGGTGTCAGTGAGTATGAGATATCCTCACAGAACCTTAATTACGCGGCAAGTGATGCAGAAACAATAGCTGCTGTTTTTAAAAGTCAGATTAATTCGGATATATACGACAAAGTCGAAGTAAAAACCCTTGTAGATGCAGAGGCCACCCGAAGCAATATTATAGATGGAATTAATAACTTTCTTTCCGATGCACGGAGTGATGATGTCGCAGTCCTGTTTTTTGCAGGACACGGTATTACAGACAGTAAGGGAAGATACTATCTATTGGGACATGACGCCGATATAAACAATCCTTCTGCCAACGGATTAAGCCAGAGCGCTTTCGAAGAGGATCTTATTGCGGCTGTTCAGGCCCGAAAGGTAATAATAATGCTCGATTCCTGCCAGAGCGGAGGAGTTACGGGCAGAAGAGGAGCCAATGATATAACGGAGGTTGTAGATAATTTAAGTAATGCTACTGGGTTTACCATAATGAGTGCTGCCAGAGACAATGAATACGCATACGAAGATCCGGACTGGGATGGAGGCGCCTTTACTATGGCTATAGAAGAAGCTTTAAAGGATAACAAAGCAGATTCCAACAAAGACGGCTTTGTAGATATCAATGAACTGGATAGTTATGTTTATGATAAAGTTGTAGAGCTTACCGAAAGTAAACAGCACCCTACGAAAAAGAGTCTGTCTGCAGAAAGCTATAAGTTTTATCAGACAAGATAGGTCGTTTTAATATATAAAAACGCTGCTTCGTGGATTCAAAGCTTTAGCCTTAACATTCAAATACCTACTAAAAAGCAGGTATTATAGAAATGAAATAGATATTAAAATTATTTTAATATCTGAAGCAGAAAACCATTTTCCCCTGTACTACACAGAAAAGAAGGATTATTATTAAAGGGAGAAGGTTATGACAATGGCATTAAAAAAAGAAGAGTTACAAATAATTGGCAAATATGTTCAGGAACATTTAACAGAATGGCTCCTGAACAACCTTACATATCTGCAGGCAGCATCTACCCTATAGAGCTGGGTGAAAGAATGGTTAGAGTTGAAGAAGAGCTTAAAAACCAGCGGGAACTGATGAAACAGGGTTTTGATCAGAATGATAAACGGTTCGATGAAGTAAATACCCGCTTAAAGGCCATTGAAACAAAGATGTTCCAGTTTATGGTCTGGTCGACGGGGTTTACAGCCACTGTTGCGGGGATTGTTGTTGGGGTTATTAAATTTACTTAATTCTGTTTAGTATTACGGGAGTGGTAATGGATTTATCAATTTTAGTAGAAAAACTCCATAAGGAAAACAAAAATTCAGAATATGTAGCAGACCGGGAAAAAGCTCTGAATATTGTTGAAGAACTACGTCTGCAATCAGGAAAATTTTTATATGAATACCCAGTCAGATTTCGAAGAGTTATTGAAGTTATTCGAAAAAAATAACGTTGCTTATATGATCGTTGGAGGATATGCTGTCGCATTCCACGGATATCCCCGGTTTAC
>DAOWEB010000292.1 GCA_030638735.1 Spirochaetaceae bacterium
CACCATTTATAAGGGATGCTGTTTCAAGGAATCTTGAGAAATTTTCTATTTTCCTAACCAATCCCTCAGCCTGGATCTCTTCCTGAAGATAGTTACCGCAATAGGATTTTAGATCTTCAGCAGGTTCATTGGACTGGTAAATAGAGGGGATCATTCCGAAATTGCAGGCACGAGTAATATCAAAGTTCGGGACTTCATGAGATACAAGGGGGAATAAATGACGTGTTCTTGCTCGTCCGCCGAGTAAATTAGCCGACCCTCGTTTTAATTTTCTGGGGCTGCTGCCGGTAAGCACAAAAGTAATTCCATACGACTCAATCATATAATGTACTTCGTCTAGAAGCAGGGGTAATTTTTGAATTTCATCTATAATTACCGGCTTACTGCCAATTGCTTCTCTATTGGCCAGAAGCTCCTCCCTAATGACCTGAGGTCTTTGACTAATCCGCAAGAATTCATCAGATTTTAAAAGGCTGTATACAGGTGAATCCGGAAATAGCATATTTAATAAGAATGTTTTGCCAGTCTGGCGCGGTCCAAAAAGAAAAATCGATTTTGTCCGGGCTTCTTTTGAGATATCCAATACTCGTTTAAAGATCTTCATAAATAATAATATACCAATAAACAGCTAAAATTGCAACTATGTCGTGGAATATGTTGCAAATATCACGACAATGTAGTGAATATAACGATTATTCGTAATTGGTGTACTCTGGTAAAAGCCTTTGTAAAGCAAATGATACTAAGTAAAATGACTGGCTATCAGCAGCATTGTTCTTTTGTGTTTGATGAATATTTTGATGTTGTAACGAGAAAACCTCCCTCTAATATCCCCACATATTTTGTGTGCTTGACATTGAATAAATAGAGACTATACTTTTATACGAAATAACAAAAATGGAGTGAAATAATATGATCGTAACAACCGGAGATTTAAAACAAGATTATGAAATCATTGGACCAATATATTTTCAGTTATCGAATAAAGGTACATTTTCAAGTCAACTTGGAAAACTAATCAAACAGTATAAGACCGAAATTGAAGGGATGAGGAAAGAAGGTCAGATTGGAAAGGCCCATTTGGATTGGGGGGCACTATACGGGCAATTTAGTGTAGGACAAACTCAGTTTGAAACAGCATTCTTTATTGCCGTTCAGGAACTTAAGAAACGTGCTGAATTACTTGGAGCGGATGCGATTATCTGTATGAGACAAGATATTGATATGGATACTACTGGTTTTCAATATTTTTATCTTCAGATGTATGGAACAGCAGTTAAGCTCAATTAAGAAATAATCGTATGACTCCCTTGCAAAAACTAACTTTTTACCATAAATCTACCTTCCTAAGTTCCTTAGAAAGCAAGTAGAGACTATAGATTTATCTTTTTACAGTAAAGTCATCGTATAAGATGTATAAAATTAAAAATTGTAATTAAAGAATATAAATTACTATAATTTTATATTTCTGGATTGCAGCCTGTGGTCCATTCTGTTATTTCTTCAAGTGCCAAGCGTGTTTTTTCTGAAAGTGGCACATCTGCGTGAGGAACCTCAATGAAGTATACACTCCGCTGTCGGGTGTAGTTGTATCCATTGCTCATGAAGACAATCCCATTGAGTCTCCCAATATTCATGGTACTACAATTATTAATCTGTTTTGCAATCGAATTGACTGCAAAAAGAATCTCTGATTTCTCAATGCAGTTTGGACTGGAGCTTTCTATGACTAAAATGTTAGGAATTCCTGATAGGAGTTTCGAAGACTTCTTTAATATAACTTTTTCAACTTGAATCCACGCTTCATCGTCCTCTGTGGATACGGTTTCACCATATTCGATGAATTCCTCCTGCATTCGCTTATCATCAATGTCATCCTGTTCTTTTCTTTGAAAGCGCTTCACCTCAGCACCTAGAGACACTCCATTGTGTTCCAATATAAGGTCCGGGCTCTCCCTCATTTGTACTTCGAAGCCAAACCTTGCGAACATCAATGCTGCATAAGCTTCGGAAAGGTGGTCCCTATAAACACTTGAGGTTTTACTATTTGGTTCCAGTTTGTCACAGTAGCCCTGCACCCCATGAACTCCCGCGGCATCAAGAGCATTACGGATGTATGTAACTTCTGAATGCATGAAGGTATCTCTTTAAAAATAACTAATAAGTAAACTAAAAATATGAAGTGTATTCATATTATTCACCCTGAATCACGAAATATTTCTTTAAGATTAGTACAATTACTGCTTAATAACAAGGAGAATATTGAAATTTTGATATCATTAAATGAGGAATGAATTCGTTTCAATAGAATTTTTTAATGGAACTGGTGATTGACGCAAATATCAGTATAAGAGCTTTTAACAGAGAGTACTTTTCCTAAGGAAATAAAACCCTCTTTTGGTAGTCAAAATAAAACAAAAAAGAGTAGTGGAAAAACCGCCTGTACAGCCCGGTGGAGGGATGGAACCGGAAAAAGTTGTGCAGAAAAGCGGGTTTGGAGCTAGGGGAAGAGTTTAAAGTTGATGCAAAGATGATAGTGGTTAATGCAAAGAGTTCAGAGATCACTTCCCCTTCCATAATCAGAATTACTTGATTTTAACAATAACTCTGTACACTTCCCCCCTAATTGACTAATCTCATCCAATGAGATTGTTCAACCATATACAAAAAGAATCCAGTATTCTTCTCAAACTTGCAATACCAGCGATGATAACCCAACTCTCCATGACTCTGGTTAATATAGTCGATACAATGTTTATCGGCAGGCTAGGTGCATTAGAGATTGGCGCTTCGGCCGTAACCGGTCTTATTATATTTAATATTACTGCTGTTGGGGATGGTTTCAGTACCGGTATGGTAGCAACAATCGCAAGGATGGTTGGAGAGAAGGACAGTAAGAATGCATCCATTTTTTCAACTACAGGTACTGTCATCCTTGTTTTACTCGGATTAGTTCTTACACCTGTTCTCCTTGTTGGAGCTCCATTTATTTTTATGTTCATGCGCCTTCCGCTGGATTTAATAGACACAGCCTGGGATTACTACTCCGTTTTTATATCTTTTGTACCTGTTATATTTGCGTTTATTGCATTAAGTGCCTCTTTTCGAGCCAGAGGGGATACAAAAACTCCCATGCTTGTTGGGTTTGGAATGAATATACTGAATATCTTTTTAGACTGGACATTGATATTTGGAAAGCTTGGATTCCCTGTATTAGGGCTTAGAGGTGCAGCTCTGGCATCAGGCTTGAGTTTTTTAGCAGGAACTATAGTTCTGGCTGTTATTTCTATTAC
>DAOWEB010000195.1 GCA_030638735.1 Spirochaetaceae bacterium
CCAGATTTAATCCTGAAACTAAGGAAGTGACTATTCCTGAACAGATGAAACCCGGACTCGATGCTTATTTTGAAGCCGGTTTTCTGGGTCTTGCAGTTGACCAGAAATATGGAGGCATGGGCATGCCTGTAGCCCTGCATTTTGCAGTTACCGATTATTTTTCATCTGCAAGTCTTGCCTTTATGATGTTTCCCATGCTCAGTATTGGTGCATTTAATATGTACACAAATTTCCTTCCTGATGGAAAACTTAAAGATCTGGTTATTGAAAAAATGCTAAGTGGTGAATGGGGCGGTACAATGTGTTTAACAGAATCTGATGCAGGTTCAGATGTTGGTGCCCTTAAGAGTAAGGCTAAATCCAAAGATGATGATTCATACCTGGTAACAGTGCAGAAGATTTTTATATCAGCCGGTGATAATGATTATTTTAAGAATATTATGCATCCTGTGCTTGCGCGTATTGAGGGTGACCCACTGGGGACTAAAGGAATATCCATTTTTATGGTACCAAAGATCAAAATAAATGAAAAGTACGGTGAGAATAAAATGACCGGCAAACTGCAGTCTTGCCCAGAGAATCATCTTAGCTCTCAGAGGATTATTCTTTTCAAAAAGCGGATCCCAGTAAAAGATATCAGGGCTATCCTTCCCAAGAGCAAAGCTAAAATTACCCCTCATGATCATCCGGAACTTCTTCCAGTCGAATAGAAACCAGCTTATATAATCCAATACTCCAAAAGGAGCAGGTTCAAGAACTACCTCCTTATCCAGCCCCCTGAATACAGTAAGATGATGATGGCGATGATGGCTTTCACGGAAGTGAACAGGATTGTTCCAGCTAAGAAAGGAGAATAAACCATAGAAGAGTTCATTAAGCCATTTCGTTCGGAAGGGTGTCTTATGACTAAGTTCGTGTACAGAAGACTCCATTCCTATAAAACTGCTGAAAACTGAATGAAGATAACATGCAAATACCATTGGAATCCACATTTCCATCTTAAAGAAGTACAGGCTTATACCTGTAGTTAGACTATAGAAAAACAATATCCCTAAAGACTGGGTCAGACCTTTCAAATTACTTCTTTTTGTAAGTGATCTGAGCAGCTTTTTATCAATAGGTGTACGGTAAAAGTTGATTCTTTGCGGCATTTTGGAAACCTCCATACAGTAAATAAATATACCTAATAATTTTAGTAATATATATGTAATTTATCTATAGCTCATTCGGATATTTCGAAGATTTAGTAGGAATTATTGAATATCCCAGGAAATATTCCTTCTCTTTATTATAAAGGAAGTATATAGTTTTTGTATGGAAACAATTATTAAACGAAAGACTTTTCGAAGTCGTCTGCTAAAGTACTTTGGGCTGATTATTGTGGTACTTACAATTATGAGTGCTTTGAGCCTTTATCAGGCAATCCTAATAAATACACACAGCAACAGGATGTTCCAAAAATTATTTATTACATCTTCACTGACAGTAAAGATGGGAACCGTCCATCAGAACCTTAAAAATTATATCAACTATGAAAATGAATCATTAGTACCTCTATTTAAAGAAAGTTTAGACGAACTTGTCAGCAGTTTTACTGCAGCTCAGACCGAAATTATTGGAGAATCTATTACCACTGAAAATCAATTCCTTTTTTACAAATTTGCTGATATAAGAAACATGGTGGATGATTATTCTGTCAGCAGTATGAATCTTGTAAGCGGAGCAGACTTTAATACTAAGAAATTTAATATATTTGATTCATTTTATGAGCTTGAGAAATTAAAGGATTTTATTTATCTTTCTCAAACTGATCTGATCTTTCGACAAATGGTGGTAATGGAACGCTTTTTTTTAGCAAATAAAGAACAGAACCGAAAAGTATTCATCCTCCTGGCTTTTTTTGCCGTTTCAGCTACAATAATTTGTGTTTTTGCATCAATAAGAATCACAAAAGCTCTCACTGAACCCATTAATAGCCTTGTTTCCCAGGCAAGGAAGGTATCCATAGGTATTTTCGAACCTCTTATAACCAAAATCAAAACTTCTGCTGAACTATTTATATTGATAAATTCTTTCAATCAAATGGTAAAAGAGATAAAAACACAGATACTGGAACTCGAAGAAAAGGCAAATATAGAGAAAAAACTAAAGGAGGAGGAGATAAAAACCCTCCGGATGTCAAACGCTTTGAATGAATCAGAACTCCTGTTCCTCCAGTCACAGATGAACCCTCACTTCCTCTTTAATACGATTAATATAATATCCGCAATATCAGATATTGAAGATGCTCCCCGAACAAGAGAAATGCTTGACAGTATGACAGTCATTCTCAGATATATATTAAGACATACCGGAACTAACACATCAATAAGAGAAGAAGTTGATGTAATCAGAAATTATCTCAGCCTGCAGAAAGCACGCTTCGGAGATCGGATTATCTATAAATTGGATATTGGAGAGAACTGTCTTGACTGGTTAACACCCAGCATGATAATTCAGCCTCTTGTTGAAAATGCCATTGTACATGGCCTGGAACCAAAGGAGGAGGATGGAATTTTGCAGATAACTATAATAAAGGGAGAAGATGGAATTGAGATAGTCATTGCAGATGATGGAGTAGGAATAACTGAAGAAACTTTACTGCAAATTCGTAATGCCAATTCTGAAGAAGCCACAGTAACCAGACAGCATATGGGTATTGTGAACATTATGCGGAGGATGGAATTGAGCTATCGAAAGAACTGTCTTTCTCTATCAAGCATAAGAGGGAAAGGGACAACTGTAAAACTTACCATCCCCGCTTCACTGAAATAATTCTTTATACCGGGAAGGGGTATATCCTGTATATTTCTTAAATACCCTGGTAAAATAGTTCTGATCAGAATATCCTGTTTTATGGCTGATATCTTTTATAGAATTATCACTTCCGGATAATAGATATTTAGCATAGTTCATCCGATGATCGGTAATATATTCTCCAATAGTTTTTCCATATTTACCTTTGAATATTCTGCTTAGATGCTGGGGACTCATTCCAACTTCATCTGCAATAATATCGAGAGAAATATCCGTATATAAATTTTTTCTAAGATAAACAAATGCTCTCTGAAGCCACCAGTTAGTATCCCCTGAAACCTCTTTAAGATTTTTCAGGATTTGATTTCCTGTGGATTTAAGAAGATATTTCAAATCCTGTGATGAACTCTGATTGATCAGATCCTGAATTACAAATGGAGAGACTCCTTTTAACTCTTCATCGCTCAAAATTCTGGCAGTTCTAATCAGAATTAGAATAAACTCTGCTGCAAACTCCTTCATAAATCGGAAATCTTTAATTTCAAATATCTTCTTATAGATCGCATCCAGTAGTTCCTGGACCTCATCGAAACTTCTTCCATGAATTTTTTCCAAAAGAAGTGATTCCTGTTCAAAGGGATAATCAGCAGATAAATAAGGCTGTTCTACCCTCCCAGGATCATAGGAAACACAGGGAGTCTCTATATTTGCTCCCTTAAGTGAAGTCAGAGCCTGATAAAAACTTCTTTCCAGACCCTTGATATTTCCTCCTATTGAACCTGAACCACATAAAATTTCTACTTCATACAAGGCTGAAATTTGCCTAAAATAATCATTAACAAATTTCTTTATATTATCAGTTTCAGACTCAATTGATTCCCGGGGTATAAAAAAAGCGAGATCAGATCCTGTCCTTCTGGAAGATATACTTCGAATCTTTTGTCTCATAATTTGAACAAATCGCCTTTTTTCATCCTCCCCACAGGAAGGACAGTTAATAAGCAGAAAAAAACCTGAATCTATTTTAATCCTGAGAATTTCCTGTATTTGACGAAACATCTCATTATCTTTATTATCGCCAATAATAAGTGCAATAAATTCCTCTTCCAGAAATAGTTGAATATCCTGAGGAATCCCATGTAACGTCCGATCTCCGTCTTCAGAAAGGAACCAGGAGGACTTTTCGGATGGAATATTTTGCTTTATCCGCAGTTCAAGTTGATCAGTTATTTCTGAGAGTTTATCAACAACCTCCTTCTCCTTAATCGGTTTGAGCAGATACCCTTCTATTCCCAAATTTATAGCTTTCTGAGCATAGGAGAAATTATCATAGGCAGTAAGAATTATAATAATAATATCAGGATACTTTTCAAGGATTCTTCCCGAAGCGTCAATTCCATTTATCCCAGGCATTTTAATGTCCATAAAAACTATATCAGGTTTTAATTGTAAAGCCATTTCAACGGCCTGGCGGCCATTTTCAGCTTCTCCAATTACAGAAATATTATCAAAATTACGGGAAACCATCGTATGGAGAGAGTGTCTGGCAAGCATTTCATCATCTGCTATAAGCAGACTAAATCCCATGAGAGTCCTCCATTACATGTTTATACCTAATCTGACCTGAATCATGAGATAATTGAATAGAAAACACTCTATAGTCCTGTTCTTCACGATATATGCGAATTAGAAACGTACTCTCAAAATCATCCAGAGAAGAAGAAAGAACTTCATCTATGAAACCAATAAGGTCTCCCGAAGTAACATAGTAATCATCAGTATCTCCCATATTAAAAATTTCAACTTCGAATCGACCTGGAAAACGAAGTTCCTGTAGATGGATGTATTTTTTTAAAAATTGGAGTTCTTCCTCCAGAACAATACTGCGCCTTTCCTTTGTCAGATATCTGAATATATCTGAAAAAACCTCAAGAAAGGCATGTGTACCAGCTGCCTCTTCAACATAGGCAAGTTGAGCCGTATGAATAATCACCCCGGAGGTTAAACTGTTTATTTTAGTCAATTTCATTAGTAAAGATTATACTTTGCTTTTTATAATAATTAAACATATATAATTATTTAACTCCCGACCAAAGCCGGAAGTTAGTAAAAAAGCTTTATAACTATTTAATGATCCCCAAACATATACTGATTTACAATATTCTCATAAAGCTCCTGCCTTCCACTCACAGTTTCAGGTTCTCCGTCTTTTACAGCAAGTTCTCTCAAATTTTCCAGAGTAAACTTCCCTTTTTCATAATCAGCACCATTACCGGAATCAAAGGATGCATAACGGCTGGTTTTCATCTTATCCAATTTCCCGTCATTTTTTATTTTCGATGCAATCATAAGACCAAGGGCAAAGGCATCCATACCACCAATATGGGCAATGAAGAGGTCTTCCTGATCCGTTGAGTTTCGGCGTATTCTCGCATCAAAGTTCAAACCACCAGTAACAAAACCTCCCATTGAAAGAATAACCTGCATGGCCTTAACAGTGTCATATACATCAGTTGGAAACTGATCAGTATCCCAGCCATTCTGCATATCACCAATATTTGCATTAATGATGCCGCGACCACCGGCATCTACACAAACCTGAAGATCG
>DAOWEB010000319.1 GCA_030638735.1 Spirochaetaceae bacterium
AGAAGATTTTACTGCCCTTGTTATTTCTGCCGGAGGAATAAGTTGATATTCAAATGCTTCTTCTTCGGAAAAATCTTCCGAAACAACCTGCAAAGCTCCTGCACATTCTCCTCCAATGGCTTTTAATAGCTGATAATCGTTATCTATGGATATACCCAACCCTCTGCAGATGGCGTCACGGGCTCTGAATTCTGGAAGGAGATTTGCAAAGAATCTATGATCCTCTCGTCCTCGTTTGTATTCTCCTGAAAGAGGCATGCTAATTGAAATAGGAAATAAATCGGGCGATTTTTTCCATGCCAGGGAGTAGTCAAAGGTCATCTGAGAATTGTCATTCAAAGATATTGTTCCTACAAGTTTATTCTGATAGAGGACTTTCAGGCTCATGAGCGATCCTCTTCAACCTGCCGGGTAATTAGTTGTAGTTCGATGCCCAGGGAACGAAATACAAGTAGAACTTTCTGAAATTCAACAGTAGCTTTTCCGTTTTCAAGATTGGAAAGGAAGTGCAGGCTTATTCCGCTAAGGTCAGCGAGATCCTGCTGCAGAATTTTCTGCCTTTTTCTCTCTGCACGAATCAATTTGCCGATCTCTGCAACAGATAGAACTGAATGGGTCACAACAAAAACCTCCGAAATTTTTCATGTACATGAATATTATATTTAAAGATCCTTGTGAAGTCAAGTTATTTTCATGTACATGCATATTCAATTTATATTTCGTCATGTTGATGGTATTTTTCATGTTCGTGAATATATTTGCATGATTCTGGTGGTATTTCGAGGGGAGGGATGGTATAGTGGGTGCAGGAAATGATTGGAGAAAAAAATGTTTAAAAAAATAGCTGTTGTTTTGTTGCTTATTTTAGTAATTGCTGTATCTCTATCGGCTCAGGCGCGGTTTGCTTTGGTAATAGGGAATAATAATTATACGGGCCTTAGTACTTTGAAAAATCCTGTGAATGATGCTGTGGATATTGCGGCCACTCTGGAAAATTTGGGTTTTAAGGTGGAGCTGGTAAAAAACGGTAATCTTGGAGCCATGGAAAGGGCAGTTATTAACCTTAAAAATAAATTGTCAGCCAGTAAAGACAGTATTGGTTTTTCTACTACGCCGGACATGGTGTGCAGTCAGGGGGGCAAAACTTTCTAATTCCCTCAGGTGCCGCCATTGCAGATGAGGCTTTTCTAAAAACAAAAAGTCTCTCCACCCAGGTAGTTATGGACCTTCTTCAGGGCGCAGGCAACAATCTTAATATGGTAATTCTGGACGCCTGCCGGGACAATCCCTTTTCCTGGAGCAGAAGCAGCAGCCGTGGTCTTTCTGTTGTGGGCAGCCAGCCTCCGGGGAGTATAATTGTATATGCAACCAGCGCCGGAAGTACCGCCAAAGACGGCTCTGGCCGCAACGGCATGTTTACAACAGAACTGTTAAAACATTTAAAAACACCGGGTATAGATGTTACAGAGGTGTTTCGTTTAACCGGAGCAGGAGTAAGGGACACAAGCGGCGGCAGCCAGATACCGGCAGTATACAACCAGTACTTTGACAAAATGTACCTTGCGGGAACAGGCAGAACTGCAGTACGAACCCCAGGGTTTGTGGAGGAAGCGGCAAAGTACGGCAGTGTAAAAGTAAGTGTAGTAGAAGCCGGAACAGTCTACATAGACGGTGTTAGAATGGGTAACATATCTGCAAACCGCTCTGCAACCTTGAGTGACATAACAACAGGAACCCATCAGCTGGAGATACGCTACGGAAGTAAAACAGAAAGAAAAAGCGTAACAGTATATGAAAACAGAATAGCCAGCGCCGGCTTTACCTGGGTAAACAGCAGTACGGTGGCAATGGGAAGCCGGGACTCTTCAGGCAGCGGACCGGAAGATGGCTTTGTCCTTGTGCGTGGTGGAACCTTTCAAATGGGTTCTGCCGATATAAGCAATGCAAAACCTGTACACAGTGTAACGGTAAGCAGTTTTTATATGAGTAAGTACGAGGTAACTCAAGGTGAATACAAGGCAGTAATGGGAAGCAATCCTTCTGATTCAGGCAAAGGGATAGGAGACAAATATCCCGTAAACAAAGTAAACTGGAACGAAGCCGTAGAATACTGCAATAAACTAAGCCGGAAAGAGGGCTTAACCCCGGTGTACAGTGGAAGTGGAAATAATATAAGTATGAATATAAATGCCAACGGCTACCGCCTGCCCACAGAGGCGGAGTGGGAGTATGCGGCTAAGGGGGGAAACTCCAGCCGTGGTTATACCTATTCTGGAAGTAATACTAGAGGAACTGTAGCCTGGTATAAAGATAATAGTGGAAGTAAAACCCACCCTGTAGGGGGCAAACAGGCCAACGAGCTTGGGCTTTATGATATGACTGGGAATGTATGGGAGTGGTGCTGGGACTGGTATGGAAGCTATTCCAGTGGAAGTCAGACTGACCCAGTCGGCAAGTCCTCTGGCTCGTACCGTGTGGATCGCGGCGGCAGCTGGGTCACTGGTGCGTCTGGCTGTCGTTCGGCCGATCGGGGCTACTACTACCCGTCCGATCGGGGCTACTTTCTTGGGTTCCGCCTTGTCCGTCGTCCATAGTTCGGCCCTTCGATACGCTCATTCCCTTCGGCAAGCTCAGGGCGACGCTTCGCTACTCAGGGACCGAAGAAGGAATAGGGTTCAAGCATCTGTTGACTATCAAATCATCCCTTTAACCCTAATATCTACAGTTCGAAAGCCCGGTACAGGATCTAATTTCATAGAACGGAGTTATTTGACTGGGTATATTTATGCACTATTTGTGCCGGTAACAATCTTCTACCGGCTTCAACCAGTCTTACAAGTTCCCCGGCTAAGACCAGTGGAATATTTATAAGTTTACCATCGAATGAGAGATTTCTCATGGATATTCTAACCCCAATATCTACGCTTTCGAGTATTTTTGTCATACTTATGGATCTTACATTTTGTCCTGCTTTAACTTCGACAGGCAGTACATAGTCATTTATCTGAATGACAAAATCAATTTCATAATTGTTTTTTGCCCAGTAATAAATATTTTTTCTATATGCTGCATTTAACTCCTGTAAAACATAGTTTTCTGCTATGGTTCCCTTAAATGGAATATTCTCACCCTTTTTAATCTCAAGTAAAGATGATACAGGATAATCTGACATTTTTCTGAGCAAGCCGGTATCGGGCATATATACTTTGAAATGCTTTGTGTTTTCATATCCTTTTAAAGGCAGCAGATATTTATCTACCATATTTACTTTACTTAGATAATTTCCAGCTATAAGCCATTCAAGAGCATTTTCATATTCTCTTGCTCTGGCACTTTTATTAATTTCACTGTATTTGAATTTTCTGTTCTCCCTTGATAATTGGGAAACAATAGAATTCCAAATGGCAATAATCTATGGTATCATGCCAGGGGGTGGGTACTTTGAAAAATCTCTGAAATAGGCATTGATAATGTTTTCCTGAACTTTTTCAAGATGCTTATAGTCTTTAGTGTCTGACCATATTTTTACCGCCTCAGGCATACCTCCAACCAGATAGTATTCACGCAGGTAATTGTTTAATTTAGTAAAGACAGGTTCTGAAATAGGTTCGATTTTATCTATTGATTCAATATACGCCACAAGTATTTCCTGGCCTGATGCCAGAAGAAACTCTTTGTATGTCATCGGTTTAAGTTCAATTAATTCAACTTTCCCCACTGGAAAAGAAGACCCCCTGGACAAAGTTATACCTAAATATGAACCTGCACCTATAATATAATATTCTTCCGGTGCCTCACAAAAATACTTGAGGGCATTTAAGGCTTCATTACTTTCCTGTATTTCGTCAAAAAAGATAAGTGTTGTCGAAGGGTCTATTTTTCTTTCAAATAAAATTGATAGTTCAAACAGAATTTTCTTTGGATCCTTGGATCCTTTGATCCTTTGAATATGTCACCGTAAGTGGGTTCAAGATCAAAATTTACATAAAGGACACTGTTAAAATGTTTTTCACCAAAATTTTTAATGCTCCATGTTTTTCCTACCTGTCTTATACCGTTGACCAGAGGAGTGGTTTTCTGGTTACCTGATTTTTCCAATCCAACAGCTTTTCTTCAATAAATCGTTTCATATTTTATCACCTACGCATAATGATATAGTAAAAACGTGATAATATCACGAAAAAACATATAAATACGTGTATTTACGACGAAATATTGTATTTTTTAGAATTATCATAATATAAAAGGCGATTATTCCGGATAACTTGTAATGCGGTAAGAGTCACTCTATTTTTTATGGACAATTACTTGATATGCGTTATATTTAACGCATGAAGAAAGCCAGTGTTGCAGAAGTACAGCATAATTTTAACTCTGTATTAAAATTTGTAGAGCAGGGTGAAAAAGTTTTTTTAAAGTCAGATTATTTTCATGAACATGCATATTGAACTCTCATCTTTTACATATTATAAAATATTTCATGTTCGTGAATAAAGATTTACTATTTTATGATTATTTTTATCTTATTACTCTACAACTTGTAAAATGATTTGACAAAATATATGCTATCTTGTAAAATAATTTAACAAAATGTATAGATGAGGTACTTATCGTGACAGATATTAGCAAGCTTATTGAATTAGACCGGATGGCAAAGAAGGGTGTTCAAAAGTATCAAAAGAAGCGATTCCAATATAATTCTATTAAAATGGATTCCGGACAGCATTTTACCGGTATTGTAGGTGCAAGAGGAATTGGTAAAACAGTTATTTTAAAACAACTGGCTGTCCAGGAAAAGAACAGTTTTTACATATCCCTTGATACCATCGAGGATAATCTTTTTGATATAATTCACCGCTTGTACAGAGAATTTCACATAAGATATTTTCTACTTGATGAGGTTCATGCTTATAGAAAATTTGAAGGTGATCTTAAGAATTTATATGATTTTCTGGATATCAAAATTATCTTTACAAGCTCTGTTGCTCTTGCAATGTTTGAATCTGCATATGATCTATCAAGAAGAATCAGATTGATCACTCTTTATCCATTTTCATACCGTGAATATTTGTATTTTAAATATGACGAAGAACTTGAGAGCTTGTCTCTGGAAGAATTTTATAATAAGAGCTGGAGTCTTGATTATTTCAGATATTCAGAGAGTTTTAAAGAGTATTTGCAAGGTGGTATTATGCCCTTCTCATTAGGAGAGCCGGAACCTTTATCAATTTTAAAAAATATTCTTGAGAAAATTATTATAAGTGATTTGCCTTCTATCAGTAGATTAAGAATTGACGAACTGGATCTAATTCGTAAAACAATTAAATTTATTGGAAAGGCAGCTGTAGATGGAATAAATTACACCTCAATTTCAGCTAATGTTGGAATTACAAAATACAAGGCAGAGCAGTACGTTAGTCTATTGGAAAAGGCATTTATTCTTCAAAGGCTTTTTCCCAAAGGGACCAATGTTCTAAAAGAACCAAAAATTTTGATGAATCTGCCATACCGTCTTCTTTACACTGACTTTGATTCTTCCATTGGTGGAATTAGAGAAGATTTTGTAATTGAGACACTTAAATCCAATGGCATTAATCCATACTATTTAAAATCCACAAGAGGAGCAAAGACTCCGGATTTTCTTATTCCCTTTGGTAATAGGGATATTATTGTTGAAGTAGGCGGGAAGGGTAAAGGCAGGGAGCAATTTAAAGGTATAGATAATATAGAAAAAATGATCCTTGTTCATTCGGATGCTGCTGATGGAATTAAGTATCCATTGTTTATGCTGGGATTTGTGGGTGGTTAGACAGCAATTATTGACAAGCAGTAGTTAAAGTATTATTATTTGTACAGTCTAGTCGGACTAGTCAGTATGATTTATGGAGGAAATTATGAAAACAAATACATGGCAGCTCCAGGATGCAAAAAGTAAGTTCAGCATGCTTGTTGAAAAGGCATTACATCACGAACCCCAGTTTGTAACCCGGCATGGATCTGATGCTGTAGTAATAGTTTCATTTGAAGACTACAAAAAAATTACAAAACCTAAAACTGATTTGGTTACATTTTTACAAAATTCCCCTCTTGCAGGGATCGATCTGGATATATCAAGAAGCAAAGATTTTCCCAGAGAAATTGATCTATGAAATATCTTTTAGATACCTGTGTTGTCTCAGAAATGATTAAACCCCGACCAAGTGAAAATGTTATTGCATGGATACAAAACCAAAATGAAGATGATTTATATCTAAGTGTTTTAACATTTGGTGAAATGGAGAAGGGTATAGAAAAACTACCTAAAGGAATAAAAAAGAACCATCTTAAATTATGGGTAGAAGGGGATCTGAAAAAACGTTTTGATGGTAGAATAATTCCAATTGACATTAGGATAGCTACCCGATGGGGAGAAATTCAAGGTATTGCAGAGCTTTCCGGAAAGACAATGCCTTCTATTGATGGACTTATTGCTGTTTCCGGGATTGTTAATAATTGTACAGTGGTTACAAGAAATATTTCAGATATGGAGCAGAGTTCTGTTGTACTGCTAAATCCATGGTTGGGGAATTAATAGGAGAAAACAAATGCCCGAATTTAAAGTAACATTTCCCGGTAATAAAAAAGTAGATGTAGAGTTTGGTAAATTTACAATTAAAACAGATCAGAAAAAAATATATGGAGGAGATGATACAGCTCCGGAACCATTTAATATCTTTCTCTCTTCTATTGGATCCTGTGCAGGAATCTATGCTGTATCTTTTTGTGAAACCAGAGAGCTTAATACAAAAGGGATGTATCTTCTGCTGGATATTTCTTTCAAAGAAAGGGAAAATTTTCTGGAAGAGATTAAGCTTATTCTATATGTAAATAAAGAGTTCCCTGAAAAATATATTAAGCCAATTATAAAGTCTATGAATAGTTGTGCTGTAAAAAATCAGCTTCATCCTGATATAAAAATAAATACTACTGTAGTTTTATTTGACAAGGAGTAACTTATTATGAATAAAACAACCCTGATAAAAAATGCCCTTGCAATTGTAACTTGTGATTCAAATGATACTATCTATCATGACAGTGATATTCTTATACATGGTCCAGAAATTATTCAAATTGGTAAAAACATAAAAAAATCTGCAGATGAAACAATCGATGCTAGTGGCAAGTTTATATATCCCGGCCTTGTAAATACACACCATCACTTTTTCCAGACCTTTGTTCGAAATCTTGTAACAGTTGATTATCCTAATATGTCTGTAATTGACTGGATTAACGAAATATATGAAATGTTCAAATATATGGATGAGGATGCTATATATTATTCCTCCCTCTCTGCTCTGGCAGATTTAATTAAACATGGTTCTACAACAGCATTTGATCATCAGTACTGTTATCCCAGGCATGCCGGAAAAAATCTGGTAGACAGACAAATGGATGCAGCCGAACTTCTTGGAATACGATATCATGCAGGTCGTGGAGCCAACACCCTGCCCAAGAGCGAGGGGAGTACTGTTCCGGATGAAATGGTTGAGACCACAGATGAATTTCTTAAGGATTGTGAGCGCCTTATAGATAAATATCATGATTCGGATCCTTTCAGTATGCGTCAGATAATAGTAGCTCCATGTCAGCCCATAAACTGTTATAAAGAAACCTTTATAGAGTCCATCAGTCTTGCCAGGGATAAAGGTGTTTATTTGCATACCCACCTTGGTGAGGGGGAAAATGATCCTATGTCCCTACGCTGGGGAAAAAGAACTTTGGAGTGGTGTGAGGATATTGGTTTTATTGGACCGGATGTCTGGTATGCCCATGGTTGGGAGTTAACACCGGATGAGTATAAGGTAATGGCAAAAACAAAAACCGGACTATCCCACTGTCCTGCTCCTGCAACACTTGGTGGTTTTCCCATATTAGATATTCCTGCTATGAAAAGTGCCGGGATGAGTTTAAGTCTTGGATGTGATGGATCTGCAACAAATGACTCTTCAAATTTACTTGATTCTTTACGTATGGCTTATCTTATGCAGTCTTTCCATAGTAAAGAGAGGGGAGGATCTCCTTCTTCATATGAAATGTTAAAACTGGCAACGGTTGGTGGTGCTGAAATGATGGGAAGAACTGATATTGGTACATTGGAAGCCGGCAAAGGCGCTGATCTTTTTATGATAGATACCGAAAAATTGGAATTCTCCGGAGCGTTGCATGATCCTGCTAATCTGATTGCACGAATGGGTGCTACAGGCGCTGTCTGGCTTACCATGATTAATGGAAAAGTTGTTTATCATGATGGTGTTTTGCAGGGAGTAGATGAAAAAAAACTGGCAGAAGAAGCTGAAAAAACCTGCACAAGGGTTATCCGGAATCAGAGTTTAAAATATAGATAGTATCTTTGACTATTAACTTGAAATTAGTTTTAGTATTTTTTAAATTTAAACTTCTCTATATGGCTAATATATATTATCATTTTAATAATATTAGGGGTATTATTTTATGGTAGAAAACGAGAAAGTTGAAATGGCCTTTTTTGAAAGGTATCTTAGTTTATGGGTAGCTTTATGTATTATAGCCGGAATTTTTATTGGTAAATTCGCTCCGGAAATACCCAATTTATTAAGCAGATTTGAATATGCAAATGTATCAATCCCTATTGCTATCCTTATCTGGCTGATGATCTATCCTATGATGCTTAAGGTTGATTTTTCCAGTATTAAACATCATGAAAAAGCAACCAAAGGATTGGTTATTACATTAGTCACAAATTGGCTGATTAAACCTTTTACCATGTATGCAATCGCTTCATTCTTCTTTTTTGTTATATTTAAATCTTTTATTCCGGAATCTCTGGCTAAAGAATACCTTGCAGGTGCAGTTTTACTTGGGGCTGCCCCTTGTACAGCAATGGTATTTGTATGGAGTCATCTTACGAAGGGGAACCCGGCATATACAGTATTGCAGGTTGCAATTAATGATCTGGTAATCCTTGTAGCTTTTACTCCAATTGTTGCTTTACTCCTTGGTATAAGTGATATCAAAGTTCCTTATAATACTTTAATACTCTCAGTCATTCTTTTTGTGGTCTTTCCTCTTTCAGCTGGATTTATAACAAGAAAATATGTTATTTCAAAACGTGGAGAGGATTATTTTAATAGTGTTTTTATAGGAAAATTCAGCAACATAACCATTGCAGGACTGCTTTTAACATTAATAATAATATTTTCTTATCAGGGAACTATTATATTATCCAATCCTCTTCATATTTTCCTGATTGCGATTCCTTTAATTATTCAGACTTTTATAATATTCTTTTTTGCTTATGGTTGGGCATTTATTTGGAAGTCCAGTCATGACATAGCTGCACCAGCTGGATTGATAGGAGCCAGTAATTTTTTTGAACTTGCAGTAGCTGTAGCTATTTCTGTATTTGGACTTAATTCGGGGGCAGCTTTGGTTACAGTAGTTGGTGTTTTAGTTGAAGTTCCGGTTATGCTTACTCTTGTTGAAATAGCAAATAAAACAAGAAACAGGTTTCCTGTTTCTAAAGTATAAAATAGATCAGAACTCCTCAAATTTATTTCTGATCTATTAATTACTGGCAACTTAATTTATTTAGGTTCCCAGTAACACCTTTTAGGGGACACTATTTTTTCATCTTTTTTAAGTGTTTTCATACCTTTGTCAATCTCTTTTCTGTCAATTCCTGTTGCATCAGCTATCTGTCCTGCACTCATGGGTTCAGATACCTTTTTCATTGCTTCTATATATTTTATCTTTTTGGTAAGCATCTTGCAAGATATAATATATGAAATTATTTCTAAATAAAAAACAAGACATCACAATAAATGTGTGTTATCATGTTTTATGAACGAATTGACTGTTTTAATAGTCTCTGCCGCCTCTATCGGAATTTTTCATACAATTACAGGACCAGATCATTATCTCCCCTTCATTGTTATGTCCAAAGCAAAAAAATGGTCTCAATCTAAAACTTTCATGATAACAGTTGCCTGTGGTATTGGGCATGTTGCAAGTTCTGTAATAATTGGATTTGTTGGGCTTGCTCTTGGAGTTGTAATATCCAGGCTTACTTTTATCGAAGGTGTAAGAGGTAATCTTGCTGCCTGGATGTTAATTGGGTTTGGTTTATTATATGCAGTTTGGGGGCTTCATCGAATTTTTATTAAAAAACAACATGTTCATGAACATATTCACGAAAGTGGTGAATCTCATACTCATACACATGATCATACATTGGAACATTCCCATGTACATGATGTAAAAGGTAAAACTATGACACCATGGGTATTATTTTTGATTTTTGTATTTGGTCCCTGTGAACCATTAATACCAATTCTTATGTATCCTGCTGCAAAAAGCAATATATTGGGTGTTATTTTGGTAGTTGCAGTTTTTGGAATAGCAACTATTGGAACAATGACCGCTGTTGTTATGACCTCTTTATGGGGTCTAAAACGGATTTCCTTTAAGCCTCTGGAACGATTTTCCCATGTTATTGCCGGTTTTACAATATTTTCCAGTGGAATGGCTATTCAGTTTCTGGGATTGTAATTTATGTATGATTAGTGAACTACAGGGTTCCCGGATAGTTTCAATTTATAGTATACATAGCTATGAATATGGAAGCTTTACGAAACAAAGGCGCATTTCTCTGTGATATGGATGGTGTTATTTACCATGGTAATCGTCTTTTACCGGGAGTAAAGGAATTTCTTCAATGGCTTAGGAATGAAAATAAAAAATTCCTGTTTGTGACAAATTCATCGGATAGCTCGCCAAAAGAATTACAACAAAAACTGGCGCGTCTTGGTATTGATGTGGAAGAAGACCATTTTTATACCAGTGCGCTTGCAACGGGTTCTTTTTTAAAGTCCCAGGCTCCCGGGGGGAGCGCATATGTTATTGGAGAAGCCGGACTTATAAACGCGATGTATAATGCAGGGTTTTCCATGAATAATATTAATCCCGATTATGTAGTTGTTGGTGAATCCCATTCCTATAACTTTGATGCACTGGTAAAAGCTGTAAATCTGGTTATGGGAGGGGCTAAATTGATTGGGACTGAACCCGATGTTTCAGCTCCTATCGAAGGCGGTATAATGCCAGGTGCCGGAGCTCTAATTTCCCCTATCGAACTCGCTACAGGCAGAAAAGCCTATTTTATCGGTAAACCAAATCCTTTAATGATGCGTCATGCTCTCAAAAAGC
>DAOWEB010000357.1 GCA_030638735.1 Spirochaetaceae bacterium
GCAGATGGATTTCAAAGTGCAGGAAAAGCTATTTTAACAACAGATTTGAATGAAAAATTTGCAAGTATAACTATAAAAATTAATAACCAGGATGTAACAATTTCTGGTATTGCAAAGGGTGCCGGAATGATACACCCTAATATGGCTACTATGCTGGGCTTTCTATTAACTGACGCAGATATAAGTCAGGACCTTCTTCAAAAAGCTTTGGATTATTCTGTTAATAAAACATTCAATATGATCAGCGTTGATGGTGATACAAGCACAAATGACATGGTGTTGATAATGGCTAATGGTAAAGCTGAAAATGGTTCCTTAACAGAAGAAAGTGACAATTTCAAACTATTTTTCAATGCATTATTTACTCTAAGCAAGTATCTTGCAAAATCTATTGTAAGGGACGGAGAAGGTGCTACAAAACTTATTGAGGTTGAAGTAAATGGTGGCTTAAGTGAAGAAGATGCAAAAAAAATAGCAAAATCTGTTATTGGTTCCAGCCTTGTTAAAACTGCAATTTTTGGAGAGGATCCAAACTGGGGAAGAATAATAGCTGCTATGGGCTATTCCGGGGCAGACTTTGACCCAAAAAAAGTATCTATATACTTCCAGGGGGCTCCAGGATATGTCTGTGTCATGCAGAATGGAGAACCACACCACTTCGATGAAGAATCTGCAGAAGCTATTCTTAAGCAAAAAGATATATTTATAACTATTAATATTGATGAAGGTGAATCTTCTGCAACTGCATGGGGCTGTGACCTGAGTTATGATTATGTCAAAATAAATGCCGATTATCATACATAATTAAAGGAAATAAAAGTGGAAAAATATATTGTAAAAGCAGGTATCCTTATAGAAGCTCTACCCTATATAAAAGAATTTAATGGGAAAATAGTTGTTATTAAATATGGTGGGAGTGCCATGACCGATGACTTTATAAGAGCAAAAATTATAGAAGATATAGCACTTATGAAATATGTTGGTATGAAACCAGTTATAGTTCATGGAGGTGGTCCTGCAATTAACAGCATGCTGAATCAAATTGGCAAAGAAACTGACTTTATTAATGGAATGAGAGTTACAGACGAAGAAACAATGGATACTGTAGAGATGGTACTTTCGGGTGGTGTTAATAAAAATATAGTTAACCTGTTATCTGCTCATAATATTAAAGTTATTGGGATTTCAGGAAAAGACGGTAAGTTATTTACTGCAGAAAAACTTATTATAGATGATGGTGATCTGGGACATGTAGGAACCTTGACAAATATTGATACCAGTCTACTGGAAGTACTGCTTGATAATGGCTATACACCTGTTATTTCCCCTATTGCAACAGACACAGATGGAAATACGTATAATATTAATGCAGATATGGCAGCTTCGGCAGTGGCTTCAGCCTTAAAAGCACAAAAGCTAATTTATATTTCTGACATTCCCGGTATTTTACGCAATATAGAAGATGAAAAATCATTGATTCACCAAACAACCTTAAAAGAAATTACGCAATTAAAAAAAGAGGGAATAATAAATGGAGGAATGGTACCAAAAGTTGATTTTGCTGTTGAGGCAGTAGACTCCGGTGTATCTTCAGTTCATATTCTGGACGGAAGGGTAGAACATTCATTATTACTGGAAATTTTTACAAAAAAGGGAATTGGAACAATCATTAAAAAGGAACATTAATGGAAGATATTAAACAAAAAGCAAGTAATGTACTAATGCATACCTATAATTTAATACAAATTTCTCTTGTATCAGGAGAGGGATGTTATGTAAAAGATAGTGAGGGAAAAGAATATCTTGATTTTATAGCTGGTATTGCTGTAAATACTCTTGGATATAACTACCCGGCTTTTAATGCAGCAGTCAAAAAACAAGTGGATAGAATAATACATTATTCAAATCTGTTTTTTAATGAAGAACAAATTGAACTGGCAGATAAACTAGTAAAAAACAGTCATTTTGATAAGGCATTTTTTTGTAACAGTGGAACCGAAGCAGTTGAAGCTGCTTTGAAACTAGCAAAAAAGATTGGTAAAACAAAGAAAAAAGGTGCCTGGAAAATTATTGCTATGGACCAGTCATTTCATGGCCGGACATCAGGATCTTTATCATTAACCGGACAAAAGAAATATCAAAGCCCCTTCATTCCCCTTATGCCAGGTGTTTCATTTGCAGAATTTAATAACTTTGAAGATTTTAAACAACAAGTTGATTCAGAAACTTGTGCAGTAATTATTGAGCCGGTACAGGGAGAAGGGGGAATATACCCTGCAGATATAGAATATCTAAAAAAAGTAAGAGATTTGTGCACAAAAGAGAATATAACTCTCATTTTCGATGAGGTTCAGTCAGGAATTGGAAGAACAGGATTTCTTTTTGCTCATGAATATTTTAATGTTTTTCCTGATATTATCTGTCTGGCTAAAGGTCTTGGTGGAGGCCTGCCTATTGGAGCCATCCTTGCAACTGATAAATTCAGTCAGTTTGAACCAGGAGATCATGCGGCAACTTTCGGAGGGAACCCGCTTGTTTGTACTGGAGCTAACGTTGTATTAACAGAATTACTGGATAATAAACTTCTTGAACATACTAAAAAAGTTGGGCTGTACTTAAAAAACAAACTGGATAATCTCAAAAAAAGATCTGATTTAATTATTGAAGTAAGAGGTCTTGGATTAATGATGGGAATTGAACTTAACACTAATATATCAGATATTATTTCCGGATGCAGGGAAAAAGGATTATTACTGGTAGGTGCAGGAAGTACAGTAATACGCTTTGTTCCACCTCTAATTATAACAGAAGAAGAAATTGATAAAGCTTTAAATATACTTGAATCAGTTATTAGTAATTCAAAATGAGTATGAATAAAAAAAGGACTGATCCTAACAGGACAGTCCTTTCTATACTTATTTGCGAATAATCTACATAAGATCTTTAGGTTTTCTAGCAGTGTTTCCACTTTTTTCACAAACAGCTACATGTTTCATCTTACCGTCTTTAAAAACAGTTTTCATCTTTATATTACCACCCCATTTGCTTATTAGGGAATGAGCACCTTCACGACGGGCATTTTTTGATACTGGTCCAGCCATAATTTCCTCCTGATTATGAGGTATTTGTAATATCATTATTCTAAATAAGCATTACAAAAACCTCAGTTGCTATTAGCTATAACAGCTGGTATAATATTGAAATTCTTTTATTTTATCAAGTACTGAGCATATTTACTTGAACTTATTTACACAATTATTTAACCTTAACTATGAAAATATTTAAATTCCTTCTCAATATCCTTCGTTTTATTTTTATTTTACCAATTATTTTATATCAGAAACTAATATCACCACTCCTGCCAGGATCGTGTATTTATTACCCAACCTGCTCCCATTATTCAAAAAACTCAATTATAGATCATGGTATTGTTAAAGGGTTCATTTTATCTGTAACAAGAATATTAAGATGTACTGGTATTTTATTTTCAGGAGGAGA
>DAOWEB010000425.1 GCA_030638735.1 Spirochaetaceae bacterium
ATAATTTCGAAGTCTATTCCAGCGCTTTATATTTAATTTATAAACTATTTTGCATTATTAAACAGATTTCCACTTATAAAAATAATGGCCTTTCTAATTTCTTCTTAAAAATTTTATAATTCTTCAATTATTTATTAATTGTATTGCCAATACCAACCAATCATAATCAAAACCCTGATTATAGTCACCTCTAAATGTTTTAACTTCTTCAATAAGACCATTTACTATTTTTTCAGGATTTTGGGTAGAAGAATTATATATCTTGTGCTGTCTATTTAATATTTTGAATATCCCCTCTATTCCTAAATCTTCAAATTCAGGTTCTACATCGATCCCTCTTCGAGATTCTTCTAAGCCTTCAGTCAGAAGGTAAATGGTATCCAGGATTTTGAAATTATGCTTAGTTATTAGATATGGGCTTTTGGCACGGATTAAATCATTTGGAAACATACCCAAAGCAGGTGTCTCCGGAAGATCTAAAGTCCTCATCTGTTTTTCTGCAGCATTATAATATGGAATATGGTGGTCTCCTGCACTGCAAATAGAACATTCTCCAGTTAATCCATCAATAATCATTAGATTTAAAACGGCAAAACGATTATGGAAATTCATTTTAAGAATTCGAGAATTGATCATATATACTAATTCGTTCAAAGTATATTTATTAGAATTGTGTTCAAAATATAAATGAAAGTTTGAGGACATTAGAGAGCTAATTGCAGCTGCTTCACCCCCCTTACCCGCTACAGCAGCCTTAATTATAGCCCATTTATTATTATCCAATGCTTTGTAATCAAAATAACTATATGATGGTTTTTGGCTATCTTTATAATAACAAAATAAGTTTATATGCTTGTCTTCTACCTTCATTTCAGGTATTAATTGTTCAATATTGCTTATTGTTTCTGTAGGAACATCTCGTGTTATTTTTGAGTTTGCACAGTATTCAATAGCTTGATTCAATGATTCTTTTTTAATAAAGAAACGGGAAATTCCCAATAAAGAAAAAACTTCCCAGATGAGGGGATTTAGATTGCATATAATGAAATTGCCTTCTTCTGAAGCCATTTTTTTTAATATTACAATTAGCGCTCCAATGCCGGTACTTATAATATAAGTAAAATCTCTACAATCCAGGATTATATTGACATATCCAGATTCAATGAGAGAGATCATTTTAATTTCAAATTCTTTTGCCATTTCACTAGTATCGATATAGCCATTCAATGAAACAATTAGACTATTCGAGGATATTGCTATTCTTTCTGACTTCAAAACTAAAGATTTATTTTCTAATATTTTCAGGTCAGATAAGGACATTTCCTTGTTAAGGTCACTAACAAAATTTATGTCTTTTTGTCTATAATTATGAAATATTCTCTGAACTGTCTCTTTATTGATAAAACAGAGTAAATCGGCAAATTCTGATAAAGATAATTTCCCATTAAAAGATGTTACAAATTCTGTTCCTCCATTTAATTTACCTATTCCTTCTAATAAAACGGCATCAAATTTCTGATTATCTTTAACAAATCCACAAAGTTTTATTTGATGGTCCAATGAGAGTCCTGTAATTATATCAGCTCCCTGTTTAATAAGTTCAATTTTTTCCATAATGCACTCCTTTAAGTTGATTGAGGTGTAGGAGATTAAATCTTGTTTATGATTTTCAATTATCTGTTTTAATGTTTTGCGATACTCAAACAATCTACTTTTTACAAGATTTTCAGAGATTCCATATAATGCGGCAATTTCTCTATAACTGAATCCGCAAATATATTTTAAAAAAAGATCCGGTTGTTTTTGAAGAGGCATCTGATTAATTGCATGCCGGATGATAAAGATTGGATTTTCATCATTTCGAAACTCTTCTTTTACTGTTAGATCTTCAATTGAGAATAACTGTTCAGATTTGTTATTCTTATCTCTCAGATAATTATTGATACAATTACGACAGATTGCAAAAAGCCAAGCTTTAAAACTGGCCGGATTTTTAAGCTTGGAACAATTTATAAACACTTTGATAAAGGTTTCCTGCACTATATCATCAACATCTTTCTCAGGTACTTTGCTAGAGATAAAAGAGTAGATCAGTCGTTCATATTTTATTACGATCTTCTCAAATGACTCATTATTCCCCTCTATGAATGTATTTATATAGTAAATTGTATCATCCAATTTGTTCTCCTTTCATTATAGGTAGACGATGATCTCTATTGAAAGTTGGGAAAATTATTTTAATTTTTATTTATTATATTATAAGAACCAAGAATCTGATAGTATTGTTCTAGATTCATAGTTTGCATTTTTTCTGATACTTTTAGAAATTGGTTTCTTAATAATTAAACCGTCAATGTTATTTGTAAAGGTATTTAGTGAATTATTACATGGAAAATTAGAATTTTGAAATATAACATAACAATAACCAGAATTCCCTGTAACTGCTACCTCCAAACAATTCAATTCAATGTACTTACTCCCTCAGATCAATTACATACCAAAATTTTTAACACACCCGCTGGTTCCTGCATTAAATTGGATTCGAAGGCATTTCAGACAGCATATGTAACTAATGAATACCTGTTTTATAGTCCGTGCAATATAAAATTATTAAGAAATTTATGTAAACAGAATACTTTTTACTTTCTGTTATAGCTCTACAATCTCTGGAACCTCTATTAATATCTTACTCCTGTTTTTCCGGTTTTAAAAGAAGAAATATTTTTATTTTAAAGGATTCCTTTATTGCTGCTGCTATAGAATACATTAACCAATGAGATATTGGATTGCAGGGACATGCAATGGTCCAGCTTGTATCGTATTATTGTGAACGACAGAGTATTACCATAATTACAAATATGGAATTCTTATCGATGGGCAGCCATCTTTAATTATGAACAGATTGCTGCATAAACAGCCTGATTGGAACAGAAAGATTCTACATATCTTATGTTAAAACTCATCCACTTCCAGATTCATTATCTTTCCCAGAACTTTAAGCTCTTCCGAAATGTCTCCCTCTACAAGAATTATGTGGTGAGAATATACCTTATCCATAAACCGTTTACCATCAGAAACCTCCAGGACCCCCCCATTCCGGCAATCAGAAGTATCATCATATTGTACATAGCCTTTAAGATTCGCTTTTACAGACATAATTTTCGAAAGAGAAGCATCCAGTTTGGAAATTGTCACCGGCCCCTCTTTCATTCTGGCATCAAACATGTAAGCATTTTCATTTACAATTTCCAAAACCGGCTCTCTTAAAATCCATTGGGAACTGAAAGACCGTGGTAAAAGACCGAAATAACCGCAATGGGCCAAAAGGATATGATTATCAGGGTTCCCTGTTACTTCCGGAAAATCAGGGATCTTTTCATGTTTTAATGCAGCCTGGCCCATGAGAAAGGGATAGATATTCGTCATCATGAGGGGTCTGCCAAAGCTGCCGTACAGTAAAACCTTGGTAGCCAGAGACACAGTATCTCCTTCACAGGCCCATAACATACCCCTCTCTTCAAGGAGCTTATCCCAGGCCAGACATGGTGTAGACTGACAGGATTGAGATTCATTTAAACAGTTGGTTCCCATACCAATAATTGAATCGGAATCGATTTCATTTTCCAGGGCCATATATAGTTTTACCCCATTCAGAGCCATAGTCTCCGTGAATCCGCCGGAACCGGGATAATCCCATCTTTTCCAGATCTTCTTCGCATCAGCATCAGAATACTTCAAAGCCTTCTGCCCCAGATCTTTAAGGCTTCTCCTCTCAATTGAAATACCAAATTTATCTTTTATTCCCTCAGTACATTCATCTTCCCACCAGTAGAATGATTTAAATATGGAAGGTTGAAAACCCTCCCCCGGATTATCCTGAAAGATAAGGAATTTTGATTGCGACATTTTTCTTTTCGTGGACAACATGCGGCAGAAAAGCTTCGCCTGATCCGGATTATAGGGATTGATAGTTTCAACTCCTTTTGATTTTAGAAAATTTGAAATCTCCCAATCCCACATAGAAACAGTTGCAAATTCCGAAGTGATAATTAAAATTGGTTTTTCTATTGTTCTAAAAATATCCGCATTCCTGTAAGCTTCTCCGAGAATTTCAGGAAATATAACTGCATCACAATCCGGAAAAGAATGCCCCAGGGGAAGAGGAGACAGGAATTCAGCCTCATTAACCAGTAAGGTTTTAAGAATGCTAATCTGCTTATCAAATTTAACTGTTTTTTCTTCCCTGAAGTATAAGGGCAGTAGTTTCGCTTTCATTATTTATCCTTCCTCGTTTAACTTTGTCTTACTTTTTCTTTTGTCCCCTGTTAAAGGAAACAGCCAGAATAAGAATTACTCCCTTTAAGAACATCTGAATATATGGATTGATATCGAGAAGGTTCATTATGTTGGAAAAGATGGCAAGAGTTAAAACTCCGCCTATAATCCCAACAGGGTTCCCAACACCTCCGGAGAGGGCGATTCCACCGATAACACAAGCCGTTATCGTATCCAGTTCATATCCGTTTCCAGCTGTGGGTCCGCCCCCTCCCATTCTTGCAGAAAGAAACACCGATGCCAGACCCACCAGAAATCCTCCAAGAATAAAGGCCAGAAAACGAATTTTCTGAATTGGAATCCCTGAAATTTGAGATATATAGGAATCACTTCCTACTGCATAAATGTGCTTTCCAATCTTATGTTTCCTCAGTAATAGAAAAACAAAAATAAAAATCAGCACAAAGTAGATAAAACTAACAGGAACTCCTAAAATTTTTCCTTCAGCTATATACCTGAAACTCTTTGGAATACCTCCTATTGGTTTTTTTGTAAAAAAATATATTATTCCCTGAAGTATTGACATTGTGGCAAGGGTTCCCATAAAAGCAGGAATGCGTAGTATCACTACAAAAAAACCATTTAAAACCCCAATCATCATTCCACCAAAAGTTATAACCATAAAGACAGTAAGTATATTAGTCTCAGGAAATGCTTTATAAAAACCGGCAGCAAGTGTAGTAAGGAGTGAAACTGCCGCCCCTATGGACATATCAATTCCACCGGATATCATAACAACAGCCTGACCCAATGATGCTATTCCCAGACCAACAGGTTGAATAAGGAAAATATTCTTCATATTTCTGAAAGTGAGAAAGATTGGGCTGCTGACAGCACTGAATAGAAGAAGACTACCCAAAATAACCCAGACAAAATTCTGTGACGAAAGGCTGAAACGCCTGCCCTTATTACTTAACGACTGCAGCATCACACACCTTCCTTTTGTAATGAATATTCATGACCCACCGCCATAGAAAGAATTTCTTCCTCACTGGAAGGGCCTTTATTCTGATCAATAATACCAGCCAGTTCTCCCCGGTAAAGAACCATAATCCGGTTGGACATACCCAATACTTCAGGTAGTTCCGAAGAGATCATAAGTACTGAATTACCCTTGTCTGTCAGCTCTCTGATAATTTTATAGATTTCATGTTTTGCACCAACATCAATTCCACGGGTAGGTTCCACAATCACATAAATCTCAGGAGCAGTCAGGAGGGCACGGGAAAGTAAAACCTTTTGCTGATTTCCACCACTTAAATTCTCAATTTTTGTATAAATAGAAGGAGTTTTTGTAGAAAGAGCTTCCACCTGTTTCAATGTCGCATCTCTTTCTTCGGAATGTATTATCAATCCGTGTTTAAGATAATCTGACAGACTGGTTATAGTGGTATTTTCCATGATATTCATGGAAGAAATAATTCCTTCATTTTTACGATCAGAAGGAATATAACAGAACCCTTTCTCAATAGCAGTTTTAATATTCGGTATTTCTGTTTCTTCACCTCGTAGAAAGATAGATCCTGAATCTTTCCGGACAATTCCCAGAATTGCCTTTACAAGAAGAGTCCTGCCCGAACCAACCATTCCGGCAAACCCCAGAACCTCCCCTTTTCTCAGTGTAAAACTAATTTCTTTAAGTTCTTTACCAAGGGTAAGTCCTTCTATTTTCAATAAAATTTCCTCTGACGGATTTCCAGGAGGGGGATAGATATCCTGAATGTCCCTGCCCACCATATGCTTAACCAGAATATCTTTGCTTATGTCAGCAACCTGGAAGGTCCCCATTCCTTGTCCATCCTTGATAACAGTGACCCTGTCTGCTATTTCAAACACCTCTTCAAGCATGTGGGATATATAGATAACTGTCACTCCCTCACTTTTAAGAGACTCAATAATCTCAAACAGTTTTTTAAGTTCCTTATCTGTAAGAGGAGCGGAAGGTTCATCCATAATCAATATATTGGCATCCACAGAAAGGGCTTTCATTATTTCAACCAGCTGTTGTTCAACTACCGATAGTTCAGATATTCTGGTGTCCACATCCAGATCAATCTCCAGACGCATTGCAAGGGCCTTTACTTTCTCCCGGACAATCTTCTTCTTCAGAAACCCAAGGGGATTCACCGGCTCTCTGTTCAGGAAGACATTCTCTGCTACAGTCATATGATTGATAAGACTGAATTCCTGAAAGATGATTGATATTCCATCAAGATGAGCCTGATGGGGGTTCTTCAAAACTGTTTCCCTTCCCTGATAGATGATCTTTCCGGAATCCGGTGTATATACTCCCGATAAAATTTTCATCAAGGTAGATTTTCCAGCTCCATTCTCGCCTACCAGAGCATGGACCTCTCCATACCTGAATTCCATACTGATATTATCCAGAGCTTTTACTCCTGGAAATGATTTTGATATCCCCTGAAACTCTAAAATTTTATCATTCATGCCTGTTTCCCATACTTCATCTTGTAAGAATGTACTGCAGCAATATTTTCAAACACTGCTGCAGTTGACCTGTCTTAGTCGATCTTTGGCAGAAATTCTGCCGGGATCTGATCGTCCCCAAGCCACCACCAATCAGAGAGGCTCATATCAACAATTTCCCTGATTTTTTCAAAAGGATACTGTTCTGGTTTCCGGTAAATAATTTTATCCAGCTTTTCACCTTTAACTGCTTTTAATCCCTCTACAAGAGCCCAGGCTGCCTGCTGAGTAGAATAAGGCTCGATATAACCTGGAACATCATTGGCAACCAGGAATTTTGCATAACCGTTCAGATGATCACCTGTGGAAGGTATAAGAGTTTTTCCGGCATCTTTCATGGTTTCAAGTGCCGGGAAAGACATAAGACCTGAATCTGCCCAAATTCCATCAATCTGAGGATAGGTCTGAAGAAATGACTCCATGACCTCTTTCGCTTTGGGAATTGACCAGCCGGTATACTGGGTGTCAAGAATTTCAATACCCGGATAATCCGCAAAGACCTCCCGGCCGCCTTCAAGTCTCAGCTCTGCTGACATTTGACCTGCAATACCGCTCAACATAATAATTTTACCTTCAGTTCCAATCATATCTATCAGAGCTTTAGCGTAGTTAGCTCCCAATTGCTTCATATCCTGACCAACATATGCAGTCTGCATATCGGTAGGTACTGTTCCATCAAAAATCAATACAGGTATACCAGTTTCAAATGCTCTCTCTACTGCCGGAACTATCGCTTCTCCAAGAGAGGGCTGAATAATCAGCAGGTCCACCCCTTTTGCCAGCAGATCATCGATATCAGAAATCTGTTTTTCCGGCTTTTCATCCGCATTTGTAAAATAAACTTTGGAAATTTCAGGATGTTTCGCTACTTCGGCATCAAAATTAGCCTTTAGAAACATTCGCCAGGAATTACCCATTCCGGCGCAGCTGAAGCCAACAACAATATTGTCTGTCTTTGGGCGGGCATCAGTTTTATCCTGCTCTCCTCCAGCGTAGATCATTGATACTGCAATTATTAACAACAGAAGCAACATCAATCCTCTTTTCATTTTTTTCATACGTCTCCCCTAATATTTTATTCCTGCACAAGCAGGTATTATCATTTTTTACGCCCTGCCACACCCAGAGCTATTACTATTATCAGACCTTTTATAATCAACTGACTCTCCAGAGGCAAACTGGCCAGAAGAGCAAGATTTGTTATCATTAAAATGATAAATCCCCCCAAAATTGTTCCCTGTATTGAACCGGAGCCTCCCCCTATCACTGCACCCCCCAGTACGGCAAAAGCAATTGAATCAAGGTCATAACCCTTTCCCGCCCAGTTATCGGCAATACCTGTGTATCCACCAATAAGAACTCCCACAAATGCGGCTGACATTGCCGAGATAACATATGCGGTCACTATAATTCTGTTATTTTTCACTCCGCTGAGACGGGCGGCTACAGGACTGTTTCCAACTACATATAGGCGTCTTCCATATCCGCTTCTGGAAAGCAGGACCCAGTAGAATACGGCAATAATGATAAAAACGACAAAGAGGTTGGGAACCAGACCCAGAAAATTTGAAGTACAAAGGGATTTTAATCCCTCTGGTATTGCTCCTCTTGGCATTCCATTGGTCCAGATCATCCGAAGACCGTTAACTATAATGGCTGTCCCCAGGGTACATATAAAAGGAGGAACATTCCTTCTGGTTATCAGGTACCCGTTTACTAAACCAACCAAAGCGGCTGCAGCCAGACACAGCAGCAACACCGGAAATATTAAAAAATTACTGGTCATATATGTAGCGGCAATTACGTTGGAAGTGGCCATAACTGCGCTGACAGACAGGTCCAATCCCCCGGAAATAATAACAAAAGTCTGCCCCATTGCTGCAATTGCAATCATTGAATAGTTTCTTAATACATTCAAAAGATTACTGATACTGAAGAAGTTGACCCCTTTTGCAGCATTAACAATAAAGGCCATTATGATAATTACAAGCAGCGTAATCAGCAATCCTGCAGAAATTCCGCTTCGTTCCAATCTGTCTTTTAACTTTTGCATACCTTTCCCACCCGGGTAAAACCCGTTGATTTCAAAAGAGATTTCCTGTTTATCTGTTAAAGTTATTAGAGTACTACAACCTTACCAGTGGAAGCTGAATCAAGAGCAGCCTGAAGTACTTCCATCTCTTTAACACCGTCATAAAAATCGGGAGCTATACCGGTTCCCCTGTTAATGGCATCCATAAAATCAACCATGGCATGAACAAACTCATGTTCATACCCGATAATATGTCCCGGAGGCCACCAGTTAGCTATGTAATCATGTACAGATTCCGTTGCTAAAATAGTTCTGAACCCCTGGGCATATTCAGGATCATCCTTTGAAAAAAACTCAAGCTCATTCATTCTTTCCAGATTAAAAATCAATGATCCCCTGCTGCCGTATATTTCAAAAAAATTGTAATTTTTTCTACCTGTAGCAAACCGGGATGCCTCAAATGAACCCAGAGCACCATTTTTAAACATTACCGTCATAAATGAAGCATCTTCCACAGTCACCTTGCCCATCCCTGCACCACTGGTTCCACCCTTAAAGGTAGCAGCATCCGCATCCGGTAATGGTCTTTCTGAGATGAACTGAGTAGTCATTGCTGTCACCTGGGCAATCTCTCCTACCAGATAGCGGGCCAGATCAACACTGTGAGAGTTCAAGTCTCCGTGAGGCCCCGAACCTGCCTTATCTTTTTGAAGATGCCAGGTTAAAGGGAACTGCGGGTCCGTGATCCAGTCCTGAAGATAAGCCCCTCTCCAATGATAGATATCTCCAATTTTACCCTCATCAATAAGTTTTTTTGCCAGCCGGACAGCCGGACAACGACGATAATTATGATTAAGGTAGTGGGTAACTCCCGAATCTTCTGCCGCTGCAGCCATCTCCCTGGCCTGCTCCAATGTCATTGCCATGGGTTTTTCAAGAAAAATATGTTTTCCAGCTTTAGCGGCTGCCAGTGCAATCTCATAATGAAGATGTTGAGGAACAGCTATATCAATAATATCAATATCATCCCTTTCAACAACCTTTCGCCAGTCGGTTTCGACCTCTTCCCATCCCCAGTTATCTGCAAAGCTTTGCAGAGGCTCTTTTCTTCTGCCACATGCCACTTTTAAAACCGGTTTTATATTCATATTAAAAAATCTGGGAGCCTGAAGCCAGGCATTACTATGAGCTTTGCCCATAAACTGATAGCCGATAATACCCACATTCATGGTTTTCATTATTTCCCCCTACTTCACGTTTCTGACAATACGATCAAGTTCCTTGATACTCTGAGCGACTGCAGCATCTTCATCATCGTTGTAATCGGGATGCAGATAATCAATTTCCACAGCAAGAAACCCTTCAAAGCCGTTATCATAGAGAATTTGTGCCAGTTTTTGATTATCAACAAGGCCATCTCCAACAGGAGTACAGGCAAAAAAGTGCCAGTTATCCACATCCTGCCCCTTTTCCGGTTTTAAATCCTTTACATGGGTAGCAAACACATGTTTTGCCAGCTTTTCCACACCTTTAACGGGATCATCCAGTAAGCGCATAAAATTTCCGGTATCAAAATTAATCCCGAAGTTTTTATGATTTACACTGTTAATTAAGGTAAGCATCTCATCGGAGTTAAAATCAATATGATTTTCATCTGCCAGTTTAAGACCGTATTTATCTGCAATCTTCATGGCATCTGTAAACATCCGGGAAAGACGTTCAATCTGCAGTTTATGATCTTCAAA
>DAOWEB010000225.1 GCA_030638735.1 Spirochaetaceae bacterium
CAATTTTTATTGATGCATCAGGAGGGAAATGGCTTGGAACTTATGGAGGGGGTATCAGCCATCTCGATGATAATGGCACACCTGCAAATAAGTCAGATGACACATGGATTACATTCTCTCCTTCCGACGGCCTCCCTTATGACTTTGTAGGAAAGATAACGGTTGATCCTGCAGGGGGAATGTGGTTGCTGATTAGCCACGAAGGACGTTTAGATCAGAGCGGATGTACGATTATTTTCTTTGATGACAATGGTACCCTTACGAATAAAACAGATGATACATGGATGCCGTTCTATATAGAGGACGGCCTTGCAGGTAATAATGTAAGCGCGATTGGTATTGATGGATTTGGAGAGAAATGGATTGGATCAACTGATCGTGGATTAAGCTATCTTGATGACAATGGTACTCCAGAGAATAAAACAGATGATACATGGGCCACATTCACAACTGCTCACGGGTTAGTGGACAATAATGTTATGGCAGTAACTCTTGATGGTTCGGGAGGTAAATGGCTGGGAACTTATAATGGAATAAATTATTTTGATGATAATGGAACTCCAACTAACAAAGCAGATGATACATGGACTACATTCACAACTATTGATGGCTTAGCATCAAATGATGTCAGAGCTATTGAAATTGATAATTCAGGTGGCAAATGGTTTGGAACCTGGGTGGGGGTAAGTTATCTGAATGATGGAGGGACACCTTCAAATAAAATAGATGATACCTGGCAGATATTTACAACTTCAATGGGTCTGTCGAATAATAGGGTCCTTACAATTTGTATAAATTCTACAGGAGGAAAATGGTTTGGAACTTATGGAGGAGGTGTAAGTTATTTAAATGACAATGGGACTCCCACCAATACTGCGGATGATACCTGGACTACATTCACGACAATTGATGGTTTGATAAGTAATGATATTAAGGCGATAGGTATTGATGCATTCGGAGGGAAATGGTTTTGTACAGCCGGCGGAGGTGTATGTTATCTGGATGATGGAGGAACTCCTTCAGAAAAAGGAGATGATTCCTGGATAGTATTCAGTGAATCAGATGGTTTGCAATCTGATTGGATTGATGCAATAGCAATTGATGGATTAGGGAATAAATGGTTGGGAGCTTCTTATATTAGTCTTCTTGATGATAATGGTACTCCCCTGAACAAGGGGGATGATACAGTAAGTATATTTGATAGTAATTCTCCTCCCATGTATGTACAAACTATAGAAATTGATGCATCAGATGCTAAGTGGTTTGGATCCAGGGAAGATGCAGGTTTAAATTATTGCCCTTAAATATTTGAATATACTACGATGTTGTTTAGGGAACGTTCAAAAACTTACCTGTAACAAATCATCAATCTGTTACAGGTCAGGAACTTAGTAGTGGCGAAGGGACTTGAACCCCTGACAGACCGGATATGAGCCGATTGCTCTACCAACTGAGCTACGCCACCAATATAAAACCAAGGGTAATATACCAATGGGAAGTAGCAGTGTCAAGACACTATATTAGTTTATGAGCCCTGCCCTCTTCCATTAGCCCGGAATTCCAGTAATTTTGACTTAAATACATTTGACGGTGTTTTGGATTATCAATATTGCTGGCAGTCTTTTGTACATGCCTTAAGGCCTTACTTAGTAAAGTCAGTCTGTCTACAGCTTCAGCTCCGGTATATTCAGGAAGAGTAAGAGAATGGAGATAATAATAAAATCCATTATTAAGATCTATTTCAGAAAGACGTTCTTCTCTGGTTAATTTTGCCAATTCCAGTCTTCCTTCAATTTCATTTTTTGTTTTTGACATAATAAATGCTCTAAATGCCCTTATAAGCTGAAAAAGAACACCATAACCACCTTCAACAACTAAACTTCTGTCTTCAATAAAATCATATCCGCTTTCCCATGATATTATATTCGAAGAACAAAAATATCTATTTCTATCTCTCTCCATAGTAAAAGCTAAATCTATTTTTTCATATGAATTATTAAACTCTTTCTGAAAAAATAGTCCTTCAGCAGAAAAGTACAAAGCTTCCGGATAGCTCTCGAAATCACTAAGAATTTTTAAACCGTACCGAATATCTTTTAGATATATATAAGATCTTCCCAGCCAAATATTAAACAAACTTTTTTTATTAGAATCAAGATAAATATCAGTCAGCCTGAGGCCTTCCGAAAATTGAATAACAGCATCTAAATAATTTCCTAATTCAAAAAATATTCTTCCATTCAAAAATAAAAGAAATAATTCCCAGTCTCTTCTTCCCGTTTCCTGGCAAATAGTTAATGATTTGTCAACAAGTCTTAAACTTTCAGAAAAATTTCCATATATATAATTAACAACAGCTTCATGAGAATTTATTTCCAGCAAATTGTATATATCTCTATCCCGGTTTACCGTTTCCTTTGCAATTTTAAAATAATCTTTAGATTCATCTATCCTTTTCATACCCATCAATATTCTGGCTAAATTCAAATTTACAAGTGTTTTTAATTGAAAGTCTTCAGAATCCTGCACATCTATTAAAGCTGATTTGGCCATATTCAGACTCTTTTTATATTTGTACATTGCAAACAAATATTCAGAACAAACAATATTTTTTTCTGAATTAAGTACAGGATCATCTATTTCCATTTTTGATAAACGCAAATATACATCTGATGCAAAATCATCTTTATTATCAAAAATTGCAGCTTTTAAAAAATATACATTTTGTCTTAATTCAATTTTACTTTTTTCCAATGGATCAGAACGAAGTATAACAGAAATTCTTTCAAAAAAGGGACCTGCAATTTCTGTTTTCCCGTTAATAATTAAATGATTAACAACTTTAAGTAAAAAAAGAGCTTCTTTTGAATGATTTTCAAGTTGCCTGAATATATTTGCAATTTTTTCAAATACTGTTACCTCATAAGTCATGGTCTGTTCAAGAACTGCATCAATTATTCTATTAATTAGGATTTCATCTTCCGAATTAAACTTATAATTTAATATTTTTCTTATATCATTAAATATAGGAAAAGCCTTTTTATCAGGATATATCAGTCCGCTTAAGACCAATTCATTATATAAATTTTCATTCTTATACTTATCAGATTGATCTACTGATAAATAAGTTATAATTTCATCCTTTCCACAAAGATCATAAATTAATGTGTATATTATAAGAAAATGCTTTGCTTTATGACCTAGATTATTAAGGACATTTTTTGTCGCTTTAGATCCATTGAAGGAACCTTTACCCATTTTTTGAAGCATTTTAGCATGATAATAAGAAACTGGTGAATCTACAGGATCAGAACCATCTTCATCAATATTCCAGGTTTTCAATTCAACTTTTTTCCCCTGAAATCCAAAAAAAGAAGCAGGCATATCCTCATCTTCTGAAAACATTACCGTCACCAGATCCAATTCGGAATAAAGATCTTCAAGTACTACTGAAATATACTTTAAAGATAAATCGTCAAAGTTCTGAGAATCCAGAATAAATACCATTGCAGGCATAAATAATTCTGCCATTCTACGGGAATAAGCTTTTAGGTAAATACGAAAAAGAATTATGGCATCTTCATCATAAATAATACTATTGGCATTATTTACAAAATGAATTTTTTGCTTCCAGATAGAAAGTTCAGGTTCATATAAATACGAATGAACCATCTCTATAAACTGATCATCCATACAAGTAATTAAGGGTATAATTTGTGAAATTTTACTTTTATCAGGTTTTATATACAACCATGGAACCTCTTTCTCCTTTCCCTGTAAAAGACCAGCAAAACAAAAACTTAATATTGATATTCCAGGACCGTAATAAAAAATTAATCCCTGTCTGTCATTATTAATTAATGGAGTCAGAAATTCCATATATTGATCAATCTCTGTTGATTGAGAAAGAATACTGATAATATTATCTTCATTTTCCAGTTTATTTTCATGAAAATTTACTAATCTATAAAATTTTTCTTCCTCTTCAAAATCTGCAAAAGTCTTAAAAAGTGGAAAAACCCCTGAGCTTATATAAAATGATTCATCTTTTTGAAGTGAAAATATTCGATTTAAAAGTTTTCGGTATATTTCTTCAGAATAATCCCCCGGTTCCTGATCAAGTAGAATATTAAATCCTGATAAATTACTTTCCATTGATTTTAAATAATTGAAAATATTTATGGTATTATTAAATACTGAAACAATATCATTCTCACCAGGAGAACAAGTATATACAAATATACTACTTTTTTGCTCAACAAACCGGCACTCATCTCTGGTAAAATTACTTTTCATATATTCAGTAATTTTATCTGTAAAACTACTATCTATTTTTTTTAACTGTCTGAACCCATTTAGCTCAATTAAAATATATATCATACACCCTCATTTTAACCTTAAATAATGGAATAGGACAGCAATTAAAATTTTAATTCTGGAGGTTCTGCACCACCTTCCCAATACCTGTCATCATCATTAGAAAAAGGGCGTCCATAAACATAATCAAAAAGAAACCTGAAATCTTCCGGTATAATTTCTAAAAACTGGATTCCATAAAAAAATACATCTTTAATTTTATACTTCCTCATAACTCTCGAAGACATTTCTATCTTACGAGGTCCAATCTTTAAAATCAATTTCAAGTCACCATACATACCAAGCATTTCTGATAATTTTTTCTCCGGGTGAGTAAAAAGAAGACCTGATGCACTTAAATCAATTATTTCAGGTTGGAATTTACTTTCTTTCAACACACCTCCGGAAAAATAACCTTGTTTTTCAAGTGAAAAAGCAAGTATACGGGAAAACTCCCTTACAAATGTTAATGTTCTATCTGTAAATGGTTTGTTTTTTGTTTTATTATTATATAGCCGTATATAACTCACAGCATATTCATGATAGATAACAGGCGTAAATAACTCTGAAAAAATACCATTTTCATATTTCTTTTTAATAAGTACTTCAAGTTGTCGTAAATTCTTATCACAAATGACTATTTCATTCCCATGCTTATCAAGAAAAAAATCTTCTGTAATAGCAAACTCACTATTTACTTTAGTTTTATCCGGAAGAGGCATAGTTGTATCTGGTAAAAAAAAACTTTTCCCTGTATCGGTTATTATCTTTTCTTCAAAAGAATCAAGTTTCCTACCTCTAAGCATTACTATTTCGCTTTCATCTGAAAATGAAGTTGATTTAGATTTAAACTGCTGAAATAACTCCTTAAGATTGGAAAAATCAAAATCATCAGAATAGACATCTTCCTTTAAAGATTCATATTCCTGGGTTTCCGGGAAGTCCAATACTATTCTTGCATTTTCAAGTGTAAATGATAATTCTATCTCCTGCCCTGGAAATACACGAACAAACTTTCTTTTTAAATTCTTATAAATATGTTTAGGCAGAGTAACTTTTAAAGGATTACCTTCCTTTATAATTTTACTGCTGAAAGTCATAGTATGGCTAAAAAAAGCAAAAAAGAAATTTATATTCTCTCCTGCAGCCAAGTCAGTAATAGCACTGTCACTGCTTGAAAACAAAAGGCTGTTATCCTCATCCAATAAAAGGAAAATACCTTCTATCTCTTTCTTTCTAAAATGGAGTTTAACAGGAAGAGTTTTCTCAATAATATTATTAAGAATAAATTCCTGTTCAATTCTTCCCATTTCAGTTCCCATAATATCTCCAACTTCTAATAATTTAACATAATATTTGAATAACTCAGAGGATTAAATTCAAGGTTTTCTCTTAAATAAATATCCTCCAGGTAAATAAAATCAATTGAAATATCACTTAACAGCCATTTCCCTTCTAAATTATCGGCAGAAACAGAACCACTGACTCTACCTGTTTTACCTATCAGCCTGATATTTGCTGTTTTAATACCATCTTTATCAACTATATCACCAATTCTTATTGTAAAATACTGTTCAGAAAGCCTGTTACTAAAAAGCTTTTGTATATTTTCACTCCACAAAGGATGTAAAACATCCTGGTTTATACTACCTTTTACTGTATCACTGAAAAAAGTAATTATAGAGGAGGGAAAAGAACCTGAAGAAATATTATTTGGTTTATATTTTAGAAGAGACCCTATTACCATATCTTCCGGAATAATTTTTTTTGAATCAATTGAAAACAATTGACCCTTTATATCACCTTTTTCAATTTCAGTAAAACCCTTATTATCAGTCGAAGAATCCTGATTTGGAACTGTTTTTTCCCTGCCCTCTCCAAAAACAAGAGTTGCTTTATCGGATGACTCAGATTCAATTTCAATCTCAGGACTTACTAAATTATTAGACCTCTCATTTTTACTACAGGAAAAAATAAAAAGAAAAAATAATAGTAAAATAAGAAAGAATATTTCTTTTTGAAAACTTTTCATTTTATTAAAAATTACCCTTACATATACCATAGACAAGTATTATTCCAAAAACTAGTATACACTGATCCAGTAATATTGCAATTAACTATAACAGGAAAATAAAATAAAAAACAACCTAAGGCTGGTCGGAAGCAAGCTTCCTGCTCGCCTATGCAACCTAAGGCTGGTCGGGACTTCGTCCCTGCTCGCCTATGCAACCTAAGGAGCTCGTATTGATTAGTGTTAAGGACTTAGTGGAAGGAGAAATTCCTACATGGATACGCCGATTTGTTAAACAAACAGGAAGGGGTATTAACAGATACAGTATGATAAAGGATGGGGACAGGGTTCTTCTGGGTATTTCCGGAGGAAAAGATTCCTTAGCCCTTGCCCTTGCTCTGGCATTAAGACTTAAATGGCTGCCAATTACTTATGAACTGATCGCAGTAATGATAAATTGGCGGGAATATGCAGCAGATAATAAAGAAACAGAAAAACTTATAGATTTTTTTAAAATACTAAAAATCCCCTTTAAAATTATAGATGCGCATATGTTTCCGGAATCCTTTAATAATACTTTTAATTGCTATCTCTGCTCCAGGAACAGACGTAGAATACTATTTAATTATGCTGATAAAAATAATATAACAAAAATTGCTCTTGGCCATCATCTTGATGATTTTGTAGAAACATCAATAATGAACCTCTGTTTCCGGGCTGATTTCTCTACTATGAAACCAGTTCAGGATTTTTTTAATGGGAAAATTTATATCCTGCGACATATGTGTGAGGTAAGGGAAAGTGTAATTGAAAAACTGGTAAAAGAATGTGATCTTCCAGTTTCTGTATTTAACTGTCCTCATAAAGATACAAATATCAGATCAAAAATTAAACCAATAATAAAGCAATTATCTCATATTGATAAACTAACCAGGGAACATATTTTTGCGGCCCATAATTTTAAAGAAGATCTTTTTGTAAAAAATGATTAGATAGTTGATAGTTTTCTTGTTATAATTTAGATGTAGGAATTAGTGGAGGAATTAACCATGAATGTTCATAACATTATGGAAAGTATAGTAATAGACACTGTAAATGAAATTTTTGAGGATAAGAGAAAAGAAGGTTTTGATATGGCAGATTGTCTTCAATGCCGACTTGATGTTGCTTGCTATGTTCTTAACAGAATAAAGCCGGAA